>CAZLCY010000093.1:0-9582 GCA_964558075.1 uncultured Bacteroidales bacterium
CATTTGCATCATGAGTTACCAATGCTTTACCCGAATATTCGTCTCGTGCGGTAGAATATGGTTCAACATTGCGAATGTTTGTTCGTAATAGCTGGTTGAGATTAAATTTTTTCACAAAGTTTAGGTATTGTTGTTTTGTAAATACTGTAATCGAATAGAAACCGCATTTTTATGAGCATCAAGCATTTCAGCGTCTGCCATTGTTTCAATTATTGGCCCTAATTCTCGAAGACCGTCTTCGGTAATTTCTTGAAAAGTAATTTTTTTTACAAAACTATCCAGAGAAACACCGCTGAATGCTTTTGCGTAGCCATTTGTCGGTAAGGTATGGTTTGTGCCCGAAGCATAATCACCGGCACTTTCGGGAGAATAGTTGCCAAGAAAAACCGAACCGGCATTAATAACTTTTTTACTAAATTGAAATGCATTTTCTACCGAAAGAATAAGGTGTTCCGGAGCGTATTCATTCATAAAATCAATAATATCATCTTTTGAATCAAATACAATAATTCTACTGTTTTGTTTTGATGCTTCTGTAAGCTCCTGACGTTCCGATTGTATTATTTGGGTATTAACTTCTTCGACCGTTTTTTGTGCTATTTCCTGTGAATGTGTAACTAATAGTGCCTGACTGTCTCTCCCGTGTTCGCATTGAGAAAGTAAATCTGCTGCAATAAAATCAGGGCGAGCAGATTCATCAGCAACTACCATAACTTCGGATGGGCCTGCCGGCATATCAATAGCAATACCTTCCGCATTTACCATCATTTTTGCGTGTGTTACAAATTGATTTCCCGGCCCGAAAATTTTATGCACTTTCGGCACGCTTTCTGTTCCGTATGCCATAGCACCAATAGCTTGTGCTCCACCAACTTTATACATAGCTGTTACTCCGGTTTGTTCCGCAGCATATAATATAGCAGGGTGAATACCCGATTTTCCTTCGGGAGTGCAGAGAATAATTTCTTTGCAGCCCGCAATAGTAGCAGGAACAGCAAGCATGAGTATGGTGGAAAACAATGGAGCTGTGCCACCCGGAATGTATAGCCCAACCTTTTCGATGGCAATACTTTTTCTCCAGCACTTAACCCCAAATTGTGTTTCCGTCACAGAAGGAATTTCCTCCTGACGAGTATGAAAGGTGCGAATGTTTCGAATAGCTGTGTGAATTGCGTGTTTTAAATCTTCGGAAATTAACTGTGATGCAGCTTGTATTTCCTCGGAACTAACAACAATATTTGAAAGTGAGGGGTTGTCGAATTTTTGACAATACTCAATAAGTGCCTTATCACCACGACTTTTTACATCCTGTAAAATTAATTGCACAGTGTGCTGCAATTTTTCGTTTTGCATAGTTGCACGACGAGTAATTTCGTTCCAAGAAGTTCGTTCGGGATTAGTGTAAATCTTCATATTACTAGTTAATCTGTCTTTTATTTTGCAAATGTATGGAAAAAATGTGAATTGTGTTTTGTGAGTTCAAAAAAAATAGATTACGATTTTAGAAATGTATATGTTTTTGGTTTTTAGTTATATGTGTTGGTTGTGTAGTGTTGTAGGTGTTAAAATGACAGTTTTCGGTTACTTTTGGGTGACAAAATGTCTTTTTGTGGTTCTTATTAAAATGTTGATTTTCAATGTTTTGTTTGAAAATATTGATTTTCTGGTATATGGTTTGAACAATGAGAAGTGAAAATAAAAATAAATGAATTAAAAAAAATGTATAATTAATTAGAAAGGAGTGCAGTAATTATGACACTAGTAAAAGCAAACAATGGTTATTACCCCGGATTTTCAAATGTGTTTGATGATTTTTTCAGTGATAACTGGTTAACTCGTAGTACACAAAAATCTTCACCGGCAGTAAACATTATTGATAATGAAAATGAATTTGTTATTGATGTTGCCGCACCGGGTTATGAAAAAGGAGACTTTAATGTAAATGTCGACAATGATGTTTTGACTATTTCGGTAGAAAAAGAGTCGGAACAAGAGAACAATGAATCAAATTTTGCACGAAGAGAATTTTCATATTCTTCATTTGAACGACGTTTCAATTTGCCGCGTGAATTGGTAGACGTAGACAAAGTAGAAGCAAAATATGAAAATGGTATTTTGCATGTGCAAGTGCCAAAACGTGAAGAATTAAAGCCAAAACCCGCTCGTGCAATTGAGATTCATTAATTCTTGTTGATGGGTTTGCGTTAGAATTTGTTAGTTAGCGCTTGCGAGAAAAGTCTTAATTTTAGAAGTTTCTGCATGGAAAACTTCAAAGACAAGACAAAAGGGAAATGTGGATGGAGATAGTGTAATGTCTGTATCCACATTTTTTTTTGTACAATTATATCGAAATCCGGTGAGTATCCCTTTTTTTTATCTATGTATGTGAATCGAAAACTTGCAATTTATAGTAATTCAACCATAAATAGTTTTATTTTTGCCGTTTCAAACTCGATTTGGAAATAATTTTTAACTTATTTAACAATACAAGTAACAATGACAACAGAAACGGTACAAAACAAAGGATGGATTGTTGCCATGGCAGGTTTAACAATTAATTTAGCATTAGGTATACTATATACCTGGAGTATTTTTAAAGATAGTATTTTAGATTCTATTCAAAAAGGTGGTGAAGGTGCATTTGATTGGGACACTGCATCGCTTAATGATCCCTATGCATTGTGTATTTTAACTTTTGCTTTTTCCATGATTTTTGCCGGAAAGTTGCAAGATAAAAAAGGTCCGCGGATGACGGCTCTTATTGGTGGGTTATTAGTTGGATTTGGGTTTATTCTTATTTCATTAACTACCAATTATTATGTGTGGCTACTTGGTTTTGGTTTATTAACCGGAACAGGTATCGGTTTCGGATATTCATCGGCGACACCTCCTGCTCTTAAATGGTTTTCTTCGAAAAAAACAGGTCTCATTGCCGGACTTGTGGTTTCCGGATTTGGTTTAGCTCCCGTGTATATAGCTCCTTTAGCTACGTATTTTGTCAATAGTTTTGGTTTGCAACACGCAATGCTTTTATTTGGTATTATGTTTATCGTTATTGTGTGTGGTGCAGCATTTTTCCTTGTAAACCCACCCAAAGGGTATGTGCCGCCGGCAGGAAAAAGAGAGGTAGCTGGTACGTCACCAATAATAACTGAAAAGGATTTAACCGCTTCGCAGATTCTAAAAACACCTCAGTTTTATCTTTTGTGGATTATATTTTTTATCGGTGCCGGTGCCGGGCTTATGATTATTGGCGGTATTTCCGGTATGGCAAAAGAAAGTATGGGCGATATGGCTTTTGTTGCGGTGGCTATTATGGCTATTGGTAATGCCTCCGGACGAATTGTTGCGGGAATTATGAGCGATAAAATAGGTAAAATAACAACGCTATTTATTATCTTAGTGTTTCAGGCATCACTTATGTTTCTTTCAATTCCGGTTATCGGGTCGAATCCCTCTGCGTTGGTTATTGTTTTAATTGCAACCTTTATCGGCTTTAATTACGGAACAAATCTTTCGCTGTTTCCTTCTTTTTCAAAAAGCTTCTGGGGAATGAAAAATTTCGGGGTTAATTTTGGAATCCTTATGTCTGCATGGGGACTGGGAGGCTCTATTTTTAGCCGAATGTCACAATCCTTATATGCTTCATCGGGAAATTACAACCAATCTTTCGTTATTGCCGGTATTTCTCTTATCGTGTGTATGATTTTGGTTGGACTGTTGAAAAAAATTAATGCAAAATCTGTATAATTATTAAAACAGAGTGAAATAAAGAATTTTCACTCTGTTTTAATGTGCTTTTTTTTATGTTAAGAGGTTAACATAATATGCCACATGTTCTTCAATATGTGGATGAGGTGAAAAAGAAAATCCAAAATCTTTTTCAATGTCAGAGACGTCAAATAGTATAGGTTTTTCGCTCCATCCTAAATCTTTGATGATTAATTCAGACGATGATTTACTTTGTTTTATTGCTTCTCGTGCAATAAATTCCCATGAGGTAAATTGATTCGATAAACCGAAATAAATCTTTTTCTGCATATTCCCGTTTAAGACCGCAGTATATATTTTTGCTATATCTCCGCCCCATAAGAACTGTGTGCCGTCGTTTTTTATAATTTCTAACTTTTCTCCCGAAACAGCTGCTTGTACAATATCTTTAAACCGACTATCGGGTTGTGTGAAGGCTCCTGCCATAACCGGATTTCCAAAGGTGTATCCCGGACGAATAATATTAACTCGCATATCGGTTTGACTGCCAATAGCTAATAAGAAATTTTCCACCGCAGCTTTTGTTGCTCCGTAATATGATTGCGGATCTTGTTTTGTTTGGGCAGAAATAACATCGTGTGCCGCCGAATTTACAAAAGGGTCGGGGAGGCTGTAAATATTATCGAGTGCTGCAGTTGACGAGGTGTAAATAAAATGTTTCACCCCTGCTTTTGCTGCTTCTGAAGCTAAAAAGACGGATGGTGCTGTGTCGTTCATAAGCATGTCATATCCGCTGTCGTCGTTGTAGTTGAGAGCAACATGAATACATGCGTCTTTTCCCTTTAATGCCTGTTTTGTGCCTTCAAAATCTGTCATAGGTACTTCGAGCACTTCCACTTGTTTCATAGTGGTAAATGCCGGAACTTTTTGAGCATTACGAGCCAATACGGTAACATCATGACCTTCTTTTACTAATTGCATTAATACATATGAACCGATAAATCCGGTTCCGCCGGTAAGGAGTACTTTCATATTTTTTGTTTATTTAGGATTATTATCAGTACAAAACTATTAATTATTTGAGTTTAATTGTATGTTTTGAGGGTGAAATTTCATAATTGCAGTATTAGTTTGAGTTATTTTTCTCGCAAAGTCGCAAAGTCGCAAAGAAGAATTATGAATTATGAATTATGAATTACGAATTATATAATAAATGCTTTATTACATGTATTGCTTCTAATAATATATAATGGTTGTCTGATTATTTAGTGTTGTCAAAAAATATGGCAAAAGGCAAGAGGCAAGAGGCAGGCAAAAGGAGTGGTTTATTTCTCGCAAAGTCGCAAAGTCGCAAAGAAGTTGAAAAAAAAGCATATGCGTCAAAATAATATTATAATTACATGTTTGTGCAACCTGTACTCCTTGGTGGGGGTGATATGATAAATTGTGCAGTTCAAAGAACCATATGTACTCATAAATTGACCGATTGAATGGTGTAATGGTATGTGATTTCTGACATTTTTGTTTGTGTTTCTCGACTGCCAACTCAAACTCCACTTAACTTCTCCGTAAATCACGCATGTGTTCTCCGTAAAACACAGACGCAAAATCCCGAGTTTTTGCTGATAGTTTGGGCTTCTCAAAGAACCTAAGTTTGCAGTATACAAATTTATTAATTTAAAAATTATTATTATGAAAAAAACAAACTTTCACAAGCTGATTGGAACAGCAATAGCTTGTATTGCAATGAGTATGACAACAGTGTCGGCTCAAGAAACTGAAGAAACTGAAGTAAAAGAGTCAGCAGTTACGTCTGATGTTGGGATGGATGTTTACAGTAGTTATGTGTGGCGTGGTACAAAATTCGGTACAGGTGCTGCTTTCCAACCTTGGATGGAGTTGTCTGCGGGAGGATTAACATTTGGTTCGTGGGGGTCTGTTAATTCCGGTGGAGTGGAAGCTCTTGAAATGGATTTATATTTGGGATATTCATTTGACTTTGGTTTAAGTCTTACTGTTACCGACTATTATTTCGGTGGAAATTGGATGGATTTTGAGACTATGCATTTTATTGAACCTTCACTTTCGTATGAAGCCGGTGCATTTAGTTTTACCGGAGCATATATGCTCGGAGATGATACCGAAGATGTGTATGTAGAACTTGCCTACTCGCTTGATGTTTTTGATTTGGCAATTGGTGCGGGTAACGGTGCTTACACATCATCAGGTGATTTTGGTATTTGCAACATTACGTTGAGTAAGTCAAAAGACTTGAAAATTTCCGATTCATTCACTCTTCCTATTGTTGGGGCAATGACTTTAAATCCATACAATGAGGCGTTTTATGTATATGCCGGAATATCACTTTAGTTAGCAAATCATTAAAAATTACGAATATGAAAAAAGTCGAAGCTATTATCAGACGAGATCTTTACGAAGATGTAAAAGAAGCTCTTAACGAAGTCGGTGTGCAATTCTTTTCTTTTTGGGATGTGCGCGGAGTAGGAAAAAAACACGATAAAAAGCAGTATCGGGGAACAGAATACGATACCAGTGATATCGAACGACGTATTTTGTCAATCATTGTAAATGATGCTTTTGTTGATGTTACGGTGAAAACAATTCTGGATTCAGCTGCTACCGGTGAAATTGGAGATGGGAAGATATTTATATCTCCTATTGATGAAACTGTGCGAATTAGAAATGGAGAGCGTGGCCCCGAAGCAATTTATTACAAAGATAAAGAATAGTAAATAACAGTTAAAAAAATAGCAATTATGTATACTTTAGATAACTTATGGGTATTGATAGCCGGGATTCTGGTCTTTTTTATGCAAGCTGGATTTGCAATGGTTGAGGTCGGTTTTACACGAGCTAAAAATGCGGGAAACATTTTAATGAAGAACTTTGTGGATTTTAGTATTGGATCCTTATCTTTCTTTTTTGTCGGGTTTTCCCTCATGTACGGCACCGATATTGCCGGAATAATTGGAACATTGGATTTCTCTATTGTGGGTGATTCGGTGACCGAGTTTGAAAAAACTGCGGCTTTAGAACGAACAGGTCTCAATCCGTTTACTGATGTGTGGTTCCAATCGGTGTTTGCTGCCACTGCGGCAACTATTTTGTCGGGAGCTATGGCGGGAAGAACAAAGTTTGGTTCGTACATTTTAATTACATTGGTATTAACGGCAATTATTTATCCGATTCAAGGTCACTGGACATGGGGTGGCGGATGGTTAAGTGAACTTGGTTTTCATGACTTTGCAGGTTCTACTATCGTTCACTCGGTAGGAGCTTGGGCTGGTCTTGTTGGTGCGGTAATTTTAGGTCCGCGTATCGGAAAATATGTGAAAGGTAAATCGCAAGCTATTCCCGGACATAACTTAGTACTTGGTGCCTTAGGGGTATTTATCCTCTGGTTAGGATGGTTCGGGTTTAACCCCGGTTCTGAGTTGGCTTTTTCTGTTGGTGAAGACAGTGATTCGGTATTAAATGTTGCGAAAATATTTATTACAACAAACTTGTCTGCTGCGACTGCTTTTCTTGCTACTCTTTTTGTAACATGGATTCGATACAAAAAAGCAGATTTGTCAATGTCGCTCAATGGTGCACTTGCAGGTTTGGTAGCTATTACTGCCGGGTGTAATGTGGTATCTCCGGGAGGAGCAGTTTTAATTGGGCTTATTGCCGGTGTGGTGCTGATTTTCTCTATTGAGTTTATCGATAAAGTGCTCAAAGTAGATGACCCGGTTGGTGCGATTTCTGTTCACGGTACAAGTGGAGCTATTGGAACATTGATGGTTGGATTGTTACACACTACTGAAGGTTTATTCTATGGTGGCGGTATGGATCAACTTTTTGTACAGTTTATCGGTGTATTCTCTATAATGGCATTCACCATAATTGTATCGTATGTTCTGATGAAAGGTATTAATGCAATTTTCGGTCTTCGAGTGTCACGTGTGACAGAAATCGAAGGTTTGGATGTTCATGAACACGGACAAAGCGTGTATAACTAATTATATCGTATAGTTTTTATATAGTGTAGTTTTGGGTTATGTAAAGGGGCTGTTTTTTCGGAAGCAGCTCCTTTTTTTGTAAACTAGTGACGAAGGACATCTCACCTTCAATTTATCCATTATTATAATGTATCGGTCTTGATAACTTTTGGTTTTTATATCGAATGTGTCGTGATATGTTTTTTGTAATGGGTAGAGAAAAAAATCATAAATCTATCCACAACACATATGCAGGAACATACAAAAGAAAAACAATAAACGCATTCTACATGACTAAAAGTGTGGCCAAAAAAAAACAAACAAAAAAAGTAGAGCCGGTTGTAAAATAAATGATTCAACGCAATGGTTGTGTTATTTTAAAAAGGAAACCCGATGTAAGTGCCTCTTATGATAGACATACTTCTTTGTGAAAATGATGTGTAATTCGTATTAAAACTATTAAGTTGATTACAACTAATAATTAAAAACGCTTTTTTTATAAAAAAATGTAATAAAACTTGCTATAATACATTTCATATTGTAATTTCGCACTATATTAATTGTAAAAAAAAGTAACAATATGTGTAGTGTTTTAGGAATTTTTGATATCAAAACAGATACAAAAGATTTAAGAATAAAAGCTTTAGAAATGTCGAGAAAACTTCGGCATCGCGGACCGGATTGTTCGGGGATATATACTCATGATAATGCAATTCTTGCACATGAACGGTTGTCAATAGTTGATCCAACAAGTGGAAATCAACCAATATTTAGTCCTGATAATAAATGTGTACTTATTGTAAATGGTGAAATTTACAATCATCAGTATATTCGCGAACGAACATCATCGTTTTATGAATATCAAACACAATCAGATTCTGAGGTTATTTTAGCATTATATCAAGAAAAAGGAATTGATTGCATTGAAGATTTAAGTGGTATTTTTTCTTTTATTTTATATGATATTGAACAAGATGAGTATTTAGTTGCTCGAGATCATATGGGTATCATTCCTTTGTATTATGGAAGAGACCGATTTGGGCAATTGTATTTTTCTTCCGAATTAAAAGCTTTGGAAGGTGTTTGTTTACAATACCAAGAATTTTTGCCGGGGCACTTTTTTTCGAGCAAGTTTGGTGAGTTACGTAAATGGTATGAGCGTGATTGGTACGATTATGATGCGGTTAAAAATAATCCCACTTCAATAGAAGATTTAGCTCAGGCTTTGGAAGATTCAGTTCACCGGCAGTTAATGTCTGATGTGCCCTATGGTGTGTTACTTTCGGGTGGATTAGATTCTTCAATTACCTCGGCATTGGCAAAAAAGTTTTCAAAAATGCGTATCGAATCAAATGATACGCAAGAGGCTTGGTGGCCCCAGCTGCATTCATTTGCAATTGGTCTCGAAGGTTCTCCTGATTTGACAGCAGCAAAAAAAGTGGCTGATTATATTGGAACCATACATCACGAAATTCATTTTACCATTCAAGAAGGAATTGATGCCTTGCGTGATGTGATTTATCATATAGAAACTTACGATGTGACAACTATTCGTGCAAGTACTCCTATGTTTTTGTTGGCTCGGGTTATTAAGTCGATGGGAATAAAAATGGTATTGTCTGGAGAGGGTGCCGATGAGATTTTTGGCGGGTATCTTTATTTTCATAAAGCTCCGAATGCAAAGGAATTTCATGAAGAAACAGTACGTAAATTGGGCAAGCTTCATATGTATGATTGTTTGCGTGCCAATAAAACTCTTGCTGCCTGGGGTGTAGAAGGACGTGTGCCGTTTTTGGATAAAGAATTTCTTGATGTTGCAATGCGTATAAATCCGCAAGAGAAAATGATAAACTCTTCTCGAATGGAAAAA
>CAZLCY010000094.1:0-9548 GCA_964558075.1 uncultured Bacteroidales bacterium
TTGTCTTTGAAGTTTTCCATGCAGAGACTTCTAAAATTAAGACTTTTCTCGCAAGCACTAAATAACAACTGATATGTGAACAACTTACCATTATCCCAATATCTTTTGGGAAACAAGAAACAGACTATTACAGAGAGTTCTTGCCAGCACTTAAAGGCACTGAATATCAACAAAATAAAACACTCACCTGCTTGATATCACAAAAAAATATGTAATTATTAATAGTAATTTTTTAAGAATATACTTTTAATATGAAAGCAAAAAGAATACTTTTGCTAATGAATTAAAATTAATATTTGATTTTTAAATCAAAACAATAACTTAAACGTATGGAAGAATTTCAAAAAAAATCTTTGTATGACCCGAGTTACGAACATGACGCATGTGGGATAGGTTTCATCGCAAACCTAAAAGGGAAAAAGTCACACAAGATTATTGATGATGCTCTAAAAATGCTTGAGAACATGGAGCATAGAGGTGCAGTAGGATATGAAGAAACTACCGGTGATGGTGCCGGCGTATTAATACAAATTCCTCACGATTTCTTTTCCGAAGAATGTGAAAAAATCGGCATAACGCTGCCCAACTTTGGAAAATATGGTGTTGGAATGATATATTTTCCAAACGATGTGAAAATTCGTGAAGCAAGCAGAAAAATTTTCAATGATTGTCTTGAGTTTTTAGGTTTAGAACTTTTGGGTTATCGAAATGTGCCGGTAAATAGAAATGGTATTGGCAAAACAGCACTCTCAACCGAACCAAAAATAGAGCAGGCTTTTATTGTAGCAAAAGATTCATCAATAAGTGGAGAAGAACTCGAACGAAAACTATTTGTTCTGCGCAACTGGTCATTCAACATGTTCAAAAAAACTTTTCCGAAACATGCCGAAGATTTTCATATACCAACATTGTCGTATAAAACAATAGTTTACAAAGGTCAACTTACGACATATCAGGTTCGCACATATTTTCCGGATCTTAACAATCCGAAAATGATTTCCGGATTGGCAATGATACATTCTCGTTTTTCGACAAACACATTTCCAAAATGGAAATTGGCTCAGCCATTCCGGTATATTGCTCATAATGGTGAAATAAACACAATTCGGGGTAACGTAAACAGAGTTTTATCGAACGAAACCTTATTTGAATCGTCCCTCTTTTCGAGAGAAGAAATAGAAAAATTACGACCGATTTGCGACCATGAGAACTCTGACTCGGCAAACTTAGACAATATGATAGAAATGTTGGTTTTAAGTGGTCGGGAATTGCCTCACGTAATGATGATGCTTATTCCGGAAGCATGGCAAAACGATACGGACATGACAGACCCTAAAAAAGCCTTTTATGAATATCATGCCAGCATTGTTGAACCGTGGGATGGTCCGGCTTCAGTAAGTTTTACAGACGGTCATATTATTGGTGCAACTTTGGACAGAAATGGTCTACGTCCATCTCGCTATTCTCTTCTTGAAGACGGAACTCTTATAATGGCATCTGAAACAGGAGCAATAGAAATAGATCAAAGCAAAGTTGTTCAAAAAGGTCGTTTACAACCCGGAAAAATGTTTATAGCCGACCTTCACGAGGGACGTATTATTAGTGACGAAGAAATCAAAAATCGTATTTGTTCCGAATATCCATACCGAACATGGGTTTCACAAAATAAAGTTCATATAAATGATATTCCGGTTCCCGAAGAACCAACATATTCCGATGATCCGGAAACACTTACACAACGGCAAATTGCATATGGATTTACTCAGGAAACGGTTAAATCGGTAATAAGCGAAATGGTTAATAAAAGTGCGGATCCAATTGGTTCAATGGGAAATGACAGTCCTTTGGCTATTTTATCGAAACAAGCACGTCATATCTCTAATTACTTTAAACAACAATTTGCACAAGTTTCGAACCCTCCTATCGATCCTATTCGCGAAAAAATTATTATGTCGCTCCAAACATCGGTAAGTCGTTCGTTTAATATGCTTTCAATCTCGTCATTACACGCCAAACAAATATCATTTGACCAACCGGTGCTTACAAACGAGCAAATTGATGCATTACGCCACATTGAACATCCTGATTTTCGGGTCACTCAGCTTGATGCAACATTTAAAGCTGTAAACGAACCTAATAGTCTTGAAGATTCAATTAAACGAATGTGTGCGGATGCCGACACAGCTATTATAGACAAAACATCAAATATCTTAATTATTTCGGATCGAAACACATCTAAAGATCGGGCTGCTATTCCAACTTTACTTGCTGTTGGAGCATTACACAACCACTTAGTTCAAAATGGTCTTCGAGTACGTGCCGGAATAATTGTAGAAGCCGGTGATGTTTCTGAAACACACCATTTTGCAACTCTTATTGGATATGGTGCAAATGCAGTAAACCCCTATTTAACGTTTGAAACTATAACATCGTTGGAAAAAGGACGATACATTAATAAAGAAACAGCAATTGAAGAATCAAACAAAGCATATGTTTCTGCAATTGGTGCCGGACTTCTCAAAATATTTTCAAAAATGGGGATTTCTACACTTCAATCGTACCGTGGTGCACAGATTTTTGAATGCTATGGTTTGGGAGAAAAAGTTATTAACCTTTGCTTTAAAGGTACAGTTTCAAAAATTGGTGGTTTAGATTTTGAAGACATTGCAAAGGAAACACTCGCAAAACATTTTGCAGCATATCCTGAAAAACCTATCGTAAACCAACGACTCGAAGAAGGTGGACTTCATCAGTGGAAACAACGAGGCGAAAAACACCTATTGAATCCACAAACAATTTCGCTTCTTCAACAAGCAGTTCGCACAGATAATTACGAATTGTATAAACAATATGCAAAATTAATAAACGATCAAACAGATCAACAATTTACGCTACGAGGATTATTAGAATTTAAAGGCAACAGGCATCCTATTCCTATAAGCGAAGTGGAACCGGCAGAAAAAATTTATCATCGATTTGCAACAGGTGCAATGTCGTTTGGTTCAATTTCTCACGAAGCACACTCAACCCTTGCTATTGCAATGAACAGACTCGGCGGAAAATCGAACTCAGGTGAAGGTGGAGAAGATGAAATCCGTTTTGTACAAAAAGAAAATGGCGATTGGGAACGTTCTGCGATTAAACAAGTTGCATCGGGTCGTTTTGGTGTAACATCTCATTATCTTTCAAACTGTAACGAGATTCAAATAAAAATGGCTCAGGGGGCAAAACCCGGTGAGGGTGGACAGTTACCCGGACACAAAGTAGATGATTGGATTGGACGTGTTCGTCATTCAACTCCGGGAGTAGGTCTTATTTCTCCCCCACCTCATCACGACATTTATTCTATTGAAGATTTAGCTCAATTAATATTTGATCTTAAAAATGCGAATCCGGAAGCTCAAATAAACGTTAAGTTAGTTTCAAAAGCAGGCGTTGGTACAATTGCCGCAGGTGTTGCAAAAGCATTTGCAGACAAAGTTCTTATTTCAGGACACGATGGTGGCACCGGAGCTTCTCCAATATCTTCAATCCATCATACCGGTTCTCCATGGGAAATGGGACTTGCAGAAGCTCATCAAACATTAGTAATCAACAAACTTCGTAACCGCATAATTGTTCAGACCGATGGTCAAATGAAATCGGGTCGAGACTTAGCAATTGCGACTTTATTGGGTGCTGAAGAGTGGGGGGTTGCAACCGCTGCTCTTATTGCCGAAGGTTGTATTATGATGAGAAAATGTCACCTCAACACCTGTCCGGTAGGAATAGCAACGCAAAATAAAGATTTACGAAAAGTGTTTAAGGGAAAACCTGAACATGTGGTAAATTTAATAAAATTCATGACTGAAGAATTGCGTGAAATAATGGCACAAAATGGATTCAAAACCGTAGATGAAATGGTTGGTCAATCCGATTTATTACGACAACGTCAAGATATTTCATATTGGAAAATCCAAAATGTTGATTTAAGTCGTATCATTTATCAAGTGCCATCGGAACCGGAATTTGATTTGCATCAAACACAAACACAAAAGCATGCAATAAACACGATTCTCGATAGAGAATTAATAAAACAGGCTCTTCCTGCACTTGAAAAAGGAACGAAAGTTACAAAAAATTTCATTATCCGAAATACAGACAGAGCAGTAGGAACTATGCTGTCGCATGAAATATCAAAAAAATATGGAGGTAAAGGACTTCCTGAGGACACAATCACATATACCTTTACCGGCTCGGCAGGACAATCATTTGCAGCGTTCGGGCAAAAAGGTTTAACGTTTAAAATTAACGGTGATGCAAACGATTATTTCGGAAAAGGATTATCGGGCAGCAAGTTAATTATTAAACCCGATGAAAAATCTACTTTTGTTCCCGAAGAAAATGTTCTTATTGGTAATGTTGCCTTTTACGGAGCAACAAGTGGTGAAGCCTACATCCGCGGTATGGCGGGCGAACGTTTTTGTATACGAAACTCCGGTGTACAAACGGTAGTTGAAGGTATCGGTAATCACGGCTGTGAATATATGACCGGTGGAACTGTGGTTGTCTTGGGTAAATTTGGAATTAACTTTGCTGCCGGTATGAGTGGTGGTATAGCTTACATTTACGACCCTGAAAATAAATTTGATAACTGCTGTAACAAAGCATCTGTAGATCTAGAAAAAGTGCCATTTGAGGATGTTACTCTTCTGAAAGATCTCATATCTAATCATTTGGAATACACAAACAGTTCTCTTGCTCGTGAGCTATTAGAAAATTGGGACGACGCTTTAGAAGCTTTTGTGAAAGTATATCCTCGTGACTTTAAACGCGTTATTGAAGAACGCAAAAAAATGGAAGCTGCTACGGCAGAATAATAAAAGAAAAAAAAACGATTAAACATTACTGCTATGGGAAAACCAACAGGATTTTTAGAATATAACAGAGAACTGCCGGAGGAAAAAAAACCGGAGGAAAGAGTAAAAGATTATGCTGAGTTTTATTTAGACTTCAGTACTCGAAAAACCGAAATTCAATCTGCTCGATGTATGGAATGCGGCATTCCGTTTTGTCATAGTGGCTGTCCGCTTGGAAACATTATCCCTGAATTTAACGATGCTGTGTATCGACAAAACTGGTTACAAGCATACGAAATACTAAATTCAACGAACAATTTTCCGGAGTTTACCGGCAGAATTTGTCCGGCACCATGTGAATCTTCTTGTGTATTGGGAATAAACAAACCGGCTGTTGCCATTGAATTGATTGAAAAACAAATCATTGAACATGCCTACAAACATGGTTGGGTAAAAGCATCTCCTCCGTCTTTCAGAACAAATAAAAAAGTTGCCGTTGTTGGCTCCGGACCTTCCGGGCTGGCTGCTGCTGCACAAATAAACAAAGCCGGGCATTCGGTAACTGTTTTTGAACGCGACGATAGAATTGGTGGTCTTTTACGCTACGGTATTCCTGATTATAAATTAGACAAATCTGTTATTGACCGCAGAATTGCTCTCATGGAAGAAGAAGGAATTATATTTAAACCAAGCACCAACGTTGGTGTTGACATTACCGCAAAACAATTAAAAGAAGAATTTGATGCAATCGTATTATGCGGCGGTTCAACTATTCCGCGCGACCTCCCTGTTCCGGGACGAGAACACAAAGGGGTATATTTTGCAATGGAATTTTTAAAAGACAACAGCAAAAGAGTACAAGGAAGCTCTGAACTTCGCGATGAACCGATAAACGTGAAAGATGCCCATGTTGTAGTTATTGGTGGTGGCGATACGGGTTCTGATTGTGTGGGAACATCAAACCGTCATGGTGCAAAATCTATTACGCAACTTGAGTTGCTTCCAAAACCGAAAGAAGAACGTGGCGTTGACAATCCATGGCCCGAATGGCCGAATATTTTACGAACATCATCTTCACATCAAGAAGGATGCGAAAGATTATGGTCTATTCTTACAAAAGAATTTATTGCGGACAAAAACGGTAATTTACAAGCACTCAAAATTGTAGATATTAAATGGGAAAAACCAAAAAAAGGTGAACGTCCGAATTTTATAGAATTCCCTGAAACCGAACGCGAAATTCCCTGCAATTACGCCTTTCTTGCAATGGGTTTTGTGCACCCTCAACACGAAGGCTTACTTGACGATTTAGGAATGCACTACGACAGCAGAGGAAACGTTGATGCCGATTATGAAAAATACAACACAAACATTAAGGGTGTATTTTCTGCCGGCGATATGCGTCGCGGACAGTCACTTGTAGTATGGGCAATTCATGAAGGTCGAGAATGTGCGAGAGTAGTTGATGAATACCTTACCGGCATGCCTTCAAACCTGGAAGCAAAAAACAGGTCACGATATGCATTAGATTAATACTTTTATTTATTTATTTTTCATAAAAAAAAGGCTGTCAAATAATCACTATATGACAGCCTTTTTTTATAACCATCTATTCAGTAATTGAAAGCATTTCAGCTTGTTCAAACAATACCCCTTCTGCATCGGCATAATTTTTTATTACCCGAATAGTAACAATAGCCAATACAATACCAATAACACTTCCTATTATACTGAGGATAGTTACATTGGCAAGTTGCGTCAAAGAAGCAGCTCCCTTCGACATATGATAAATAACTTGTCCGAAAATATTACTCCCAATCCATAATGCCCACCACAACCCAAGAAATCGAGTGGCCAATAAAACATTCTTCAAACCATGAGTAGAAATATAATTCTTTGTTTCCTCATATAATTCTTTCATTATCTGATATGGCATATATAAACTGACTATAGGGACAAACCACGAACCCGCAGCCCAGCCTTCTGAATTTGATAAACGTGTAACCTTTTGATGCAAATTGTAATATGCTCTTCGAAACCACCGAATAAACGTTATTCCTGATATTATATACACAGTCATATACACAATTGCAATCGTCTGTTCCCGAAGATCGTTTGCTTCTGCAACGGCATTAGTCACAGGTCTGCCCTGAGATAAAGTTTGAAGTAAACTATATTGCATGCCACTTGAAACAAGAGACACTATCTCTAACCCCAACACAATTGATATTAGAGTCATTGCTGTTTTTGCACGTTGAGTATTTGGTTTCAATTCTTTGGGTTTATATGTTTTTTTCACAAACTGTTCTCGTTCCTCAACCGATTCGTCTTTCTCAAAATGAGCACAATCATCTTCAAAAACCGGTTTTTCATGTGTCAAACTACACACTATTCCTTGCGTAAAATTCATTTCACGTTTTGTGCATTGTTTACAAATATCGAGTTCAGTATTCATGTTCGTACAGTATTGATGGTTATCGTATAAAAAATGTATGTATATGCTTCTGTTTTGTTCTTATTCTCGAACATTCAATAAAAGTACACTTTATTTTTAAAATCACTGAAATACAAGCTGAAATTATTTTCATATAAAAACGTACCGTGTTGGATTCAAATATTTTAAATGTAATTATAATGATTATACGCTCTTACACCTACATTAATTTTTATAACTAACCGCTGCAACTAATAGACTCACAAATAAAGCTTTGTAAACTATCTGCGATTAAATATATAACAAAATTCATCTAAATATGATTGCAAAAATCCGGTTTTACATTGAGGGTAACTATTCAAGAGTTGCCATTTTGCTTTCTTCGTAGCAATACGAACCCATGGAGTTTTTTTTCATTTCAGAATGATAAACATTTAGAACATACCACACCAACTTGGTTGCGATTTTTCTTAAACTTTTTCTACAGTTATCTTCGCCCGGATATTGTATTATAAATTCTATTAAATTCATAATGTATGTTAGGTGAAACATATAATAAAAAACGAGAGAAATATAAGAATATTCATAAATATCAATAGAGACAAAATAAAAAGTGCCATACCGCATTTTTTTTTATGATATACACACATTATTGACAAAAAAACATTGATGTACTGTAATTTTTATGTTTATTAGTAAGTTTAAAAACACATAGTACCATTAAAATCGAATTACACAAACATATATATTTCGAAACATACTATTATGAAAAAAGAAATAAGCATCGTTTTATCCGGAGAAGCCGGACAAGGAATAAAGACAGTTGAAAAACTTTTTATTAATTCACTCCGCGAAGAAAAATTACACTTTTTCTCTACAAGCGAAGTAATGTCGAGAGTACGAGGTGGCAACAACACTACCGAAATACGAATTGGCGACACACATATTCAATCATTTAAAGAATCGATAGATGTACTTATAGTTCTCGGCAAAAATGGTACAGAACGGGTACAACATCGCCTCCACAAAGATTCCCGCATAATCGGAGAAGAAAAACATATTCCGGAATCTATTTCTGATGCATATACAACAACTTATGTCCCGTTCATGGACATTGCAAACAAAGCAGGAAATCCGGTACTTACAAACACCGTTATTCTCGGATATTTATTTGGAATACTCGCCTTACAAAAAAGTATCGGGAAAAAACAATTACAAAAGACCTTTAAAGAAAAAGAAGAAAAAATTATTACTCAAAACATTGAAGCTTTTAACGGTGGGTACGCAATAGGTAAAGATGCTGTTTTAGAAATTAATTTACCACGTAATAGTTCAACCAAAGACTCTGCTATTCTAAATGGCACACAAGCAATAGCTCTGGGAGCAATAGCAGGAGGTTGTGATTTTATGGCAGCTTACCCAATGTCACCGGGAACAGGCGTGTTGGAATTTTTGGCACATCAGGCAGAATCATTCGGTATTGTTGTCGAACAAGCAGAAGATGAAATTGCAGCAATAAATATGGTTCTCGGCTCTTGGTATGCCGGCGGAAGAGGAATGACAACTACAAGTGGCGGTGGTTTTGCCTTAATGGAAGAGGGCATCAGCCTGTCGGGAATGACCGAAGTGCCTTCGGTAACGCATGTCGGCATGCGTCCGGGACCGGCTACAGGCTTACCTACGAGAACAGAGCAAGGCGACTTACTGTTAGCTGTTTTTGCCGGGCACGGTGAGTTTCCAAAAATTGTATTAGCTCCCGGAACCTTAGACGAATGTATACAATTGAGTAAAAAAGCATTCGATTTTGCAGCACAATACAGCGTACCGGTTATTATATTAACAGATCAATTTTTGCTCGATTCTTATAGCCTTACCTCCAAACCGGATTTTTCAAAAGTTACAATTGAAAAACATATTACAAAAACCAAAAAGGATTTTAAAACTTACGAAATTACTGATACCGGTATTAGTCCGCGAGGTGTGCCGGGATATGGAAAAGGGTTTGTTTGTGTCGACAGTGACGAGCACGATGAAACCGGACGTATAACGGAAGATGCAGATGTTCGTACAGCAATGGTAGAAAAACGACTCAAAAAAAATAAACTCATAAGCCCAAATGCGATTGAACCCACAATTATCGGCGACAAAAAATTTTCCACCCTTATTATTAGTTGGGGCTCAACCTTCGGAGTTGTAGCAAAAGCATTTAAAGGGAAAAAAATAAAAGGACCGGCATATGCACATTTCTCCACAGTAATTCCATTGCCTGATAGGAT
>CAZLCY010000095.1:0-9297 GCA_964558075.1 uncultured Bacteroidales bacterium
AACAGTAGAAACGATTTTTGAACGAGCCAATATCGAAGAGGTGATATCGGATTTTGTATCGTTAAAAAAATCGGGGGCGAATTATAAAGGGTGCTGTCCTTTTCACGATGAAAAAACACCGTCGTTTATGGTGTCACCTGCAAAGGGTATTTTTAAGTGTTTTGGTTGCGGAAAAGGTGGCAATTCGGTGAGTTTTATTATGGAGCATGAACGTATGCCTTATGTTGATGCACTTAAATTTCTTGCTAAAAAGTATAATATTGAAATTGTTGAAACTGAACTGAGTGAGGAGGATAAGGAGAAAAAATCAACTCGTGAGAGTTTACAGGTTGTAAATACGTATGCAAATACCTATTTTCAGAAGCAATTGGTTGAGACAGATGAGGGGAAATCTATTGGACTTTCTTATTTTCAGGAACGTGGTTTTACCGATGAAACTATTACGAAATTTCAACTCGGATATAGTCCGCAAAAAAAAGATGCGTTTACTCGTGCTGCACTCGATAAGGGATATAAAATCGAGTATCTTGAACAAACGGGGCTGACTATTGTGCGTGAGTCTGCGTATTATGACCGATTTCGTGCCCGTGTAATGTTTCCTATTCACAGTTTGTCGGGAAATGTTATTGGTTTTGGCGGTCGAATTATGGTAACCGATACCGAAAAGAAATTAGCGAAATATCTTAATTCTCCCGAGTCGGAATTATACAACAAAAGTAAAACCCTGTATGGTATTTATTTTTCCCGCTCCGAAATTGTAAAAAAAGATGAGTGTATTCTTGTAGAAGGTTATACCGACGTAATGTCGATGCATCAATCGGGTATAGAAAATGTTGTTGCCTCGTCCGGAACGTCTCTTACCGTTGAGCAAATACTTTTAATTAAACGATTTACAACGAATATTGTTATTGTATATGATGGTGATGCTGCCGGAATAAAAGCTTCGTTTCGTGGAATAAATATGATA
This sequence comes from uncultured Bacteroidales bacterium, assembly GCA_964558075.1. Taxonomy (GTDB): domain Bacteria; phylum Bacteroidota; class Bacteroidia; order Bacteroidales; family UBA1715; genus JAQICB01. The sequence continues at coordinate 968 of CAZLCY010000095.1, forward strand.
CTTGAGCAAGGACTCAATGTGAAGGTGCTTATAATGCCCGATGGTGAGGATCCTGATTCATTTGCACAAAAACATTCAAAAGAGGAGTTGCAATCGTATATCCTTTCGGAAAAAAAGGATTTTATTCAGTTTAAAACGGAGTTTTTTGCAGAGCAAACAAAGAATGATCCGGTAGAACGTGCTCGTTTGATTCAGGATATTGTGCATACGATTTCGGTTATTCCAAATCAAATAGAACGCTCGGTGTATCTTTCTGAAAGTTCCAAAATGCTTGGTATTGCAGAAGAAATTCTTGCAGATCAAACGCAAAAACTGATTATAGATCGACGTTCGAAGGAGTATTCAAAACAAGTTTTCGAAAAACAAAAATCAACCGTAAAAAAACAACTCGAAAAAGCTCAGAAGAAAGGCGAAGATTCGTATAGTTTTACTGAACGCGATATTTTGTACCTGTTGATTTTGTATGGACTGGAGCATGTTACCTTACCTACTGCTGAATCTGAGATTATTGTGAAAGATTATGTTTATCATGAAATTGTTGATGGAGGGATGGAGTTTTTGCACGATATACATAAAGAGTTGTTTGAGGAATACTATACAAATATCGATGAAAAGCAAACCGAGATTTCGAAATATTTAACGCATCATTCAAATCAAATTCTTCTTCATTTGGTTGTTGATATGATAAGTTCGGATAAAAAATTAAGTGATTTTTGGGCAAAAAAAGAAAGTTTTGTTGAAACAGAGCGAGATAAATTGCCTAATCTTGTGATAGAAACAGTTTTTACGTATAAAAAACGGCGAATTGAATTGGAACGCAATAAGCTAATTGAAAAAATGGGTGTAGAGCCCGATGAGGAAAAATTATTTTTGCTGGGACAACAAATATCAAAATATAATAAAACAATTAATGACATTTCTAAAGATTTAAAACATGTATCGTAAAAGTACTTTTATTATCGTTTTATGTATGAGTTTAGTAACTCTGTTAACTTCGTGTACTATGAATTCAAAAGATGTACAGCTTGTGTATGATGCCAAAGCCGGTGTGGGTGAAGGTGCAATGTGGGATTATAAAAATGAACGCCTCTTATGGACTGACATAAGTGGAAAGAAATTTTTTGTGTATTATCCTGAAACTTCTGATATGTTTTCGTATCAGTTACCTCAGGAAATTGGTACAGTAGTACCAATGGATTCAAATATGGTTGTTATGGCTCTGGCAAACGGTATTTTTACATTTTCGTTCGACACCAAAGAGCTTAAAGCACAAGTATTGCCCGATATCGACACTGCACGGGTTCGCTTTAATGATGGCACCTGTGCTCCAGATGGTTCGCTTTGGCTTGGCACTATGGATTATAATGTTACAGAACCTATTGCGGCTTTGTATAAAGTGGAATCGGGTTTTTCCATAAGCAAAAAAATGGATAGTGTAACTGTTTCTAACGGAATAAGTTGGTCTCTCGATGGTTCAAAAATGTATTATATTGATTCTCCTACATATTCTGTGGTGCAGTTTGATTACGATACGGTGCGTGCGGATATTTCTCATAAAACAAAAATAATTTCAACTCCTAAACGTTGGGGAACACCCGATGGTTCTACTCTTGATGAAGAAGGAATGTTGTGGATTGCTCATTGGGGCGGTGGCATTGTGAGTCGTTGGAATCCTGAAACCGGAACGTTACTCGATACTCTTGTTGTACCGGCACCAAATGTTACTTCAATTGCTTTTGGTGGAAAAGATAAAGATTTATTGTTTATTACAACCGCTCGAAATTGGATGCAACCGGGGGATGAGGAGAAATATCCTCTTGCAGGTGGTTTGTTTGTTGCAAAACCCGGTGTAAAAGGGATTAATGCATCTTATTTTATGCCATAATTATGAAAACAAAAATTGATTTTAATATTACCGGCATATACTGGGGGGCGGTTGTTGTGTTACTTACAACTATTCCTTTTTTGATAGTTTCTAAAAACTATAGTAATGATATTGGCTTTTTAGTTGTACTATTGATTATTTTGGCCTTGTTCTTTGTGTATGCTTGTTCTGTTTTTATTCGAAGCTATTGGCCGGCTATTCGTTTGTATGATGATTATATGGTAGATAATCATCGCGTGTTAGCACTTTCGCGAAAAATATATAAGTCAACAATCACATCGATAGAAATTAAGGAGTCGACCAATAGAGGTGGGGTGGCTCGTTTTTTAGAAATTTGTAGCTCAGCCTATGAAAAACCACTTTTGCTGTTTGATGATAGACTAACAGTTACTATTCCTGAATTGTATGAAATTGTGAAAGAGTGGCGAGATAAATAAAGGTGTTAAATGTTCGTAAGTTCATCTATTATTTGCTCTGCATGATTTTTTGTGTCAACGTTCTTAATTATTGCTGCAATAATACCCTTTTCGTCAATTACAAATGTTGTTCGTAAAACTCCTTCATATGAACGACCATACATTTTTTTCTCACCCCAAGCCCCGTACAATTGAATTATTTTTTTTTCTGTATCTGCAATTAAATTATATTTGAGATTGTGTTTTTCGATAAATTTGCAATGAGAATCTGCATTGTCAGGACTTACACCAATTATTACAAACCCTTTTTCAGTAAGTTGTTCAAAATTGTCATTTAAATTTTTTGCTTCTGAGGTACACCCCGGAGTATTATCTTTTGGATAAAAATAAAGAATTATTTTTTTTCCAATAAAATCAGAAAGAGATATTTTTTCTTTCTTTTGAGTAATGCCGATAAAATCAGGAGCTGTCTGTCCAACAACTAATGAATTCATAATAAATAATTGGTTTTTATAAGTTTACATTCATATACAAATGTATAGGAAGCAGTTGTTAAACTACTGAATTTTTGAATTTAAATACACACGTCTTTTTATGATTCACGTCATATTCAATTGCGTATATATCAATTTACTTGCATGTTGATATTTGCAATTTTATAACATATTATAAATGTGAAATAAATAATTGAATGAGTTGACTATATTCATCAAAAGTTGTTAATGGTAATGTTTCCGGACGGTCATAAATGTCGTGATATGCATCAATCCCGCCAAGTGTGTATATGAAGTACGAGGGTACGTTTTTCTCATAAAATGGACAATGGTCGCTATTGCAGGATTCTCCTCGTTTTTTTATCTGAGGAAGAAGGGAGTGTGCTGTATTGAGAGAGTCTAATAGTTGGAATTCTTGTGTAAAAACAGTGCTGTTTACAATTTGAATTCCTTCGCCACCTGTTCCGGCTAAATCAAAATTGATGAGAAAACGGATTGAAGATAAATCAAAAGGAGGATTGTCTACAAAATGCCGGGAACCGAGCAATCCCATTTCTTCTCCTGTTAATGCAATAAAAACCAACGTGTATGCAGGAGGGTTTTGTGTATAGTGGTGTATTAATTCCAAGAGCATTGCAACACCGCTTGCATTATCATTTGCTCCGGGGAAAGCTGTACGCACACCCATCATTCCCAAATGGTCGTAATGAGCAGTAAAAACAATCAGCGAATCAGGTTTTTGGGTTCCCTGAATATATCCGCATACGTTATTCGTTTTATATTTTTTAACAAATTTTTGTTCAATGTTAAATTCTATTGTTTCTATAGTTTCAGGCAGTCTTGTACTGTTAATTTTAATATACGGACAGTTTCCGGTAAAATCGGCACAATTCCAACTGAGCTTTTTGTCGGTAAGTTCAACAATTGCCACAATGTTTGTTTTCGCAACAGAAGTGTATAGGAGTGATTGATTAATTTTATCAAGTTCTTTTTTCTCTATTTCCATCGGATTTCGATCGTCAATAACGAGCACTTTGTTATTGAGATTCGGAATTTTTTTTCCGAGAAATATATCCGCTTTTGTTATAATAATACATTCAAATGACCCTGACAGTTTGGGAGAATGAGGTTCAATTATAAAGTCAATACCCGGTGTTAAAATGCTATCGTTACACACAACTTGCATTTTACCGGGAAATGTGTTTGCACTGTAAGAAATTTTTTGTTTGTAGTCTTTGAGCGAAGAAAATTGAGCTAGATTGTAGGCAGAAAAACAAGAGTCAATATAAGCTTCAGCACGAGATAAACCATCGAATACATATCCTCTGCCAAACATATTTTCTCCGGCTAAATTGGAAATATGTTTGCGAGCGTTTTCTGTTGTTTGGGAAAAAGCCGGCTGAAAGAGTAAGCATGTGATTAAATAGATACCAAGCAGAGGTTTAAATGTCTTGAATCTTCTTTTTTTTGTGAGTGTCGTAATTTTCATATAAAAGAGATATTTTTGAAAGTTTATCTGAAGTAGGCAATTCTGTTGTTCCGGCATTACGTAAATGTTGCAGGCTTATTTCTATATCAAGAATATCGATAGGAATTGCGGGACTATATGCAAACATTTTTTCATTATCGGTTTTCACTTCGTGAATAAGATGGGCGTTGAGTAATTGAACAATTCCTTGCGTAATAATTCTGTGAGGTAATTCAAGTTCATTACAAATATCTTGTGAGGTAGGGGGTGTGTGTCCTTGTTTGAATTTATTTACAATGTTGTGTAGAACAACAATGCATATTTTTTCACGAAAAGAAACACTTAAATTTTCAATATCAAAATCATGTTCATAATTTTTAACATTTTGAGCAGCATATGCAATTTCTGCACCGAGAAGGATAATAGTCCAACTTAATTGCAACCAGATTAGAAATAATGGGAGGGCTGCAAAACTTCCATAAATAGCATTGTATGTTGAAACACCAATTTGAAACTTTATGTAAAAATATTGAACAATTTGAAAAATTATTCCGGCTATAATTCCCCCAAGTAAAGCAGAGGAGAAATTTACTTTTGTATTTGGCATAACAATGTAGAGAAAGGTGAATGTAAACCAAATAAGACTGTAGGGAATAAGGTGCAGCCCCAAAGAAATCAGACCATACATATTTGATATAAATTCCGAATTCTGAGCAATGTTGTGCATATAATCGGTTACCGTATTTGTTGCACTAATAGAAATAATAAACAAAATTGGAGCAAAAATCATAATGGTCATGTAATCACTGATTTTTCTCGTGAAACTTCGTTGTTTATTAATGTACCATATTTGGTTAAAGGATTTTTCTACATTTCCCAGCACTTTAATAATTGACCATACTAAAACAATAAAACCAATTCCGGCAATTATTCCACCCTGTGTTTTCGCAAGCATAGATTCACTGAATGAAATAATCCATTCAAGAATTTCCTGATTATCTGCAAGCATTTTGTGTAGATATTTTTCTAAATAACTGTCAAAACCAAATCCTTTTGCAATACCAAATGCCATTGCCGCAATAGGTACAATAGCCATTAAGGTGTAATAGGTTAATGCTGATGCTTTTTGTGTACATTTATCTTGAATAAAACCGCGTATTGCAATTATCAGTATTCGTAAAAATGCAACAGAAAGAGACAGTAGTTTTGATTTTTTCGTTAGTTGCGATTTCCATAATTCTTCTTGTACAAAGTGTTTGGATCGCTGAATAATTTCTTGCAGTTTTACTGTTTTCATGTGAATAGTATTTAATACAAAAATATAGTTTTTTTACAGATTACCAATAAAAAATTAATAGACTATCTGTTGGTGTAATTACGATTAGTTAGTCTCTGCTCCTAAACTCCACATACTGCCTTACTTTTTATTGGGCATTTACACAGGTAAACTCTGAATTAAATAGCCTTCGAAAGCCTTGTCTTTGAAGTTTTCATGCAAAGACTATATAACATGAATGAAATGAATTATTATTTGAAGTGTAATCCTATCTTTTTTATGGTACTGATTGTAATTGCTTTGATTATTTTTAATTATCTTATTTTTAGTAAATTATCATTTTGTTGAAGATACCGTTAGAATTGTCGGTGCAAAGGATGGAAGAGGTACTGGAGAAAATTCAACAGTCAATTGCAGAAGCGTATAAGGAAAAAGAGTGATTTTTTTTGATTTCGTCGATATATATATACTTTTGCAATTGAAAGATGTTTAATTAAAAAAATATGTATTGAGTAACTCGTTTATTAATAATGAGTTATTTTTTTTTTTTGTATGGTTACTGATATATTTACAAAAGATAATCAACAATTGTTTGCCACGCCGGTGGTTCAGCAATCAGCCTTTTGGTCTACTGTAAAGAGTAAAATGGGTGATGCTACCTTAGCGGTTGATTTTACTGTTTCACAATCTGATTTATCATTTGATGGGAAAACACTGCAACATATTGAATCTGACATTTTGATTGTCTTGCAGTATGTTGATAAACACCATTGTCTTGCATATATTCCATATGGCCCCGAAATAGAACCCGAAGAGGATTTGCAAGCATTGTTCCTAGAAGAGTTAGCGGAAAATTTACGTTCAGTTTTACCTTCAGCTTGTTTTGCTATTCGTTTCGATTTGAATTGGGAATCACATTGGGCTAAAGATGATAATTGGTATGATAATGATGGTTTTTGGAAAGGTACCCCCGAAATAGCTTCTCAGGAAATGCGATTTAATTTTAATACCAATAATTGGAATCTTAAGAAATCTTTGCATAATATTTTGCCTTCAAATACTATTTATGTCGATTTGAATCCGGAGCTTTCGGATATTCTGCAACGCATGAAACCCAAAACGCGCTATAATATCAGACTTTCTCACAGAAAAGGTGTGAACGTTTCTGTTGCAGGTCTCGAAAATCTGGATATTTGGTATGATTTGTACAAAGAAACGTGTGTTCGGAATGGTGTTTTTTTACATGATATAGCATATTTTCGCACCTTGTTTTCCGCACAGTTAATTAATACAATTGCTGATACACAATTGTTTTTGTTAGTTGCAGAATATGAGGGTAAGCCATTAGCGGCAATGTTTCTTGTAACATCTTCTCACCGAGCTTCATATTTGTACGGTGCTTCTTCTTCGTATAATCGTCATGCTATGGCAACGTATGCTTTGCAATGGAAAGCAATAGAAATAGCAAAAGACAAACAGTGTACAGAGTACGATATGTTTGGTGTATCTCCCAATCCAGACCCGAGTCATCCAATGTATGGTTTGTATAAATTTAAATCGGGCTTTGGCGGAGAAATGTTTCACACTATGGGCTGTTGGGACTACCCTTTAGATGAATCTATGTATACCTGCTTTAAAGCTGTTGAAATGCAAAGTCAGGGATATCATGTGGGGTAAGAATATGGTTGTTTAAGTATATTTTTTTTGAGTATACCATTTCGTATTATAAAAAGTTTATGATATTCCTTTTTGTCTGCGAGTTCTTCACAAAGCCAATTCATATATTTTTTGAGAGTCTTGCAAGCTTTATCTATAGTATTATCTGATATAATAATAGGTATAAATGAGTAATTGATAATAGTGATGTTTGTCCCAAATTGTTTTGAAACAATTATTTGCACATTATGTTTTTGTAATTCATCTCGAATTTTGAGTCCCTTTTTTTTATTTCCATGATTATCTGTTTCTTCGAAGTCTGTTAGAGAATTTTTAATTGTATGTGAAAATGAAAATTTAGAAGAATCCCATGTATATATATGGTATAATTCAGCATCACCAAAATGTTTTGATTCAAAAACATGATTTTTGTTTGTTGCAAATGCAATATAAATTGGAGTCGTTTGTTCTTTTTTCATATTACGAAGTAGCTTCTATTTGAGAAATAATTTGTTCAGCTGCATTTACAAGAGCATTTCCAGCAGGAAAAAAAGATTGATAGGGTTGCGATGAATAACTTAAATCGCGAATATCATATATTGTTGTCCCTGCCATGCTCATCGAATTGGCGACTTCGGCATTCTTATTACTTTTTCCAATTAATCAGATTTCCTATATCCTTTTCATTATTGGATTTATTCTGGTCATGATAATATGGGCTTCAACTTTTTTCATCCAGGTTCCACGTCATACGCTGCTATCCAAAGGATTCGATACAACCGCTCATAAGCAATTGGTGGTCACCAATTGGATTCGAACCATCGCTTGGTCACTCAGAGGCATTTTGGTTTATATCATGTTATACGAAGTTATGAAATCAATCTCTCTTATCCCTTGATTTACAATGGTATATTGAATCAAACTATTGTTTTGAATCTTTTTCTTTAAATCAATCAAAACATGAAAATACTTTTTATAACGCCCTGTATCCCATCACAATCAGATGGCCGCCGTCCCTACAATTTTATTAAATATTTATCCAAGCGGCATCAAATTCATTTAGCATGTTTTCGTTTACCGGTTCAACAAGAACAACTTTGGCTTGACCTAGAATCATTGGGGGTCAAAGTTCATA
>CAZLCY010000096.1:0-9291 GCA_964558075.1 uncultured Bacteroidales bacterium
CTCATTGCAAATTGCTCCATTGTAAAAGTATTTCGAGTTTCAATAATTCTTTCAATGTAATCGAAGAAAGCTCCAATTGTGCGTTCAAGACTTTTGATTTCGTTTTCGCTTAAATAGTTTTTTGCAATTGCACTATCCGACTTTAAAATTCTTCCTTCAGGTGCGTTTTTCCATGTTTGCAAGCCCATAAATTCCTTTTGTGCATCGGCAGTATTGTAAATTATTTCGGCTGCGGTTTGTCCGTTTATTGCAAAATGAAATTTATTTTGTATCGAAGCATAAAATTCCTGCGTAATATCAGATTTCGGGTCGTAGTCAATGCTACATTCAGCAAAAATATCGGTAATTTGCTGATATATTCTTCTTTCACTTGCTCGTATAGAACGAACTCTTTCCAAGAGTTCCCGAAAATAATCTTTACCAAAATACCGACCATTTTTCAATCGCTCATCATCTAAAATAAATCCTTTTACAATATATTCTTTTAAAGTATTGGTAGCCCAAATACGAAACTGTGTTGCCTGACGGCTATTTACACGATAACCAACCGAAATAATTGCATCAAGATTATAATATTGAACCTGATAAACTTTGCCATCATCGGCAGTTGTTTCCAAAATGGAAATAACTGAATTTTCGTGTAATTCTCCACTTTCAAAAATGTTTTTTAAATGTTTGCTAATGGCAGGAACTTGTACGCCAAACAATGCAGAAATATCTTTTTGTGTAAGCCAAACTGTTTCTTCGTTCAATATTACGTCTATCTTTACCTTTCCGTTGGGAGAAGTATAAAACAGAAAATCTGTAAATCCATCTTTTATACTGAGTTTTTTCATAATTCTAATTGTCTAATGTCGCTCTCCGGGTTTTGGTATATGAGGATGTCGCTGTTCATATTCTTCGTTATTTTATTGATAATATCCAAATACTGTTAATATCAAATCTTTAAATATACATTTCAGTGTAGGAATAACATTGCCAAACAAACCAATAATTTTTCCTAATTTAACAATCAAATTCAGCTCATTTACAAAACAATCATACAATAATTATTGGTTGTCTAGCTTTATTTATCAAATATACAAAATTATAAGAAATACATAATTATACATCAAATATAAATGCTGTGTGATATAAAGATAAACTAAAACACAGCCTTTATCGAAAAATTCGGTAAAATGGTAAACAAAGTGTATTGATACACTTTAATGGTACCCGCAGAAAAATCGGACTCAAATTCATAACCCAGCGGATTTTTTTTAGCATACACATTACATACCCCTACATTAAATTTCCAGTTAATTTTTCTGTCACCTTTTTCAGGTTCAAAATTACATGATAAATCTAAGCGATGATAGTCAGGAAAGCGGCTCGAATTTCTTTCAGAATAAATTGGCACCAATTCACGTTGATATTCATAAAAACCTATCGGTAAAGTTGCGGGTCTTCCGCTCATATAAAACCATGCAGCACTCAGATTCCACTTCGCATTCATCTTATAATGAGCAGCAATTCTAAAATCATGAGGAATATCATACGGTGAGCTATATTCTTTATTATTATTAATACCATGAATTTTCCGTAAAGCTTTTGAATACGTATAACTAATATTCCCGGTAAGACGCCCAATTTCTTTTTTTACATTAAACTCCACTCCATATGCTTTTGCCTCTCCATTTCTTACTTCTCCTTCTATATATGAGTTATTCACAATACGAGCATGGTCAATAAAATCTATTTGATTATGATACTGTTTATAATACAATTCGGTTGAAAAAAAATAATGAGAACTCAATTGGTGAAACCAGCCAAGAGAAACAATATCTGCCACAACCGGAGAAATATTGGGATTTGCAGGAAACCACGTTTCGAGCGATGAATACGAAAGCGAATTGTTTTGTAAGACTTGCATATATTGCACATTTCGTGCATATGCACATTTTAAAGAATAATGTGGTTTCAATTTAATATGTACAGTTACACGAGGCTCTGCATGCAAAAACGTTTTGTATACACCTGTTTGATTAATATTTGTGTCAATTACCTGATATTGTTCATTATATTCAAACCAGGTTGCAGTGCCGGAATTTTGAAAAGCTGACACTCGCAGACCATAATTCACACCAAGCCATGAAAATATATTCCTGTCTTGTAATATATACAGAGCATGTTCAAATGCCTGAATACGTGGAATGTCTTGTGAAGAATAAGTGGTTTCTCAGGGCACAAACCGATGGTAAATACTTCCGAGTCCAAATTTAATTTCATTACCGGGGTGGACATAGTATGTTGCATCACATTTTACATTTACATCACTCACACCGGTACGCCAGGTATAATCCCGTTCAGTATCCTTGAATTCCAAAAAATTACGATAATCACTTACGATACATGAAGTATTTACAAACAGCTTGCTTCCAAAATTCCGATTCCACCTCAACGTTCCCGAAGTATTACCCCATGTATTATAAAACCCATCAACAGACTCCAAGACATCATTGCCATTATAAAATGAAAAAAACAATCGATTCTTTGAACCGATTTTTGTATTGATTTTCATATTCACATCATAAAATGCGGGCACTAATGCAAGATTCCTACCCGGGTTGAAAGCTAAATCAATTAGACTTTTTCGACCGGAAATAAAAAAACTCGACTTCTCCGGTACAATTGGTCCATTTACTGTTACAATTCCGGAAAAAGGACTTATTCCTACAGAAAAATCATGTTCATACATATTGCCCTCTTTCATTTTACAATCAATTACCGAAGAAACCCGACCGCCATATTGAGCAGGCATATTACTTTTATATACATATACATAATTGAGAGCATCCGGATTAAAAACAGAAATTAAACCAAACAAATGAGAGGGATTATAAATAGGAGCTTCATCAATTACAATTAAATTTTGGTCACTGCTTCCTCCACGGATAAACATACCGGAAGAGCCGTCACCCAGTGTTTTTACACCCGACTGCAATTGAATTGTTTTAATCACATCGGCTTCTCCAAACATAGTAGGGGTTCGAGATATACTTTGTGCCGTAATTTTTTCTGTATTGAATTCATTTATTCGAATAGGGTTAACGGGCTTTTCAGCCGTTATGATAACAGATTCTACAGAAATAAATGTTGGTTGTAAAAATATATCTCTGAGAGTATCCTGTGTCAACACCATATCTTCATTATGGGAATTATACCCGAGATACGAACAATTAAAACTGCACTTTCCTGCCGGAAGGGAAAAAGAATAATATCCGTACCCATTGGTAATAACGCTTTTATTATGTGTTGTTTCATATACCAAAGCTCCAATTAAAGCTTCTCCTGTGTTTGTATCCTTCACATACCCGCTTACGGAATAGTATTCCTGAGAAAAAGCACACAAACTAAAACACACAAAAAGCACACTGTACCAAATCGTTTTCATTCGTTTATTTTTGAATTATAAGTTGTATACTATTCGTAATATGTGGCGAATATACCTGTACAGAGTATATCCCGGACTTCAAACATGAAACATCAAGCGGAACAGACATAATTCCTTCATGAATATAAGCATTCTGTACAGAAACAGATTTTCCGTTTATATCAACAATTGACGCTGACACAAACAAATCAGCATCAGACTCTATACGTAATGAAGCATGCGAACGAGCAGGATTCGGATAAACCGATATACAATAAGTTGGGTCAAACAAATTCTCATACAAATCGTGTTGATTAAAAAAATCACACAACAACTTCATACTGTCAAAAGCATGTAAACGCCCACCCGAAACCGTACTATTTTTAAAATGAGAGACAGAGGTAGCCCCGTTCATAATAACAGATTTCACAATTAATGCTGAATGCGACGGTTTTTGTAAAATATACTGTTGAAAATCATCGGAAGGCAAGAGGTACAACAAAGCAACTAAACCCGTAACATATGGAGCAGCAGCAGATGTTCCGCTAAAATAGCCACACTCCCCTGTGTTCAACACGGTAAATGTATTATCTCCCGGAGCTGCGATATCTACAGAGTTTGAACCAAAACCGGCATCATAGACCTTTTCATCAAACTGATTAGAATTAGTTACCGTAATCAAATAATCGCTGTCACAAGTAGAAGGCATGTCACCATATGTATCAACATCAATATTATCATTCGGCACAGAATGAATACTTAACACACCAACACTTCCCAAACTATCATACATCGAACACCATTCGGGATAATCCGAAGCCCACAAAGAATCTTTTCCCCATGAACAATTTACCGCAACAATATACGCCCCTCTTGTTCCATTAGTTTCGTTATATAACTTTCGCATCATGAACACATAGTGCAAAGAATTAATAATTGACTCAATCGATTCTCCTTTTACAATATTCATCAGTTTCACGAGAGGACTTATACCATTAACTCCGAAACCATTATCATGTTCTGCACCAATAATTGCATTTATAGGTGTTCCGTGCCAATTGCCGACTCCGCCGATACCCACATCGGGAGTATTGTTTTGAAAATTCCACCCATAAATATCATCAATAAAACCATTGGTATCGTCGTCAATACCATTCCCTGCTATTTCCTGTTTATTTATCCACAAACCCTGTACTACATCTTCTTGATTAAGATTTACTCCGTTATCAATAATCGCGACAACCGGGGTATCACGCAAATTATAAGAATGTGATGTAATAATTTTAACAGCCTCATAATAATGAATAATTTCAAGATTATGTTGAGCATACACAAGATTATGTATGATTATCAAAACAATTATAAAACGCAGCCTGTTCATTACAATACCGTTAACTTAAACTACAATACAAAATACATGTTCAAAAAAAAACTATTCCGTAACTTTATAATACGTCGATTCCATCATATAAGCACCGACCCTAACCGAAATTTTTACCAGTGAACCTACATCTAAAACTGTATCAGCAAAATGTGTTGTTACAATTGCATGTTCAAATTGATTAGTATATTCATTCACTCCATGCGAAAGAATTCTTAAATCCTCGTGTTCATTTGTTAAATCTTCAATAGTACCACTATCAATTTGTCGTATATACAAAACCTCTCCCCTTTTATATACGACATCAAACAATACCTCATGAACACTGTTTAGACCAACCGAAATCGTATCTCCGGAAATCTCAGCTCCATCGCCATCCTTAATAGTAATATACGGATCCTGCTTTTTATTATCACAATTCGAAAAAACCAAACCAGCACACAGCACAGTGAGGATAACACAACATTTTGTTGTATGTTTTAAAAATTCGTATAGATTGATAGTTTTCATTGGTATATGTTTAATAATGTATATTTTTTGTGTGTGTCGCATGCATATGCAGTTCTTTATATGTCATTTTAAATCGTTGTACAGATGTTACATAAAAAAAACCGGCACCACCTTCACTTACATTCGAATGAGTTTTACCGGGAATTGTAGAAAACAATCCTGAATTCCAGTCAGTCACATTAAAATAAGATATCAAATAATTATAATATGAATCTGATATTGAAAGTTTCACGAGTTCTAAACTATCAGTTTCAGCACCCGAAACCACTGTTGAACTGAACCTTGACGGAAAAATTCCTTGTGGCAAACTACCGGTATGATTATACAAGAGAAAAAATCGAGTTTTAAAAAAATCTATTTTAATATGGGGAAATCTTTGTAAAGAATCTAAAGATCTTTCAATAGACGTCCATATTACCGACCTTGAAAAACCGAAGTTATGTTCTTGAGAAAACATTTCTATATGACTATTTTCGTTTCTGACAGTACTAATTGGATAATTGAAAATTGTATCAACTGCATGAATAGAATCAGATGCTCTATATTTTTTATTATTGTATACAATATGCAATGTATATTTTTTATTTATTTCCGCCTTAAACGGTGTTCGCGACAGATACACACCATTCTCTTCTGAAAAATCATACCAATATGTAGTGTCATTATTTGACACATAAACCTTTGCGTTATTGATTAAAATAACATGATGAGAATTATTAATTTCTACAGGTTTTGATAATTTTATCAATTGAATAGATTGTTCATCAGTTATATATCCTTCAACAATTATTTCTGTTGATATTTTATTATGAGAAGAAATTAATAATTCATTCGCATCAATTAATTCTTTTGTACAATGAAAAAAAACCATTACAGAAATAAATACTAAAAATATTTTCATACTACATTATTATAAAGAGGATAGCGATATGCTATCCTCTCATAGATATTATTAATCATCAAATTCTATGGTATACGCACTTGATTTTTTTGTTTTAATCCGTGCTTTTATTCGATAGCTTCCTACCTCACCTTTATTAACTTGCTCGTTATTTGACAATTTATACCAGGTTCCAACAATTGTACTCCACGAAGACAATGGTGAAGTTTTCTGGTAATATACTCCACAATAAACACGTCGCCAAAAGCTCACTCGCGTAATAGTCACATAATCTTCAAAGCCATAATGGTCATAATATCGCCATTTCGCACGTTCGTCTCCATCATCCGGATGTACATAATTAACAGCAATATTATCAACCCCATCATCTAATTGTTTTGAAATAATTTGAAATGAAATTACTTGAGCATTTTCGTCTAAAGTAGACATATCATCGTCCACATTTCCATCCGAATCAGCACTTATTGGATTTATTTCACCATAATGCTCAAAAAGAGCTTCATCAAGATTTTGTCCATTTTTGATTGGAATAATTTCGAAATTATCAGCTGAATAGAGTTCTAGCAAAGATTGCTCGTCGGAGGAAACTCTCATTACAACAGAGTTTTCACCTATTTTATCATATAGCTGTAAATCCCTTGAATACCTCACATTCGGGTCTGTATTCGTCGGTACTAAAGCATCATCTTCTTTCTCACAAGAAGTGAATAGAAGCGAAGAACTAACAACTCCTATAAAAAATACACTAAAAAATAAACTTTTTGTTTTCATTTTCGTTTAATTTTACGTTAATACTAAGTGTTAATAGCCTCATCCCGAATTAGATTTTGCGGTCTCTCAGGGGTGAGGTTTTTTACAGTTAAGGTTTGCGGATGAAACTGCATAAACTTTCACGAAAGTTTTCAACCGAGCTATAAAAATCCTGGACTTTATAACTATATTATCGGTCACATACCATCACCTCCTTTCTGAATATATTATACACTGATTTATATGTAAAAAGAAATCTTTCAACACAGGATAATGTATTTTCTTGTTGTAAGAAAACAGTGGAAAAATGTTTGGCTGTATTATTTAAATCGTCATTACAATCTGATATACGAATAGTAATTCGTGTTAATAATTCATGTAACCTAATAACATACAATATCAGATATGATACTATTTCTGTAATAAAAACAATCATTTTGGTGTTGCTTTAGATTGTGAATAAACACAAAATTATATATTACGATTCAAAAATCCAAATGAATTTTGTTAAAAAAAAACATCTCGCAAAGAAGGTAGAAAGAGGCAAGAGGCAGAAAGAGGCAAAAAAAAGTGCAATCTAATATTTAATATCTACTACCTCCCTAATAACAATTAATAATTAACAATTGACAATTAAAAGTGGGCATTGACAGAAATTTCATTCATCTCATATCTAACACCTAAACTTCCTCCAACAAAAAATCTGATATATATTTATGCTTTACTCCTTCGACAGATTCTGTCCAAAACTCATCCATTGATATAACATATTTAGGGTATTGATCTTTAATAGAAAGAAGTGTAGAAAATTCACGTTCTACTGTTTCTTTATTTTCAAGTTTATATGCTACTTGAATATATATTTTTTCTCCTTGCTTTTCAGCTACAAAGTCAATTTCTTTATTGTCAAATTTCCCTACATATACTGCATAGCCACGTCGTTTTATTTCAAGAAAAACAATGTTTTCGAGTATTCCCGATATGTTTCTATCTTTAAATCCCATAGTTGCATGCAGTAAAGCAATATCGCTTACATATAATTTTTCTTGTGTTTTGAGAATTTCTTTTCCTTTAATATCATATCGAGGAACATGATAAAAAATAAATGAGCCTTCGAGAGCATGTAAATAATTATATATTGTATTCACATCAACTTTTCGTTGCTGACTTTTAAAAAAATCTGCGATGTTTTTTCCTGAAAATGTGTTTCCAATGTTATCAAATGCATAGCGAACAACTCGTTCAAGTAATTCAATATCGCGAATATTGTGCCGTTGAACAGTATCTCGTAAAATAATTGAAGAATATATGTCATATACAATTTTATACACTGCTTCGGGCTCATACTCTGCACAATGAATTGCAGGAAACCCACCGATGCGAAGATAGTTTTCAAATGCCTCTGAAGTAGGTGTTTGTTTTGTTGATTGTCGTGCCGAAGAAAATTGCAAATATTCATTGAAAGAAAGTGTGAAAATGGGTATTTCAATATATCTGCCTGCTAAAAATGTAGCTAATTCCGACGATAATAAGTGCGAATTTGAACCGGATATATATATATCAACATCAAAATCAACCATAAGGGAATTTACACATTTCTCCCAATTAGAAACTTCTTGTATTTCATCAAGAAAAATATATGTTTTTCTCTTCTTTTGTATTGTTTGCGAAATAAACGAATATAAATCACGAGCATCGTGCAAATGGCTATTCATAAAACTTTCGAAGTTTATTGAAATTATGTGCTCATCATCAATATTATTTTTGCGTAAATGATGTGCAATCAATTGCATTATCGTAGATTTACCGCTTCTTCGAATTCCGGTAATAATTTTTATAAATGGTTTATCTATAAAAGGTATTATTTTTTTAATGTACGAATCTCTTGCAATCATAGTTTTTATGCTTATAAGCACAAATATACATAAAAAAAATCTATTTTTATAGTTGTAAGCATAAAAATTCAATTGTTTGTGGTTGTTTACCATACCGTGTCAGATTTTTGATGATGTGCACACGAAAGAATAAGGAGCAAGAGGTAAGTAGGCACAAGGTAAGAGGCAAGAGGGAATGTTTTCTCGCAAAGTTGCAAAGACGCAAAGAGGTTATTTTTGAATTTTCTTCTGATACATTTCTTACAAGGAAAAAAAGGCAAAAAGAGGCAGGAGACAATGACGTGGGGGGCATCGATGGTTCTTGAGAAAACAAATTTCGGAGGCTATTTTTATTTTCGTAAGTGGTGATTTTTAATTGCGAAAATTTGATGATACAAAGTTGCTAATTAGTGCCTGCTGAGAAAACTCTTATTTTTTCAAATAACTCAAAAAAAATAATCTG
>CAZLCY010000097.1:0-9225 GCA_964558075.1 uncultured Bacteroidales bacterium
GAGGGATATTAGTCCTATGGGGAGGTATGGAACAAACCCCGGAGTGGGAATGAAAATAGCAGACTCGATTCCTTCTGTTTCGTCTATAGAACATGCTTCTCAGGAAACATTCAAAAAAGCGCTTAAGTGTATGAACTTTGAGGAAAATCAACAATTACTTGGAAAAGAAATTGATTGGGTGTTTATTGGAAGTTGCACAAATGGTCGAATTGAGGATTTTAGATTAGTAGCATCTATTCTTAAAGGAAGAACAAAAGCTCCTCATGTAAATACGTATGTTGTGCCGGGGTCTTACTTGGTAGCTCAACAAATAAAAGAGGAGGGTATTGATACAATTCTTAAGGAGGCAGGTGTCGAACTTCGAGAACCCGGCTGTTCTTCATGTTTGGCCATGAATGATGATAAAGTTCCTCCGGGTAAATATTGTGTCGCAACTTCAAATAGAAATTTTGAAGGCCGTCAGGGTCCCGGATCTCGCACTATTCTTGCAAGTCCGCTAACGGCAGCAGCTGCTATCATTACCGGAAAAATTACCGACCCGAGAGAGTTTTTATAATAAATCATTAGTCATTAACTATTAATCATTATAATAATGCCAATAGAAAAAATAAATACAATCGTTTCTCGTGCCGTACCTATTCCTATTGAGGAAATTGATACTGATCAAATTATCCCGGCACGGTTTTTAAAAGCAACTGATAAATTCGGTTTTGGTGATAATCTGTTTCGTGATTGGAGATATGATAATAATAATCAGCCAATTCCTTCTTTTCCATTAAATGATGAGAAATATTCCGGTTCAATTTTAGTAGGCGGTAAAAATTTTGGCTGTGGTTCTTCTCGGGAACATGCAGCATGGGCAATTGCCGATTATGGTTTTCGTGTAGTTGTTTCAAGCTTTTTTGCCGATATTTTTAAAAACAATGCACTCAACAATGGGGTGTTGCCGGTTCAAATTTCTGAATCGTTTTTGTCTGAAATATTTCGCGAAATTGAACGAAATAACGAAGCGGAATTTAAACTTGATTTGCCCAATCAAACCTTTACGATTATCTCTTCGGGGAAATCTGAATCATTTGACATTAATTCGTATAAAAAAGATTGCTTGTTGAATGGTTTTGATGACATTGATTATTTAATCAATAAATTGCCTGAAATAGAAGCATTCGAAAAAACAAGAAAATAGAATAATACGTTTAATAATTTAATTTTTATCATAGTATATGAAAGCAAAAATAGCAGTCCTCGCCGGTGACGGAATCGGTCCGGAAATAATTCAAGAAGCCTTAAAAGTTACCAAAGCAATTGAAAATAAATTTGGACATAGTTTTACCTATACCGAAGCAATTACCGGTGCTGCGGCAATTGATGCTGTTGGAGATCCATATCCTGAGGAAACGCACAAAGTATGTATGGATTCTGATGCTGTATTGTTTGGAGCGGTCGGTCATCCAAAATTTGACAATAACCCTTCTGCTCCGGTTCGTCCTGAGCAAGGTTTGTTGCGAATGAGAAAACAATTGGGCTTATTTGCGAATTTACGACCGGTTGAAACCTTCCCTTCTTTACTTCATAAATCGCCTTTACGTCAAGATTTGGTTGAAGGTGCAAATTTTCTTTGTATTCGCGAATTGACCGGAGGTATTTATTTTGGAGAGAAAGGTCGTAAAGATAACGGAAATACTGCCTTTGATAATTGCGTATATACTCGTGAAGAAATTGAACGAATTGTTACATTGGCATATGAATATGCCATGAAACGTAATAAAAAATTGACCGTTGTTGATAAAGCTAATGTGCTTGAAACATCTCGGTTGTGGAGACAAATTGCTCAGGAAATTGAACCAAAATATCTGGAGGTCGAAACACAATATATGTTTGTAGATAATGCAGCAATGCAAATTATTCAGTGGCCCAAAAATTTTGATGTTATGGTAACTGAAAATATGTTTGGTGATATTTTAACTGATGAAGCATCAGTTATTACAGGTTCTTTAGGTTTATTACCTTCGGCATCTGTTGGGTTGCATACCAGTGTTTTTGAGCCGATTCATGGTTCGTATCCGCAGGCAACCGGAAAAAATATTGCTAATCCTGTTGCTACTATTTTATCTGCTGCTATGATGTTTGAATATGCATTTAAACTTCATAAAGAAGCAGATTTAATTCGCGAAGCTGTTCTGAAATCATTGGATTCAGGTGTTGTAACAGAAGATATTTCAAAAGAAAATCCCAAGTCTACCTCTGAGGTCGGCGATTGGATAACACAATATATTGCAAATGCGTAAATTTTAAAAGCTGCTTAGAAATAAGCGGCTTTTTTTATGTTTTTTCTTTTCGATATATTTCAGTATATTTGACTATAATAATCTGTAAAAAATCATGTCTATGAAAAAAAATATTATCCTTGCTTGTTTCGGTTGTGTTATGTTGATGTCTTCATGTACCGAAATCGTAAATACGGTATATTCAGAAAATATTAAAAATAATGAACATCGTATGCCGAAAAATGAAAAATATTCTTTTGAGTTCGACAATACTGAACCGCTTCAGTTATATGATGTGATTGTTATTTTTCGGTATGTTGAAGGATTTCAATTTAACCGCGTTGTGTTTGGTTTTTCTCATTTTTCTCCTGATACCGATACAGTTGATTTTTCTATGGGATTGCCGATAATTGACTCAAAAGGCAATTATATTGGCGATGGAAGTGGTGATATTTGGGATATTGAACATACAATTATTTCCGGCAAAGCTTTACCTCAAGGAAAAAATGTGTTTGTATTGCAAAATCAAATGGACTCCCACTATGAATATATTCCTAACGTAATGTCTGTGGGTTTAAAGATAGTGAAATCAGAATAGTTTATTTCGCTTTATCAGAAAAGATAATAATACTTGGTAAAAACCTTTGTTTATGTCTGCCTCATTATAATCAATCCCATATTCAGCACATTTAAGAGAGAGGTTTTTGATAATACTTTGTACATTTTTTGCATAATTATCTCGTACTAAATTCGGGTGAATTTTAATTTTTTCACCGGTTTCCATGTCTGTAATATGCAATGGTTTATTTGAAAATTCAAAAAACTCTTCGGTTTCCGGTTCAATAGTATGAAAAATAATTATTTCGTGCTTATTATATTTTAGATGCTGAAAGGCTGCATATAATTCTTCGTACGAAGTGTTCTGAAAAAAGTCACTGAAAATAATAATGAGAGAGCGATTGTGAGCAAGTTCGGCAATATGATGAAGTACCGATGCTATATTTGTTTCTTTTTTAAATGATTGTTCATTTTGTGCATGCAAACACCGATTGAGTTCGGCATGCAATCGTTGGATATGCGTTTGGGTCAGTTTTGCTTCGGTGTGGAGGTGTAATTCAGTATCAAAAAAACTGAGTCCTGCCGCATCTCGTTGTTTTTTAAGAAGATGAATGAGTGTCGCAGCCGAATATAATGAGAAATCTAATTTCGAATTCAGTTTTTTATCTTGAAAGGGATATAGCATCGAAGAAGATGTGTCGATTACAATATGGCATCGTAAATTTGTTTCTTCTTCAAAACGTTTTACGAATAATTTATCTGTTTTTGCATACAACTTCCAATCAATATGTTTTGTCGATTCGCCCTGATTGTATAACCGATGCTCTGCAAATTCTACAGAAAAACCATGAAACGGACTTCGATGAAGACCAGTAATAAAACCTTCAACAATTTGATTTGCAATAAATTCAAAATTGTCAAATTGTTGAAGGTTTTCTATATCTTGAAGTGTTTTCATACACTACTAAGATTAGATGTTAGTTTTTGAATAAGTGTCAAATCGTTTAATTAAAGATTTTTTTCAATAGTTTCAGCTATTTTAGATTTCGGAACAGCACCAACCAATTTGTCAACAACTTCGTTGTTTTTAACAAATAAAATAGTTGGAATATTACGAATAGAAAATTTCGACGAAATATCAGGATTATCATCAACATCACATTTTCCTATCACTGCTTTTCCTTCATATTCGGTAGCCAGTTCGGCAATAAATGGTGCAACTAAGCGACAGGGGCCGCACCACTCAGCCCAAAAATCGATTATAACTAATTTGTCTGATTGTGCAACTAACTCTTCGTAGTTTGATTCTGTAATTTCTAATGCCATAATTATTTGTATTTAATATGTTGTTATTTAATTAAGTGAAAAATCTATTTTTGAAATATTTTGCAACTCATCGAATGATTCACGGGTAATATATTGCGTTTTTTTATTCGAGAGCATGGTAATATATATTTTTTCTTTTTTGTCGTACACTTGAACATTTAAAGGGAATCCATTTTCTTCTTGAATATCATTGTTTTGAGCAATTGATAAAATTTGTGAAATTAATTCATCGTTTAAATCTACAATATTTATTCGAATATTACAAGTTCGTATCCGTTCTTGTAAAATCGAAAGTGGTTCAATCTTTTCAATTTTAAGTGTGTAGTCTTGACTATCACCCCAGCGTTTTTCAACCTTACCTTGCACACATATTTTTTCATGTAATAATATATCAGACGCAAATTTTTGAAAATCTTTACCAAAAAGTGCAAATTCGAAACTCCCATTAAAATCTTCGATGGTAAATTTTAAGAATTTTTTGCCGGTTTTTGTCTCTCGGTGTTCCAATTTTGTGACCATTCCGGCAAGACAAAGACTATGATTTTTAAATTGATTAATGTCTGTTAATTCATTGAGTGCAATTTTGCAAAAATGTTTAATTATAAATTTGTAATCGTCGAGCGGGTGTGCAGATAAATAGATGCCAATATGTTCTTTTTCTTTACGAAGAAGTTCCATATTTCCCCAAGGTGGAGGTGATGGTATTTTTGGTTTTTCAATAGAAATTTCATCAGCGGAGAATAAAGACATCATGTTAGGCTCAGGGCTGGCATTTATACTATTACCAAACTTGAGAAGCGTTTCTATAAATGAGGTGCTTGTTTCATCTGCTGCAAAAAACCGATGACGTTCGATACCAAAACTATCGAATGATCCACTCAAAGCAAGGCTTTCCAGGTTTTTTTTGTTTACCGTACGAAGATTGATACGGGAGACAAAATCAAAAATATCTGCGTAGTGTCCGTTTGCATTTCTTTCAGAAATAATTGCTTCCGATGCCGACTCACCTACACCTTTTATTGCCCCGAGACCAAAACGTATTTGACCGTCCTGGTTTACGGCAAAATTTATTTGACTTTCATTTACATCGGGAACGAGAACCTGTGTGTCTATGCGGTTACATTCTTCCATTAATTTTGCAATTTCCTCCGATTTCGAAAGATTACAGCTAAGAGCTGCAGCCATAAACTGAGCAGGAAAATGAGCTTTTAAATAGCCGGTTTGGAAGGCAATATAGGCGTAACATACCGAGTGTGATTTATTAAATGCATATTGTGCAAAAGCCTCCCAGTCTTTCCAGATTTTCTCAATAAGAGGTTCCGGTTCTTTTTTCATTTGCGTACACCCATCCATAAATTCAGTATTCTCCAAGCAACCGGAAACAAATTTCTTTTTAAGATTTTGCATGAGGTCAAATTTCTTTTTACCCATAGCTTTTCGCAGCTCATCTGATTGTCCGCGAGTGAAATTTGCAAGAGTACGTGAGAGGAGCATTACCTGTTCTTGAAAGACCGTAATACCATAGGTGTCCTTCAGATATTTCTCCATTAAAGGGTGATCGTATTCCACTTTACTTGCACCATGCTTTCGTGCAATATATTCAGGAATATATTCCATCGGCCCAGGTCGGTATAATGCATTCATGGCAACTAAGTCTTCAAAACGGTTCGGTTTTAAGCTTCGCAAATGTTTTTTCATTCCCGGCGATTCAAACTGAAAAATAGCGGTTGTATTGCCTTTTCCAAATAATTCGAATGTTGTTGGGTCTGCAAAATCAATACTCTCAATATCAATTTTTTGTCCGGCAGAACGTTCAATATTAATTAAAGCCTCCTTAATTATCGAAAGAGTTCGTAATCCCAGAAAGTCCATTTTCAGTAAGCCGATATCTTCCACAAAACGTCCGTCATATTGGGTTGTCATAATATGCTCATCTTTCGTTGGCATAAGTGGCAAATGTTCGTGTAAAGGATTTTTTCCGATTAAAATTCCACATGCGTGAACACCGTATTGACGAACAGAACCTTCGAGAATACAGGCATTTTTTATTGTTTCAATTTCAACCGGATCTCCTTCAGCACGAGCTTTTTTTATTTCGTCAATAAGAAATAAATGAACGTCAGCTTGGGTAACTTTTTTTCCTTCATCATTACTTGCAGCTTCCTTTTTTTCTTTGAGAACCTTATTTATAACCTTGTCTAAATCACCTAATTCTTTTTCAGATTCAATTATATAGGTAAACGATTTATTAAGTTTTCCGTTATCCGGAAATTCTTTGGTAATTCTATTTGCTTCTTGAAGAGGCAGTTTTAGTACCCGGGCAACATCTTTCAATGCGCTTTTTGCGGCCATGGTTCCAAACGTACAAATATGTGCAACTTTATCATATCCGTATTTTTCGGTTACCCAATCGAGAACCTTTTGTCTCCCGTCATCATCAAAGTCAATGTCAATATCGGGCATTGAAATACGGTCGGGGTTTAAGAATCGTTCGAACAGTAAATCGTATTGTATGGGGTCGATATTTGTGATTCCTAAACAGTAAGACACAACTGAGCCGGCAGCTGATCCTCGTCCCGGACCTACCAGTACCCCCATATTTCTGGCTTCGTTTATAAAGTCTTGTACAATAAGAAAATAACCCGGGAATCCCATTTGCTTAATTGTGTCCAGCTCAAAATGTATTCGTTGAATATGACCGTCAGGAATTTCTTCGCCATATCTTATTTTTGCACCATTGAGGGTGAGATGTGCAAGGTAGTCTGATTCGAATTTAATACGAATAACCGATTCAAATCCGCCGAGACTATCAAAACGTTCAAATTCTTTTCGTAAATCTTCTTCTTTCAGGTTTTTTGCATAGCCTTCAATTGTGCCAAAATCTTCAGGTATTGGGAACTCCGGCATAATTGGGCTCGAATCAAGTTGGAATTCTTCAATTTTATTACTAATGGCAACTGTTTCTGCCAGTACTTCGGGTGCATCTGACCATAATTCCCGCATTTCCGAAGTAGTTTTGAACCATTCCTGACGAGTATAACGAACACGATTTTGATCGTGAAAATCGGCTCCGGTATTTAAACAAATTAGTAAATCATGTGCATCTGCATCTTTTTCGTGGGTAAAATGCACATCATTTGTTGCTACTAATTTTATGTTGAGTTTTTTGCCAATTTTAAATAATTCTTTGTTAATGTATTTTTGTTTTTCGTAAACATCTTGTTTAAGATGCTCATCTTCGGTTGGATGTCGCATTAATTCAAGATAAAAATCGTCTTGAAAAACAGAATGATACCACTCTATTGTTTTCTCTGCTTCGGTAACACCCTCTTTTACCATTTTTTTTGCAACCTCACCACCTAAACAAGCAGAGAGGACAATTAAGCCCTCTTTATATGTTTCCAATAATTTTTTGTCAATTCTCGGTTTGTAATACATTCCATTGAGATGAGCTTCGGAAATGAGACGCAATAAATTTTTGTATCCGGTATAATTTTTTGCTAATAAAATGAGGTGATAATTGCTTTTATCCTTTTTGGTTTCCAAATCATCAACAATATATGTTTCACAACCAATAATTGGTTTGATACCTTTTTGTGTGCACGCTTGATGAAATTCTTTAACACCAAACATGGAACCATGGTCTGTTATTGCTAGTGCCGGCATATTGTCTTCACTTGCTTTTGTGACAATATCGGAAATAGCTGCTGCCCCGTCGAGAATTGAATATTGGGTGTGAACATGTAAATGGACATATGAATCAACAGAAACATTCTCTGTTTCTGTATGCTCTTCCGGTATTGTTTCTTCGATTATGGGTTCATCTGTGTCGTTGATGTCGAAATTTGATTCAATAATAATTTCTGCAGCTTGAATTTTTTCCGGATTAGCTTTTGTGAATTTTGTAATGAAAGAAGAGTCTGTGTTTAGAGTTTCTTTGGTAATAACGCCAATACGAATAAGTTCAAAAAAGCAGCGAGCCGTTGCATTAACGTCCCCACTGGCATTGTGAGCTTCAATAAAATCTTCTTCAAAAAGTTTTGTGTGTAGTTCGTGTAACTTGGGCCATTTAAACTGACCATATCTGCCTCCGGGCAATTGACAAAAGTCGGTGGCAGCATCTTTTGTGTCTATCGCAATTTTGTCTTTCAGAATATTTTTGCTCTGTGTTCGAATATGTTCGGCACTTACAATTGCCAAATCAAACGAAAAATTATGTGCAACTACATGGGATACTGTTTGTAAATCTTTATTGAACTCTTCAAGAACAGTTGTTAAATCGGATCCTTTTTCGAGAGCTTGCTCTGTTGTAATGCCGTGTGTTTGAGTTGATTCAAAAGGTATTTCGTACCCCTCCGGTTTAACGATATAATTTTTTGCACTGATAAATGCTCCTGTTTCGTCATGTATTTGCCATGCCAGTTGAACCATGCGTGGCCAGTTATTTAAATCGGAATGCGGCGCATTATAATTTGCAGGCAAACCAGTAGTTTCTGTGTCAAAAATGAGGAACATACAGATAATTTTTTGTGTGTAAAATGAAGCATAAAAATACAAAAAATTTTGTCAAAAAAACACCATGTTGATAACTATGGAAAAATAAGATTTGGAAGAATTCGTGTTATTGAATAAAGCCACCACCCACAACACAGTCATCGTCGTAAAATACTGCAGTTTGTCCGGGAGCTATTGATTCTAAAGGAGTGCGGAGATGTACGGTAAGGGTGGATTCGTCTTTACTACTTATAGTACACTCCGTTGCTTGTTCACGATAGCGAATTTTTACTATAAGTTTTTTATGTGTGTCTGTTCTGGAATGAAAATAGTAATGTATAATGGTAAATGAAGATTTATATAATGAAGCATAATCTGATAGTACTACTGTGTTTTGTTCGGGATTAATAGAATGAACAAATACTCGTTTGTTGAGGTCGATTCCTAATTTTTTTCGTTGCCCGATTGTATAATGAATATATCCTTTGTTTTTTGAAATAAAACCCCCACTTAAATCCCGATGTATTCCTTCCGGAATGTGCATGCCCTTTTTGTCTAATTCGTGTGTTACAAATGTTCG
>CAZLCY010000098.1:0-6581 GCA_964558075.1 uncultured Bacteroidales bacterium
CTGTTTCGTCTTTGTACAGTGATAAGGAATCGGCACTTGCTTCAATGGAAACTGTACCTTCGAAACAATCCGAAGAAACGGTAACCTCGCAGCTTGCTACAGTAATGCCTGTTCCGTCGGTTGATGCGGTAATAGTAGTTGTTCCTGTTTTGAGACCGGACACAAAACCATCTTCAACACTTGCTATTTCAGGACTTGAACTTGTCCAAGTAATTTCCTTATTAGCTGTACATTCGTCATCAGGAATAAATGTTGGAGTTAATGTAAACGAGTCACCACGGATTATAGTGTAAGTGTTTTCCGATAGTTGTAATTCAATATCTCCGGAGCAGTCTTTTTCAACGGTAAGGTTGAAAGAGTCGGAATACGTATTAAACCCATCTGAGAGTGTTACTTCAATTGTTGCTTCTCCGGGAATATGTGCTGAAATTATCCCTGTTTCAGAAACACTTGCTACTGTTTCGTCTAAACTTGTATATGTAGTATTTTCAATACATGCATTTGTGGGGGTAACTGTCGGATTCAGTTGGAGTGTTTCCCCTTCAGTTATTGATGTTTCTGTCGGTGATAATGATACCGAAGAAATTTCAGTGTCACATCCGGTAAGGTTTATAGTAATTGTTTCGGTAAATTCATTACCGTATGTGTCTGTAACGAGAAGTGTTACTAATGCCGTTTCGGAACCAAATTCAAGAATGTTGGTAACCAGACCATTTGTGTTTAAGGTAATGTTATCAGAGTCTGTTGTCCATGATACAGAACCAATTTCTGCCCCGGAAGGTTCAATAACAATAAATTGTTCGAGATTAATTGATTCATCTTGTGTTAATGCTATTGTTGATTGACTCAATGAAATAGCCGTAATCGGATTCGGTTCAATTGATAAAAAACATGTATCGGTAAGATTGTTTGAACTGGTAACAACAATATATGTTTCGCCTGTTTGCTGAGGAGTAATAACACCCGTTTGCGAAACAGTCAGAATGTCGGTATTTCCACTTTTCCAAATAACCGTTTTATTTGAGGCATCTTGCGGATATATTTCGGCAGATAAAGATTCAGAACTTAGTAATAAAATTGAAAGAGTTTCATTGTTTAAAACCACACTGTCAACAGCAATTATTGTTTCTTCTACATTTATTATGCAGGTATCTGTCAGGTTGTTGTGTGTCGTTGCAATTATTTCGGTTTGACCAACACTTTGAGCTGTTACTACTCCGTTTTCGTCTACTGTTGCAACAGCATCATTTTCTGAATGCCAAGTAACAGTTTGGTCGGTAGTGTTGTTTGGTGAAATTGTACTGAGTAATTGTTGGGTATCATCAATAACTATTGATATTTGATGTGTATTTAATTCTATAGATTCTGCAACAACAGGATTAACTGTGACAGTACAGACTCTCTCTATACCATTGTTTGTGCGTGCCGTAATAATTGCTTCACCAACAGAATGACTTGAAATAACACCCTCAGAAACTGTTGCAATATCGGTATTGCTTGATGTCCATGTAATACGAGTGTCGGTTGCATTTAATGGGGTAAATGATACTGAAATATGTGCCGTTTCATCCGGGAATAGTTCGAGTTCAGTTTCAGAAAGAACAATATCTGTTGGTTCAATGTCTGAAACTATAATTACAGCTTCTGAATATATACCGTTACTTGTGGTTGCGGTAATTATTGTTTCTCCGGCGGAAACAGCTGTAATTATCCCTTCTGACACACTTGCAATTTCCGGTTGTGCACTTGACCATTCAATTGTTTGGTTTGTTGTGTTTTCGGGTTCAAAATTAATTGAAAGATTATCCTCGTCATATACAAATAATTCGAGAGTGTCCGGTGTAATATATACAGTGTCAGCTTCAATTGGTAAAACAGTGACAACACATTCTGCGAAAATTGATGGATTAGCGAGAGATGTTACCCGAATAGTATCTGTGCCAACTTCTAAAGCAGTTATATTTCCGGTTTGTGTTACAGAAATTATATTCTGATTGACTGTTTCCCATGTAATATCTTTATTGTCAGCATTTTCAGGAAATACCGTTGCTGAGATGCTTGTATTTTCATCATAGAATAATGATATAGTTTCCGGTAATTCAATAGATGTGGGTAGTCGTTCTTCAACCGTGAGAATACAGGTGTCTGCCATTTCGGGAGATTGAACACTGCGACAGATAATAAATGTTTCTCCAATATTTACCGAAGAAACTTCACCATTTTGGCTAACTGTTGCAACAGATTCATCCGCAGATTCCCATGTTACTGTAGTATCACATGCATCGGAATTAGATAGAGAGTAGGAGAGGATAGTACTACTATTGGTTAAAATTGATTCTGTTTCGGCATCTAAATTTACTTCAACCGTACCATAGAAACAATCTCTGAGAACTGTTACAATGCATGTGTCGGAAGTTGTGCCGGTACCTGTTGTAGATGCAACAATGCGAGCTGTTCCTTCAGAAAGTGCAGAAACCACACCACTTGCATTAACAGTCGCAGTTTCTGCATCAAGACTTTCCCATGTTATTTCATTGTTTTCTGTACATTCATCATCAGGAATTATATTAGCTGTGAGTGTTTCTGTATATGTTTCAATAATTGTTGTTGATTCTTTGTTTATCGAAAGGCTAATGTCTTCCGAACAATCTTTTTCTACGGTAACTGTTCGACTGCCTGTAATTGTTGAAAAACCATCATTAATTGTAATTGTAATAATAGCTGATCCGGGAATATTGCCTTGAACTAAACCTGTTTGAGAAACAGAAGCTACGGTTTCATTGTCTGAAGAGTATGCAATACTTTGAGTACAGGCATCGGTAGGGAAGAGAACCGGAGTTAATTGTAGTGAGTTTCCTTCAGTTAATGTTGCCGGTGAAGGACTTAGAGATACCGATTCTAAATGAGTAGGACAACCGGTAATATTTACATTCATTGTTCTCTCATATTCATTACCTGATTTGTCACGAACAATAACCGTTATTATTCCCGATTCAGAACCATACTCGAGAGAATGAGATAATATTGCATTTTCAGTTATGGAAATATTTGTATTATTGACAGACCAAATAATTGTATCAATAGTTGTTGTTTCCGGATAAATTGTCAAATAATTATCCAAATTACGGGTTTCACCTTGTGCTACATTAATTGAATTTTGAGTAAAGGTAACACTTTCTGCAGGAATTTGTAATTCTGTAACCGAAAGGGTTATAGTTGTAGAAGATGCTAATCCTTCTGTATCTGCAACGGTTAATGTGATTTCTTCACTACCCATCCATTCGGGATCTTTCGGAGAAATAGATAATGCATGCGATGATGATATTGATAGTGTGAAATGTGTTGACTCTGAATGAGACCATTCAAGAGAACCGTCAGCAGTGTTATCGTCACTCACATAATTATCAAGTAAAATATTGCTGAATGTTTCTCCTTGCATTTGTGTTTGGTTTGGAATACTCGAAATAGCAGGAGGATGATTAATCAACATATCGACTTCGCTTCCGAACATGATTTTGTCGAAGAACACAGAGCCGGAATTTTCTGTGGTTTCATCTTTGTCGAAGTATATTTTTATACCGCGAATATCTTCTACAGCAAGATTTGAGGCAAGTTTGTCAGCAAAATTATAAACATATGTTGTGTATTCAGAGCCATTCACATTAAGAGAAACAGGTGATTCGGAGCTGACATATCCGTTGCCGTCAAATAAGTCGATTCTCATATCTAAAGGGGTAGTGGTACGTGCACGAATTGCAACATAAGGATAATTTGAAAGATTCAATATTTTTGCATCTGCATCCGAAATGTTATAGGTAAAATTGTCGTTTCCGCTTGTTGCTGTTCTGTTGTAAACAATTTCAGTAAAACCACCACCATACACAAAATCATAAGTTGTATTTGATTCATTGAATCCGGCTAAATTTGCTTGTATAATGTTTTCGATATATCCTTCAACAATTTCCAATTCTCGTTCTATTGTTACCGTATATGTTTGTGTTGTATTATCCTCAGCGGTAACACGCACTTTAGCTTCTCCGGTTATTGATGATGCCTGACTTATTTCAAGACGAGCGTTTGTATCATCTGTACTTGCGGATATTGTAGGAATAGATGATGAACTGTGCGGAATTGTGAGTGTATATTCTGTTGTGTTTGCATTAAATGACGGTGACAATGTTCCAATATTTGAACTGAGAGATGCTAAATCTGCATTTGCAGATAAAGGAACGCCAATGGTTAAATTATCGAAAAAGAATTCTTTTGCATCTTCAATATTATCATCAGGGTCTGTATATATTACAATAGTAGTAATTTGTGATTCGTCTGCACCCGTATTAACGCCGTCATAGTCAAAGACAAGAGTTTCTCTTACGCCACCGTCAACAGAGTGACTTACAGTTTCGGAATTGCCGGTAGTACGATTGATGTCTTTTAAATCGATACGTATTTCAGAATCTTCAGAAGCGAGCACATCAATGCTTACAATCGGGTTAGGGTTATTTTCCATATCTAACACAAAACCTGACGGTAAGTCATAGGTAACTGTACGATATGTTGGTTTATTAGCTGCCTGAGAAAGATTGATTTCGTCGTTTGTTGCGGTAATTGTGTAATATTCGGCACTTGTTCCGCTAATATCCCATTCTTGTGTGCTGCCATCGTTGAAATTGTCAACCCAACTGTAAATTGTCTCGTTTTGGGTTTGCGAGTCATACGTTATAAAATAGGTGTTGGTATTACCCGATTCGGCTGTTACCGTAATGGTTGTCGTGTTTTCTATAGAACTGCCGTAATTTATTTCGACTACAGCATTTTCTTGATTTGCCTGAGCAGTAAGTAAAGGAATTGTTGGGGTAGGTAATTCTATAGTATACGTATTGATTTCCGGAGAAAAAGCAGGTGTTAATGTGCCATAATCAGTTGAAAGAACAGCAAGAGTTGCATCGTCAGATGGAGCTGATTCGAAGCTGACGGTGTAGGTCGCTGTATTGTTACCATCCGCCGATATTATATCAACTGTAGCTTGTTCATTAAGTGAAGTTGCCTGTGTTATAGTAAGCGATGCGTTTTCATTCATTGGGGTTGCAGAAATTTCCGCAGGTGTGGTTGTCCCTTGCGGTAAGTAGCATATGTAATGAGAAACCGTACTTGAATATGAAGGTGATATTTCACCAATACTTGAAGTAAGACTTGCTAAACTTGTTCTTGCTGATGTTGATTGATTTTCAGCATTGTACGTGGGAGTCATCAATTCCCAGTTATCTGTTGTTTCAGGGAAACGACCAAAACTAATGTTTTGTGTTTGTGCTTCAAATATAATATAGTCGAGTTGCTGTATTCCGTTTTCGGTAACTTGAGAAAGAACAACTTCTTCGCCAAGCATATCTAATCCGAAACCTAAGTGTTTTGTTCCATTTTCGGGTGAACTGTTTGCCCAAAATGTAATCCATTCACCAGGCTGAACAGTCGTTTCTGCAGGGTCATTTCGGGGAATTCGATATTTTAAACTGTATGAAAGAGAGTCACTTAAAAATAAACCTCCTAAATCTACAGGAGAAGAAGAGGCATTGTAGAATTCAATATAATCCGAGTATTTATTGTATTCTGTTTTTACGACAGATGTATTTGCAGCTAACAGTTCATTAATTGTTAAACCGGTTTTTACGCTAATAGTTGCATTGTTAGAATTAGGTTCACCGGGAGTGGGGGTTGGTAAATATTGGAAATCGGAAGTGGTTGATGGGAAACGACCATATGCAATATCTTCACCTTGGTTCGAATATGATACCTGATCGATAATATAATTTTCGGAACCGCGAAGTTGAACAATAGCTATGTCTCCAAATTCAGCTTTAAGTTTAAAATCGACATGGTTAGGGTTGATTGCAATTTGCTTGTCTGCCCAGAGAATATAGTATTCGCCCGGTTCTATTGTTGTTAATGAAGATTGATTTGCCGGTATCATATATTTATTTAGATCTGATAAATCATTCGTTACAAATAAACCACCAATATCTATAGCTTCATCGGTACTGTTATATATTTCGAACCAATCGGCGTATCCACCGGTTTCTTCAGTAATTGTTTGAGCATTTTTTGCCATAAATTCGGTAATTACTAAACCATCAATTTCAGCTGTACTTTGAATTTGATTGGAAGCTTCGGGTGTGGGAATATCAAAAACTATTTGATTTGATGATCCGTCGGGATATCGTCCGAAAGATAAATCGGTATTTTGTACACCGTATGTTATTTGATCAATTATTCTTGTTGTTCCGTTATCGTCTTTTTGTGAAAGAGTTACCGATTCGCCTGTTCGCGAAAGCTTAAAGTTAAGGTGGTTTGCTCCCGCATGAGTTTGTTTATCAGCCCATAATATTAAATAACCACCAGCCGGAACGGTTGTGAGCTCAGGTGAGCCATAAGCAATTTTGTGTTTGTCCAAACTGTCAAGTTTATCGCTAATATATAATCCGGCTAAATCTATATCGGAAGTGCCGGGATTGTATATTTCTATCCAGTCTTCGTATTCGTTAAGCTCGTTATTATAAAAAACACTGTTTGAAGCCATTATTTCG
>CAZLCY010000098.1:6591-9207 GCA_964558075.1 uncultured Bacteroidales bacterium
AAATATCATTAACCGACGAACGAGATTCAAAAACGGCTTCAATTGTGTAATCGTCCGAAATAGTTGCAAAATATTCAGGTTCGGTAGATAGGTTAGTAGCCCCGCTTCGCCATTCCACAAACTGATTTCCGGCTTTTGGTTCAGCAACAAGTCTAATGGGGGTGTTTTCGTATTGTCTGCCGGAGTATCCCGCATCAACGGGTAAAGAACAGAGATATACCGATCCATTACTTTCAGTGAAGTTTACTGTCAGGTACGAGTACTCTTCATATCCGAATCGGGAATTGATTTGTTCGCGCATGTATCCAATGCGGTCTCCTCCCCAGGAAATCATGTCATTTATACTATATCCACTATTAAGCCCTCGTGTCCATATTTCATCACTATAATTATCGCGTTCATAAATTATTAAATCTTTATAATAATTTGCAATATTATCTAATCTGTCGTACGTATATATGGTGTTTATCATGTAGCTGAATCGTTGAATGAATTCGTTTTCAAACTGAGGATTATCCATTAAACTTCTAAAGATAACGGTAGACCAGGATTCTTCCGAACTTGATGATAATGCTCGTGATAAATTGTTTTCATACGGACCTCCGCCATAATATCCATATCCGAAATCAGTATCATAAAACAAAAATCTAAATTTTCCTTTTTCCATGCGTGGACGCCATATGCGAACATTATTGTGAGGCCAGTCGGTGTTTTGACAATAAATTTGGGCTATATAGTAATTTATAATATTGTCTTTATCAACAAAATTTTCTATAACATAATTATAATGGCTTGTGTCTTCTAAATCAAATGTGTTGAGGTAGTCTAAAAGAGTATTGTATGCGTCTAAATCTCCTTCTGAGGGGTCAAATGTTTTTGCATCTCCATTAATTTTTAGTAAATCAACTTCATCTTCGTCAACGTATGAATACATTTCTGCAAAGAGATTTTCATCGTATCGTTCACGAAGATTAATGATTCCAAAATATTCGCCGTTTAAGTACATAACAACGGGTTGGTAGCCAAGTGTTTCAAGATCAATTTCTCCACGAACAACAGATTGGATAATGCCGTCTCGAGCCATATTCCCCTGATCCCAATCGTTTCCTGAGTTGCGTAAATAAAATGAAGAGTAGGTCTGCAATCCGTCATCGCCAAAGAGTGGGTAGTTTATTTCGGAATCACCATATTCGTTACGTAATTTGAATTTAAGTGATTTCTGATCCCATCCGCGGGATACAGCTCCCATAATTTGTGCACCGGCATTTACACCAAATTGTATTTCTCCGTTTTCATCAAAATATTCAATGTACACTTTTCGCTCCCAATCGTCTTGCCACCAGTTTGCAGTGTAGCCATTTTTCTCAATTCCATTAGTCCCTTGTATATAAATACCGCGGTCGGCACTAAAAAAGTCGGCTTTATCTGCAGTAATAGAAATTATCGGTAAGCTTGGGCGTCTCATATTTATAAAATAAGATGACGCAACTGTTTTACTTGGTGCATAATCGTCGTGAAAAACTTTTGCTTTTATGATAGCTCCGAATTCTTCGTTTTCATTATCGTAATATCCGTATGGGTAATTTAACGAACTTGGCCAGCCGAACTCTTGAATACCGGTATTATTATCACGATTGTACCCATATTTTAGGGTCATTCCGGTGGTTTTATCAACCGAAATAGGTTCCGTGTATATAGGTGAGGACTCCGTTGGTTCTGTCCCATCGGTTGTGTAACGGATAACAGCCCCCGAAACAGAGCTGTTAAGACTTATATTTTGGCTCGAAGAATAAAAACCGGCAGGTATAGAAAATGTAGGAGCAGGAGCGGCTCCTTTTATTGTTTCAGAATCATTTTGTGCATCGGGTGTTGGATTTGCTAATTTTGCCCATTGACCTGTGCCGTCTGTTACTCGTCCGTATGTGTAGTCTGTTGTGAGTGGAGGAAATGTTACAGAATCTAAGAGTAACATGTTTGAAGAGTAGATATATAATTTTTCGCCTTTTGAACCGGAGAGTTTGAAGTTTGTATGAAGTTCGGTTGTTAATCCGTCGCACCAAATTAATAAGTAATCATTTCCGCTTATAGAGGTGCCGGTTGGAATTTGCCATTTTCGTGGTTCATCATTGTTGTCGGTGATAAAATATCCTCCGATATTGATAGTTGAAGAACCTGTGTTGTATAATTCTATCCAATCGGCATAGTTTCCTAAATCACTTGTTATGGTAGTTGCATTACTCGATTGTAATTCATTTAGTTTGATTTGTGCATTAAGTGTTTGTAATGTTGTTACTGTTAATGTAATAATTAAATATATATATTTTTTCATAAAAAACCCCGTTATTGATTTAAAGTCTCATTATTAATAATATGACAAAAAAGTTTTGAAAAACCCGAATATCAAAAATACATTTTTTTATTATTTTTTAATATATAATTAACATTAAAATTTAATATTTTTTTTAATAATACAGCATATTTGGGTATATTTGTGTACTTTTATTGAGATATTACCCACACAGGTTACCAAAACCACATACGACCGTGTACTCGAAGGACTTGCTATTGATGATTTTGAACAGCGAAATGTACGTAATCGTGTGACCTCAATACGGT
>CAZLCY010000099.1:0-5451 GCA_964558075.1 uncultured Bacteroidales bacterium
ATCCATACCGACACTTTAAATAAATACACATGGGAAAAAGTCAGAGACGATTACATGATATTAAAACGGTACGACCTGAGTTTAGATGATTTA
The DNA here is from genome assembly GCA_964558075.1 of uncultured Bacteroidales bacterium. Lineage (GTDB taxonomy): Bacteria > Bacteroidota > Bacteroidia > Bacteroidales > UBA1715 > JAQICB01. The sequence goes on from CAZLCY010000099.1 coordinate 94, forward strand.
AAGGAAAGTGATTTTACGATAACATATCCATAGAATTAAAAAGCCCGAACAATCGGGCTTTTTTCTTATAATAATGTTTGTAATTTATTTTTAGTGATGAATGGATATCCAACCAAACAATATACCTTTTACTGTGTTTTTATGATTCTTCTTATTTCCACATATATTCATTTTTACCCTATCGATATATTTAGATGTTTTCCCAAACCTATCTCTATTAATTTATGATATGTTGAAATTTGAATATCACTTTGTCCTCTCTCTATCCTTGATATATAACTCTTTTTAGTACCCGTCTTTTTTGCCAATTCTTCTTGAGTTATTTGAGCTTCTTTTCTCGCTTTTTTTAACATTACTCCTAATCGAAACGATAAAGAATCAGCATCATATTTATCCCTTGAAGGTGTTCCTTTCTCCCCATAACTCTCTTTTAAAATGTCTTCAAAATTTATACGGTTTTTCATATTAATGTCCTCCATATTTTTCTATCATATATTCTTTTTTTAATCTCTCAGCCATTCTAATTTCATTTCTCGGTGTCTTTTGTGTTTTTTTGAGAAAACATTTGTCAAAACAACTACGTCGCCTTGGTCAAAGAAACAAAGAATCCTAATGCTTTTAAAAAATTTTGACGGAACATGTCGTTCAAATCTCACAAAATCCAAAACATATCCAATCTTTTCTTGCATTTTAGTTTCTTGCGACTTATAGAAATCAATAAAGTGCTTTTTATACACAAATACTTCTCTTATCATTTCATAAAGTTAACTAATTAGTGAACAAATACAAATTGTTTTTATGTGTTTTTTTCATACCGGTATTATAAAATAATATTGTATATTGCTTTTTAAAGCCAAAGGATTTGTAGCAGCGAGGGTAACGGGTATGCATTTTATCACATTACTATCCATAAAAACAAACCATGCCATGTAATTTTCCCCTTAATTTTCCGTCTTACAATAAGAAGAATTGTATCTTTACAAAAATTATTGTAAATATGAATACCCATAAAATAGTATCATTTATAAGTGCTATTGTTTTTCTGATAATAACATCAGGAATCGGAATTTCTATTCATACCTGCCACGATACTATTACCGACTTTTCAATTTTTCCGGTTGAGTCAAGTCACGCAGAACATTCATCTTGTTCGGCAAATTGCTCAACGGAAAGCACAACACACGAAGAAGATCATAGTGAATGTTGTGCCAACGAACGCATTATTTTTCAATATACTGAAGAATTATTCACGTCTCAACCTCAACAAATATCTCATTCAATACAGGTTATAACCGGTATCATTTCATTACTTTTTGATACTGATTTTTTTACTGAATCAAAGATACATTCTCCACCTGTAGCGGATAAAAAATTATATTCGCTCCCAAAACTCTACAGTCTTTTGTGCTCATATGTTTTGTATGAATAACTGAATTTACTTCTTTTTTTCGTCAGTCTGCGGACTCTAAAAAGACAAGTACGCATCTTTTATTATTCAACACAAAAACATATTAGTATGAAAACAATACAATTAATTATTATGGTACTACTCAGTACCGGCTTCGTTAACGTTTTTGCTCAGGAACACGACCATGCTCATGATGAGCACACCGTTCGGGGAAAAGTAACGGACGAACAGAACAAAGCACTTGTGGGGGCACTCATTTACTGGGGGCACAATCACAGAGAAACAGTCATTACCGACAAAAACGGTGAGTTTAAAATTCACAAACACCATAATGGTGATTATCTGTACGCCAATTATGTTGGCTATGCTCCTGATTCAACCATAATTAACGAACATGATCATTACGTGGTTTTTAAACTACAAGCCGGAATAGAACTCGATGAAGTGGTTGTTTCGCACAGAGAAAAAACAACGGTAAGCAGTTCGCTCAAACCAATTCACACATTAGAAATTGCAGAATCGGAATTGCACAAAGCAGCTTGCTGTAATTTAAGTGAAAGCTTCGAAACAACGCCCTTGGTAGACGTTACTTTTACCGACGCAATAACCGGCACAAAACAAATACAAATGCTGGGACTATCGGGTTCGTACGTACAATTTACCCGTGAAAATATTCCGGCAATACGGGGTTTGGCAACGATGTATGGCTTACAATTCATTCCCGGCACTTGGATTCGTGAAATACATCTGAATAAAGGCACGGGATCCGTTATCAACGGCTTTGAAAGTATTACCGGACAAATAGATATTCAATTGCACGAACCAAAAGATATTGAATCGGTTTATGTTAACCTTTTTGGTAGCGAAAGCGGAAGAGCAGAATTCAATGTTCATGCAAAAAAGGACATTTCAGATTCGTGGTCAACCGCAGTCCTTTTACACGGAAGAACGCAAAACACCCGACACGACAATAATGATGACAACTTCCTTGATATGCCTCTCGGTAATCAGCTCATTGGTATAAACCGCTGGGAATATCATGGTGCCGACGATATGCATGTGCAATTTGGGATAAAAGGAACATATTTGAGCCAGATTGGCGGCGAACAAGACTACTCACCTTCTCAGATACACAATATCACAAATCCGTGGGGAATGAATACCTACATTACCCGTGGTGATACCTGGATGAAAATCGGAAAAACATATACCGATAAGCTATGGGAAAGCATCGGATTTCAGTCCGCTTTTTCGTTTCATAATCAAGAGTCACAATATGGTTTACAAACCTACACCGGAGATGAACTCTCGGGATATGCAAATTTAATTTTTCAGGGTGCAAGCGAAAGTGAACAACACCAATATAATACCGGATTGAGTTTTCAATACGACCGGGTAGATGAAACATTTAATAATCAACCATTTTCGTATGAGGAATCTGTTCCGGGAATGTTCGGTGAACACACCTACATTCCCGGTGAAAAAATCACCTTTGTTACCGGTATTCGGGGAGACTATCACTCTATCTACGGAGGATTTATCACCCCGCATTTTCATGTTCGCTACAAACCCAACAGCAACTATGTTATACGCCTGTCAACCGGAAGAGGACAACGAACAGCCCGTGTGTTTGCAGAAAACGCCAATCTTATGGCAAGTTCTCGTCTGTTCTTAATTCATAGCGAAAATAATGAATCACCATATGGTTTAGAACCCGAAATCGCATGGAATGTCGGGGCAAATATTACCCGATATTTCTCATTATGGAACAGAAAAGGCTCACTAACACTTGATGCATACCGAACACAATTTCAGGAACAAGTAATTATTGATTTTGTTCAAGACCAATACGAAGTTCATATATATAATCTTGATGGAACTTCTTTCTCAAACAGCATGCAAGCACAAATAGATTATGAATTAATTCACAATCTTGATATTCGCATGGCATACCGTTGGTACGATGTGCAATCGACATATAACGGAGAATTGCAGAAAAAACCATTTGTGTCGGAACACCGGGCATTTACAAATCTTGCCTACACAACCGAATCTGATTGGTCATTCGACTACACCGTTCAATGGCATGGTTCGAAGTATGCACCTCTCGCACTAAGCAGTATGGAGCAAATAGATACAGACACGCAATCACCCGACTTTTTTACCATGAATGCACAGGTAACAAAAACATGGAACGACAAATTAGACATTTACGTCGGCTCAGAAAATCTGTTAAATTATGTGCAGGAAAATCCGATTTTTTCCGCATCGCAACCATACAGCAGCGAATTTGATGCATCTCAAATTTGGGGACCGGTATTCGGTCGTGAAGTGTATGCCGGATTGCGATATACATTTTAATTATCTCCAACAGACTAAAGGGCAATCGTAAAAGATTGCCCTTTTTTTTTAAAACAAAAAAAATGAATATATTTGTTATATTGAATACAAAAACAAATTATGAGATAATACCACTAAAAGAGAACATCTAGAACAAATCAGTAATGAAAAAAAACATTATTTTTATACTATTAATAACAATCTCAACTTCAGCTTTTACACAAAAGGTAATTATGAAATCATATAAAGACTTATTGTTTGTTGGTGCAAGAAACAATATTTCTTTTACTGTTGATAATGCTATTTATGATTCTCTTAAAATTAACTCAAGTTCTGGTATCATCAAAAACGGTAGAGATAAATTCTCGTATTATATTTCAAACTTAGAGAAAGGAATTATTAACATTAATGTTTCAGTTTATAATAAAGGTAATTTGATATTAAAAGAAACGATAATAAAAAGAGTTGTAAATATTTATGGGTTTCGAGCCAGCATATTACTTGAAGAAGGTGGAGAAATAACAAAGGAGAAACTACTTAATGCAAAAAAAATTGATTCAAGATTAGTCAATGCTGATATTAATGTACCTTCTGAAATAGTTTCATATTCGGTAATTATTCTAAAAAAAAACAATGTCATTTTAGAAAAAACAATTGGGTCAAATCTAATTTCAACCGAAATAATAAACAATATAGAAAACCTTAATATTGGTGATAAAATAATTTTTTATAATATAGTTACATACCCTATCGATGGAATTAAAAGAAAAATTAATTCAATAGTTTTTGAAATCAAATAAAATAACAAATTCAAAAAAATCATCCGCACAAACAAAATTAGCTCATATTAAAATAGAATTTATGTACCACAGCTATACATGTAACTACGTTAAATTAACATCTTGAAATCACAAATTGTGACATCAGGGTGCGAAAGATGCCACCCTGTCACAAAGAAAAAAAAATTTCGTGTAGCACAATTCACAGACAGACTCTAATTACTTTCCGTTTTTTTCTTTTGAACCTTATCACGAACAATTTGTCCGAGCAAAAATCCCATAAGCATACCATATATCGCACTTGTATACCAGCGAGATGTTATAGGGCATTGTCCACTCGCACAACCAACATAATGCCAGTAAGCATATCCACCGATAATTCCGATAATTGAAAAGATTATTTCAAAAAGGTATTTTTTAAGAATTTTCATATGTTTTTTATGACTTAGATGACCAAAAAGAATTTTCCTTACGTGATAAGAATAAAATAAACATTTCGAAGTTTTTTTTGATACCACTCCAAAGAATGCGGTAGCGGTGACGGGAATTTTCAAAAAAGGCACAAGGCAATTTCATGACCTTCCCTGATTAGAGTTGACCGTTTTTATTAATTAATTGAGCTGAATTATGTTTGGTCCGCTAAAGCAAGATACAACTTTCAGCCAATTATTGTAAAAGAAATGTATGTAAATGAATTATTATGGTAATTCCATTCTCTTTGCGACTTTGCGGCTTTGCGAGAAAAAACCTTTTTTGCCTTATGCCTTATGCCTTCTTGCCTTCTTGCCTTTTTGTGCCTTATACGACTTATTACCACTATTCAAGATTAAC
>CAZLCY010000099.1:5551-9204 GCA_964558075.1 uncultured Bacteroidales bacterium
CCACAATCATAGCAATCCATATAGCATTTTCAACTTCCTTGCGACTTTGCGGCTTTGCGAGAAAAAACCTTTTTTGCCTTATGCCTTATGCCTTCTTGCCTTTTTGTGCCTTTTCTCAAATAGCCTCAAAATCTTTTTTATCGAACTCAATCCAACACCATCAATGACATCTTCAGTAATTGAAAAAAACGCATAATCAGCAACATCATCTGCAGGAATAATATGTTCAAGAGAAGAAACTTCGCATTCAAACACCATATCGAGGGTATAATACAAAACACCTGCAAACACATATTCATTAGGAAAAGAAGAGAAATAAGAATACGATTCGATTGTCAAATCTAACTCCTCCTGCACTTCACGAACAAGAGCCTGTTCGGCAGTTTCTCCCGGATCGACAAATCCTCCGGGCAAATCATACATTCCCTGTGCCGGTTCAAACGCCCTTTTTGTAAGAAGAATTTCACCATTTTTATTCGTAATAATTGCCGCAACAGCTGTTGATGCATTAGTATACAAGACGAAACCGCACACCGAACATTTTTGTGATTTAAATGAATCTTTCTCAAAACCTCGTTTTCCACAAGAAGGACAATAATGAAACACCGAATGAGGATGAAACTGAGAATTCATATTAAAATACCGTAGGTTTTTGGTGAGCAATCAGAGCCATGTCGGCGAGAGCTATTGCCGTTGCACACTCAATAACAACGGGAATTCGAAGAGCTATACACGCATCGTGACGACCTTCAATAAGAAGAGGCTCCACCGATTGTGATTTAAAATTAAATGTTTCTTGCCACACACCAATACTCGAAGTAGGTTTAATTGGCACCCGAAATACAATATCATTACCATTTGTAATACCACCGTTAATACCTGCGGAATAGTTGGTTCGCGTTGTACCCTCAGCATCAATAATTTCATCATTATGCTCACTACCTTTCATGCGAGCAGCAGCAAATCCACTTCCAAACTCAATACCTTTGGTAGCAGGAACCGCAAAAATCATATGCGAAATAAGAGCTTCAGCCGAATCAAAAAACGGTTCTCCCAAAGTTGGTTGAACATTTGAGCATACACACTCAATAATGCCACCAATAGAATCTTTATCTTCTATAGCTTTTTCCACCGCTTCGGTAATATTTTCAGAACCACCCGCCTCTATAAGTTGTGCTTGAATTGTAAGAGGTGAAATAATTTTTTTTGCAATAACACCGGCAGCAACAATTCCAAGTGTAATTCGACCCGAAAAATGACCGCCACCTCTCGGATCATTAAATTTTCCATATTTCCGCTGACCGGTCAAATCAGCATGTCCGGGGCGAGGTTGATTCCATAAATTTGCATAATCACCGGATTTTGTATTTGTATTTTCAAACACAATAGTAATAGGTGCACCAGTCGTTTTCCCGTTAAACACCCCGCTCACAATACGAGGCAAGTCGGGCTCAATACGAGGAGTTGTGCCGCGTCCGCCTGCACGACGACGAGCAAAATCATGAGCCAAATCATCCTCACATAAATCAATTCCTGCCGGACACCCATCTACAACAACCCCAATTTGAATCCCATGACTTTCACCAAAAAGCGTTACCCTGAAAATTCTCCCAAAACTATTCATAAAGCAATTTTATACATTATTAATACTGCAAAAATAGTATCAATTTTAATTTTTTCCATATAAACTCCGAGTAATTAAATTAAAAATCACAGCCTTACGAAAAAAGATGCGAAAAAGTTTGTCATTTTTTCAAAAAAAATGATTTTTTTGATAAGATTTTTTATCTTTGAACATTGTATTGAATTTTAACAAAAAAGAAATATCTAATGAAATACTTTCTCGTAACAACAAGTTTTGTTTTACTCACTTTGTTTGGGTTTTCTCAAATAGAAGATCAGCTCAGAGATAAAATTTCGGATGCGAATTTTTTCTATTACAATGAAGAATACGACAAAGCTTTACCTATTTTCAAAGAGATTTTAGAAAAAGATCCTGATAATGCGAACATTAATTTTAAAACGGGACGCTGTTACCAATTAATGCCTTTTGAAGCAGGACGTTCTATTAAATATCTCGAAAAAGCAGTTCTTGATATTTCAGAAGACTACGTTGTTGGTTCATACAAAGAACGCTCTGCTCCTGTTTCTGCATTATATCATTTAGCACATGCATATCACATGAATAGATATTACGAAGAAGGTATTGAATATTACAAACTATTTCGTGAACAACTATCTGTTGATGACACATACAATTTACAAGTCGTAGAAAGACAGCTTGAATCATGCAAAACCGCACAAGAAATTTCGGAGACACCGGTTGCGGTTGAAATTTACAATGTAGGTAATATTATAAATACCCCACATGCTGATTACAATCCATGCATTACAGCTGACGGGAACACCTTATTTTTTACACGACTTATTCCCGAGGAAAATCAGGGTGAAATAACGTCTTACACACAACGGATTTTTTATGCCAACCGGTTGGGCGAAGAGAAATGGACTGTACCGGTTGATATAACCGCAGAATTAGAAACAGATGGAAAATGTGCTTTGGTTAGTGTAAATGCTGATGGCACAATGCTTATTCTTCATAAAAATTCATGGAGTGAAGGTGGCATAACAGATGTAAGCGGTGGAATATTATATTACAGTACCAAAGCTAACAGAACTGACCAAAAGTGGTCTCCAATTGAAAAATTCAACAAAAATATAAACGCTCGGGGAACCCAAACCCATGCGTCCATTTCTGCTGACGGAAAAACATTATATTTCACCAGCGACCGACGTGGAGGGTATGGCGGATTAGATATTTACAAAAGCACATATAATGAAGAAGAACAAGAATGGGGACCTGCAATGAATTTAGGTCGCACAATAAACACCGAACACGACGAAGAAACACCATTTATTCTCGAAGATGGAAAAACATTATACTTTTCTTCTGAAGGTCATTATAATATGGGTGGTTTTGATAATTTCTCATCACAATTATTGGACAATGGTTTATGGTCTGAACCGGTTAATTTAGGATATCCGATAAACAGTCCCGACGATAACACTTTTTTTGCACCAAACGGTGACGGGACAACTGCATTTTATGCTCAAGCACGACATGAAGGGTACTTCACTTTTGGTGATATGGATATTTATGAATTAATTGTACCGAGTTACAACGAATACGCAAATGGTATTCCGGTAACTGTTAAAGGACAAATAAAATACTCCGATCTTAAAGATGTTGACGGAAGTGCAAAAATTCTGATTTTAAACAAACAAGATAAAGTTGTAAAAGATTTTAAACCAAACGTCGATGGGACATATTCTGTAGAATTATTTAAGGGAGAATACACATTCCGCTTTATACGTGACGGATACGAAACTATTGAAAAATATGTGCCTATCGAACGGGCATTAATCGAAAAAACTATTCATGTAAATGCTCAAATGTTTCCCAAAATTGATGATAAGTCAAAATATTATACCATCCGGAATATTTATTTCGATGAAAATGAAGATAGTCTTAACCGAAGTGCGTTAATCGAAATTGAAAAAATTAAACAGGTTTTAATTGAAAACCCGAGTTTATATATTGAAATACGTGCGTATTCAGATACATCGAATGAAAGCAAACTATCTCGTCAACG
>CAZLCY010000100.1:0-9195 GCA_964558075.1 uncultured Bacteroidales bacterium
TAATGAGCATTTTCAAAGAAACATCACGAATGGTGTCATGCTCGGAAAAATAAATTGTTTCATCACCGGCAACAATTTCTATGTGTTTGTTGCCTAACATATCGGTATTTTCGATAGAAAAATAAGAGTCTATTGGTAATGGAATATCTTTATCGACGGAAATTTCAATATACACATGTTTATTTTGTAAAGATAAATCTTCAACCGAACCAATTTGCAAATCCTTCATGTATACCGGGTCTTTTTTTGAAATTCCCTGAGCATTTTCAACTTCGAGAAAAAGTGTCATGTCGGTAAACGAGCATGACACAAAAAATAAAAGTATTGAACCGATATATAAAATATGCTTTGCCATCTTATTTTTCATTAAGAATTGCACGAATTTTATCATTTATTTCAGAAAACAATTCAGGATTGTCTTCTAATAATTGTTTAACCGATTCTTTTCCCTGACCAAGTTTTGTGTCTCCATAACTAAACCACGAACCACTTTTTTTAACAATTTCCAATTCCACACCAATATCAACTATTTCGCCGGTTTTCGAAATTCCTTTTCCAAACATAATGTCAAATTCTACACTACGGAATGGGGGAGCAACTTTATTCTTCACCACTTTTGCCCGCGTTCTGTTTCCTTGAACTTGGTCGCCTTCTTTTAATTGCCCGATTCGACGGATGTCTATACGAACAGAGGCGTAGAATTTTAAGGCATTACCACCGGTTGTTGTTTCGGGATTGCCAAACATAACACCAATTTTTTCCCGTAATTGGTTAATAAAAATAAGGGTTGTATTTGTTTTACTGATTGTAGACGTGAGTTTTCGAAGTGCTTGTGACATTAAACGAGCTTGTAAGCCCATTTTAGAATCACCCATTTCTCCTTCAATTTCCGATTTTGGTGTTAATGCCGCTACCGAATCAATTACCACAATATCAAGTGCTCCCGAGCGAATTAAATGATCGGCAATTTCTAATGCCTGTTCACCATTGTCCGGTTGTGATATGAGAAGATTTTCTATATCAACACCGAGATTTTGAGCATAAAAACGGTCGAAAGCGTGTTCTGCATCAATAAAAGCAGCTAAACCTCCGGTTTTTTGACATTCAGCTATTGCATGAATTGCCAATGTCGTTTTACCCGAAGATTCCGGACCGTATATTTCGATAACACGACCGCGTGGAAAACCACCTACACCAAGAGCCATATCGAGTCCGATAGAACCGGTAGAAATAACCGGCACATCAACAATAGCTCGGTCGCCTAATTTCATAATAGCTCCCTTGCCATATGTTTTATCAATTTTGTCAAGTGTAAGTTGAAGAGCTTTTAATTTTTCGTTTTTTACTTTGTCATCTGAGTTTGTTGCCATGGTATTGTTAAATTTATGTTATTGAATATGTACAAATATAGAAAAAGTCTGTGAAAATGAGTACTTATTCGTCCTCAATACTTTTCAACAGTTTTTGAATTTCATCATCCGATGTTTGTAATTTTTTTTTGCATTCGGATATCAGAAATACCGCACGTTTAATGTTTTCGGTCAAGGAATCTACATCTATTTCCTTTGCTTCAATCAAAGAAATTATCTGTTCTATTTCTTGTATCGATTCTTGATAGGTAATTTTTTTTTCTGCCATAATATACTAAATAGTGATAAAAAAGCGATATATTTGTGTTATTAAATTCAAAAAATAACGACTATATTTGTGTTATTCGAATGAAATAATTAATCGTAAAAATAGACATTATGAATAAATTATCATCTTTAATTCTCTTCTTTTTATCAAGTTTTTTTCTGCAAGCACAAGAAGCACAATGGTCATTTTCTTACGAGCGAACGTCAGATACTGAGGTGGAAATACTTATGAATATTAGTGTTCCGGAACAATTTCATATGTATAGTTTCGATCAGGGTCCGGGAGGGCCTTTGGCTGCGGAAGTTACATTCGATTATCCCGATGTGGTTAAGACCCAAGGTGGATTGCAGTATGATACGGAACCTCGTGAATTTTTTGATGATATTTTTAAAACGACTGTTCGAGATTTTGAGGGTGATTTTGTGTGGCGGCAAAAGTTTTCTGTTCCTGCTGATGAGGAGGTAACAATTACCGGGGCATATACCTATCAGTTATGTAAAGATAATGGTGTGTGTGTAAATCCCTTTCCCGAGAAATTTTCGGTCACCATACCTGCTCTGCAACAAAAACAAACTCCGGCGGTGTCTGATAAAACGCAAGATAAGACGGTAGTTGATTCGAACACAAAGACTGCTGAAACTGATTCGAAATTACCTGCTTCTCCACCCGAAACGAGAGAAACTCAAGAAAAAAACCAAGACACCGTTGTTGCAAGAGAAAACGTAGCAGAGGTTGAGGAAACATCTGATTATGAATCAGAATCACAGACGCCGTGGTGGATATTTATTGCCGGGTTTTTGGGCGGATTACTCGCTTTTCTTACTCCATGTGTGTTTCCAATGGTTCCAATGACGGTTAGTCTTTTTATTAAAAAAGAACGGAAAATAGGTATTCGTGATGCTATTATTTATGGTTTGTCTATTATTGTAATATATGTGGGATTGGGATTGGCAATAACCGCATTATTTGGCGAAACTGCATTGTATGAAATGTCGGTAAATCCACTATTCAATATGTTGTTTTTTATCATTTTTGTGGTATTTGCTATTTCATTTTTTGGTGCATTTGACATAAACCTGCCTTCGAGCTGGGTCAATAAGATGGATAAAAAAGTAGACTCTTCATCCGGATTAGTATCCGTATTTTTTATGGCTTTTACCTTAGTTTTAGTTTCATTTTCGTGTACCGCAATGATTATTGGAACATTATTGGTTGAATCGGTACATACAGGTTCGGTACTTGGTCCGTTTATGGGAATGCTTGGTTTTTCAGTAGCCTTGGCTTTACCGTTTACTTTTTTTGCAATATTCCCGTCTTTATTACACTCTTTACCCAAATCGGGTGGATGGCTCAATACGATTAAGGTGTTACTTGGTTTTGTAGAATTGGCATTGGCTCTTAAATTTATTTCAATGGCCGATTTAGCCGCAGGATGGACTATTTTACCGCGTGATTTATTTATTGCAATATGGATTGTAATTGTGGTGATGGCAGGTTTGTATATTTTGGGTAAAATTAAATTTGCCCACGATAGTGATTTGTCGTATGTGTCTATTCCTCGCTTATTATTTGCTACTGCATTATTTAGTTTTGCTCTTTATTTACTCCCCGGAATGTGGGGAGCTCCGCTTAAACCATTGAGTGGTTATTTGCCTCCCATGAATACGCAAACGTTTGATTTGTACACCCCAACACTCCGTTCCGGTGGAACATCGCAAGCAGTCGATGATTATCAGGGAACAAAGAAATATGCTGAAGCATTGGATTGTCCACTCGGTTTGAATTGTTTCTTTGATTATGAAGAGGGTTTAGCATATGCTCAAAAAGTGAACAAGCCGGTGTTATTGGATTTTACCGGAAAAACCTGTGCAAACTGTCGTGATATTGAACTGAATGTGTGGTCGCAACCTGAGGTGTTTTCTATTATAGAAAATGAGTATGTGCTTATATCATTGTATATGGATGTTAATTATCCCTTGCCGGAAGATGAACAAAAAACGGAACTTTTTGAGGGGCGTGAGTATGAAATAAAAACTATTGCTGATAAATGGAAATTCTTTTCTTTAAAGTACTATAAAACTATTGCACAACCATTATATGTGGTTTTAGATGCTTATGGAAACAGATTAATGAAGCCTGTCGGGTACGATGTTGCACAGTCTGTGACAACATACAGTGCCTATTTGAATGAAGGGATTGCAAAATTTAAGGCAGCTCAATAGTTGAAAAATCATAAAAAAGCTGTATTTTGCATATCTAAATTCTAAATGATACTCACATGTTTTCTATTACAAAAGGTATAAATCTGAGCCATTGGTTATCACAGTTTTTTGGCTGGTCGCCGAAAGATGTATTTGTTACAAAAAATGATATTGCATATCTTAAAAATATTGGTTTCGACCATGTTCGATTGCCAATTGACGAAGAACAAATGTTCCATGAAAACGGTATGTTTAATCAAGAAAACCTTTCGTATTTACATTCCTGTATTAAATGGTGTTTAGAAGAAGATATGAGAGTGGTGGTAGATTTACATATACTGCGTTCACATCACTTCAATGCCGGCAATAATGAAGGGGCTATGACTTTATGGAATAATCCCAAAGACCAAGATACCATGATTGATATTTGGCGAAAACTTTCCAGCGAATTATCATCATATTCTACCGATATGGTTGCATATGAGTTTATGAATGAGCCTGTTGCACCAAAACACAGCATGTGGAATACTTTGGTTGCTCGCGGACATACTATTTTACGTGCATTAGAACCGAACAGAACACTGATTTTCGGTCCCAATATGTGGCAATTTCCTCGCTTTTTTAAATATTTTGAAATTCCGGCTAATGATTCGAATATCATTCTCAGTTTTCATACATACGATCCGTTACCATTTACTCATTACAAAGCATACTGGATGCCGCTTGGTAAATATTCGGGACCGGTTCAGTATCCGGGTAGTATTATACCGGAAAAACATTTTCCGGAATTCGAAAAAGCAACAAAAGGCGATAAAGTGCTTGATATTGTAAAAGACTATAATGAATTTTCTCGCAAAACATTTGTCTCTATAGTTTCTCCCGCAATTGATTTTGCAAAAAAACACGGAATGCAATTATATTGCAATGAGTTTGGTTGTTTACCCTCGGTACCCACAGAAGATAGAATTCGATATTTTAAGGATATTATTTCGGTCTTTTCTGAGTATGATATTGCATATGCAAGTTGGGATTACAAAGGAGATTTTGGAATTGTTGAGTGGGATAGAGAAACATATACAAACAAAGAAGAAGACTCTGAAATCATTAAAATTCTCACTCAAAAATAAGTAAATAAATAGTAATCAAAATAAATATAAACCTATGAAACAATTATTTCTAATTTTAGCATTGACTCCATTATTATTTTTCACATCCTGTGGAGGATCGGGGTCACAATCATCACAAAAAGAAAGTGACACTTCTCGTGTCGAAAAGCCTAAATTTATTTCAAACCCCAGTGGTTTTGTTATTTATCGGGGAATTAATATCAGTCACTGGATTTCGCAAACAGGAGATTGGATTGACCGTGAAACATTTTTTACGGAAGAAGATGTAAAAAACATTAAATCGTATGGTTTTGACCATATTCGTCTTCCGGTTGATGAAGAGGTGATTTTTACCAAAAACGGAGAACCGATTGATAGTGCATTTGATGCATTTAAAGATGCTATTGGCTGGTGTTTAAAACATGATATGCGAGTAGTTTTTGATTTGCATATTTTACGTTCGCACCACTTTAATGCCCGTAATAATGAGGGGGAAATGACATTATGGACAAGTCCCGAAGCACAAGAAAACTTCCTTACGTTATGGGATACTTTATCTGCTCATTTAAAACAATACCCAAATGATATGGTTGCTTACGAGTTTATGAATGAACCGGTAGCTCCTGAATCTGAAATGTGGAATGATTTAGTGAAGAAAGTTTTTGAACGAATTCGTGCTCTTGAACCAAACCGTGTTCTTATGCTCGGTTCAAACAGATGGCAACAACCACATACTTTCCCCGATTTGTATGTACCAAAAAATGACCCGAATATTATTTTAACGGTTCACACGTATCATCCGTATTTTATTACACATTATCAAGCTCCATGGTCTGATGCTAAATATTATAAAGGTCCGGTAAATTACCCGGGTGTAATTATCGATGATGAAAGTTATGAAAAATATGTAGACACCACTCGTACAAGTCTTGTTTCTCGCATTGAAGAGGAGCGAGCTCGCGAACATTTTGATATTGATAAATTACGCAAAATAATGGAGCCCGCTGTAAAAAAAGCTGCGGAACGCGGTTTGCAATTATATTGCAATGAATTTGGTGCATTACCCAATGTTGAGAGAGAAATGCGTTTGCAATATTATAAAGATATAACAACGGTGTTTAAAGAAAATAATATTGTACATGCAGCGTGGGATTACAAAGGTAATTTCGGTATAGTCGGTTGGGATGGAGAGAAAAAAGAAAACACTTTTGTTGATAAAGAACTTATTGAAATTCTTACGGATTATTAAATAGTCTCTGCCCGAAAACTCCAAATACTGCGTATTCTCGACTTATTATTTGGTTATTTACACACGTAAACTCCCAATAAATAAGCCTTCGAAAGCCTTGTCTTTGAAGTTTTCCATGCAGATACTTCTCTCGCAAACACTAAATAGTAATTCTCTTTGAGAAAACATTTATAAATGCTTATAAAAACTCCTTATACTACAATGTGTAAGGAGTTTTTTTTATGTAATTAACATTCAATTCTTCTGTGAATGATATAAGCATAAGGCAAATAGGCATTGACAGGCAAATAGGCATAAGGCAAGAGGCAAATGGAAGTGACTATCTCATACCTAGTCTCTGCCCGAAAACTCCAAATACTGCGTATTCTCGACTTATTATTTGGTCATTTACACACGTAAACTCCCAATTAATAAGCCTTCGAAAGCCTTGTCTTTGAAGTTTTCCATGCAGAGACTTCTCAAATTATGACTTCTCTCGCAAACACTACCTAATATCTATTTTTACACCCTTCCTCTTATTATCTTTTAAAGGCATAAGGCTTAAGAAAATACGTTTTATATTTTATATCTCGCCACCAACCACCCAAAACCTATAACCGACAACCATTAAAATACCTCATACCTCATTTTGCTCAATATAATCTTTAATATTATTAAAAACTTTGTTAAAGAGTGTATCTAAAGCCTCATTGCTTATCCAGGCAACATGTGGGGTAATGTGTAATTTATGTGCAATATCTGTATCTAATAAAGGAGAATCTTGGGGTATAGGCTCTTGTTCCAAAACATCAAGGCAGACTCCGGCAATACAATCTTCACGTAAAATTTGTGCAATATCTGACTCATTTACAATACCACCTCGTCCTACGTTAATTAAAATAGCATGTTTTTGCATACATTTCATCTCATCATATTTCAATAAATTGTGAGTTTTTTCATTGAGCGGAGCGTGAATAGAAATAATATCTGATGTTTTGAGTAATGATTCCAAAGAACACTGAGTATATTCCGATGAGTTATTTTTTCCGGAGGTGGAATAATATTGTATGGAACACCCAAAAGCTTCTGCAATATGAGCTACCCGTTTACCAATTGAGCCCATACCAATTATTCCCCATGTTTTATTTTTCAGCTCCCAATACTGTGGTCCGAAATGAGTAAAGATAGGAGATGAGGCATATTTTCCCGAAAGAACATAAGAGTTGTAGTATGCTGTATGATGCAAATAACTTAATAATAATGCAAAAGTATGTTGAGCAACACTTTCGGTTGAGTATCCGGCAACATTTTTAACAGTAATGTTGTGTTTCTCAGCATAGTCTAAGTCAACGTTATTCGTACCGGTTGCGGTTAAGCAAATTAATTCGATACGAGAAGAACTCAGAATTTCTTCGTCTAGAAGTACTTTATTGGTTATTACAATTGTTGCATCGCCAATATGCTTTGCACGTTCATGCACTTGTGTTGTATTGTATATGGTAACTGAACCAAAGGTCTTAAAACGTTCAAAAACCTGAGCGTCACCCATAGTGTCGACATCTAAAACAACAAGAGAATGTTTTTTCATATGGTTATTTTTTTATGATATTTCAGTCTTATATTAATTGGTATACTTTGAGGAATTACAAACACTCAATGTGTTTATTTTGAGTGAATTCCGGAATATGAGACCCTGTCTTGAATTGAGCGAGCCAGTGTAGCTTCATCGGCATATTCTAAATCGTTTCCAACAGAAACGCCACGAGAAATCATTGAAATCGTAACAGAGTAATCTTTGAGTTTTTTGTAAATATAATAGCTCGTCGTGTCGCCTTCAATGGTAACGGGAAGTGCAAAGATAATTTCTGAAACGGAATTGTGCTTTACTCGGTTCAATAAAAAATCTATTGTTAAATCTTCTGCACTTATACCTTCCATGGGAGATATTATGCCACCTAAAACATGATATACACCACGATATTGACTTGTATTTTCAATAGCTAACATGTCTTGCAGGTTTTCTACAACGCAGATAAGACTTTTATCGCGAATGGGATTTGCACATATTTCACATATGTCAGAGTCCGAAATTGTATGACATGATTTACAATAGGTAATGTTTTGACGAAGATTAATAATTGCTTCACCAAGTGCATTTGCATATGCCGAATCTTGCTTTAAAATATGCATAACTAAACGGGTAGCAGTTTTGTTGCCTATGCCGGGTAGTTTTGCTATTGAAAAAACCGCATGTTCAAATACTTTTGAGGGAAAGTATAAATCTTGCATTAATGAATAATTTTTGAATAATCGAGATGAGGAGCAATTATTTGTTTTGAAAAAAGACTTTCTTGCTCTTTTTGACTCAGATTGAAAAATCCTTTGAGATATGTTCGACATCCGAATTTTCGGCATTTACATGCCGTGTCTTTTAAATCCTGAGACAATTCTGTTTCTGTTGTCGCATAATCAAATGTGAGTTCTTCACCTTTATATATATCCTGAGTTGTAATGAGTACAACATGACCCGTTCCCGAAGAACTGCGATAGTGTGTCCACATATAGCAGTTAGGAACACAGGAATGATTAGCGAAAACACCAAAATTTCCGGGTTCAATATGCACATCGTTACCTATTTGTATTGATGTTTTCGTTCGTGTACAGGTAATGTGATTTTTGAACGAAAAAATAACTGAATACTTCGGTATAATATCTATTGCTATAAGTCCCTTTTCTCCGTGTATAAATGTACTGTTACTTATAACAGCCGAATCGTTACGAAAATCTGATATTTCTTCAGAATTACCGATTTGATGTAATAACATCTCGTGAATATCAATATGATCAAACATCATAATGTACCTATTTTATAATTTTAAATAAATTACTATTAATATTCCATGATTTTTCAGTCTTTAAACAAGGAGTTATTAAAAAAATATTAAAAAATTAGTGTTAATAAAACGGCAATTCAAAAATGCGTTTTCGTGTGTATTAAAAGAATTTTTAAACTATAAGTTTA
>CAZLCY010000101.1:0-8968 GCA_964558075.1 uncultured Bacteroidales bacterium
GCCACAGCTGTATAGTGTTTCAAGTATTGCTTTGTTGCGTTGTCCTTCGGCTGAGCTTAAATCTATAGAGCTAATTAGAATATCAATTTCTTCTACTGAAAGAACTTCAGGTAATTTTTTTCCGATTCGGGGTGTTTCTATTAAATCTGTCGGGTCATTCGAGATAGTGTTTTCGAGCCATAAATACGAAAAGAAAGATTTGATACCGGAAATTATTCGTGCTTGTGAACGTTCACCAATCCCCATCATATTTAACCAGTATAAAAAATCGCGGATAAGTTCTATTTTAGTTTCTTCTGGACTTATGTTTAATTCGTGCATTTCTATAAAGGAACTCAATTTTTTTATATCATGAGCATATGCTTCTATGCTGTTGAAAGATAATGATTTTTCAAGCTTTAAATAATTTTTGAAGTCTTGAATATGAATTTCCCAATCTTTCATGTTCACATTTTTAAACCAATAATCAATATATCATCAATTTGTTCGGTGTCTCCTCTCCATTTTGTAATTGTGGAGTCTAAAATGTTTTTTTGCTCTTCCATTTCTTTTTTGTGAATAGATAGGAGTAATTTTTTGAAGGAACGTGCCATGAATTTTTTATTATCCGGTCCGCCAAATTGATCGGCATATCCATCAGAAAACATATAAAATGCGTCACCGGGATTAATCGTTTTTTTGTGAACCTGAAATGAACTGTCGATTTTTTCGGATAAACCTACCGGCATCCGGTCTGCTTTTATTTCTTCTAATTGACTCTGACGAATAATATATAAAGGATTGTATGCACCGGAGTAGGAGAGGGTATTCTGTTTTTTGTCTATTAAGCAAATTGCCATATCCATACCGTCTTTATATTCTTCTTCAGAATGTTGTTTGTTCAGAGAATTCATTATACGTAGTCGTAATTCATTAAGAATTAGGTGGGGCTCTAAAATATTTTTTTCGTGTACAATTTCGTTTAGGAACGTTATCCCCAATAAACTCATAAATGCTCCGGGAACGCCATGTCCGGTGCAGTCGGCGGCTGTAATAATAATAAGATCGTCAATTTGGGTCATCCAGTAGTAGTCGCCACTGACAATGTCACGTGGTTTAAACAGAATAAAATGATTGGGAATATTTTGTGCAATAATATTTTCGGGAGGTAATATAGCATGTTGAATTCGACGGGCATATACAATACTGTCTGTTATATGTTTATGCTGTTCTGTTATCATATCTCTTTGTTTGCTTACTTCGGTGTTTTTTATTGCGAGTTCTTTATTTATTTTTTTTGTTAGTTTGAATTGACGATAGATAATATACTCTAAAATGAGAATTATAATAAAAAAAAGAATAAAGGCTATAATAACCATATGTTGTTGTTCTATGGTGTTGAATTGAGATACAATTTTTTTGTCTTGGCTGTGGAGTTTGTTTGATTGTGTACGAAGAACCTGCTGTTGTTTTGAAATATTTTCGTTTAGTTTATCAAGCTGTAATTTTTGAATATTTATTTCTTCTTGTCTGTTTTCTATATCAAGTAAAGTTGTGTTTAACAGTTCTTGTTTTTTTGTGATATCAGTATTTAATTGAGCGAGTGCTTTTTTTTGTTGAATTATTGACTGTTGTAATTCGCTTATTTCTTGTTCCTTTTTTTTTATGTCTTCTACTTGAATGCTAATTAATTTTGTTTGTTTTTGTGTTTTTAATTGTTCTTTATGTAGTTTTTCTTCTGTTTTTTCGTGAAGTTTTTCCCAATCTTCCTTTGTTTTTACTGCATGTTCGAGTAAAAGGGGGTTGATAGAAAGACCTGCTTTTGTAAGATGTTCAGTATTAATTTCGTATTTTCTGTTGCCATCTACTACTATAAAATTAATCATTGATTTATGAAAGGGAAAGTTTTCGGTCAAAAGCAGAATAGGTTGAGAGTCTATTTTTTTATGAACATTTTCTATAGAAAATTGTTTTGAGTTTGAAAGAAACAGAACCTGTGTGTTTTCTATTAATTCAATACTATGAAACAGTTTAATGTTTATTGGTTTGTCGTGAATTGTTTGTTTTCGAGCCGATTCCTGTTTAAGCATATAATACAGAAGCGAATCTTGAGAAAGTATGCCAATGGAAAAGTCTGATGTCTCAATGTTTTCCCAACTAACATATTCCGAAAAACTTAAAATGTATTGAGCTCGTTTTTTATCAGTAAATGCTTCCTGAGCATATATTGTATAAAAAAAAACAGATGTGAATAAAATTATAACAAGCACTCTCAAGCTTGATTGTTTCATATTAAAAATATTATATGATTTATCATCAAAAATACAATTTATATTGAATATTTTGATACATATTTATTATTTCGTGTTATTTGGAGGGGCAATAAACAGAAGGGTATCAGTAGTAGTAACTTATGTATTGATTTTATTATGAGGAAAATAATGCATTATATTGAATGGAGTAACGCAACTGCATATGCCGAAACTCCCTCTTCTCGCCCAACAAATCCGAGTGACTCGGTTGTTGTTGCTTTTACGGAAATATTCTGAATATCTATATCAAGATCTTCTGCAATGTTTTGTTGCATAAATGGAATGTATGGTAAGAGTTTTGGTTTTTGCAAACAAACAGTAGAATCTATATTCCCAATTGTATAATTATTTTCGGAGAGAATTTTTTTTGTTTGTTGTAATAGTTTTCGACTATTAATATTTTTATACGAGTTGTCTGTGTCCGGAAAATGAAATCCAATATCGCGGAGTGCCGCAGCACCAAGAAGTGCGTCGCATATAGCATGAATAAGAACATCACCGTCTGAATGAGCAACAATTCCTTTTGAATGTTCTATTGTTACGCCTCCAAGAATAAAAGGAATGTTCGGTGCGAGTGCGTGAACATCAAAACCATGACCGACTCGAATATTCATGTTTAATCTGATTTAATTAATTTGTCGATTGTAAATCTTTATTTTCTTCGGCAATTCCTTCAAAATCAAACGTGAGAGAAAATCTAAATGTGTTTGCAAGTGGCGAGTTTGTGCCTTGTGTTGGTACAAGGTATGAGAAATCTAATCCAAATACATTCAATCGCAATCCGGCTCCAATTGTAAAATATTTTCTGTTTCCTTTTGTTTCTGATTCATGAAAATAACCACCGCGTATAGCGAATTGTTTGTTATACCAATATTCTAAGCCTGTTCCAATTGTAATTTCTTTTAATTCTTCTTTGGCACCTGCAGGAGCATCATAAAAAGATTGAAACACACCGGCAATTGTTCCAACATTATCGTCGTAGCCGATAATTTCTGTTTGTGTGTTACCTAAGGTGTCTTCATATTGCCTTTGTAGTGGAGGTGTCGGTACAAGTAATTTATTAAAATCAACATAGAATTTAAGAGAATTGTATTGATCTATATCTCCACTTATGCCTGCACCAATTCGTAAATTAGTAGGAATAAAATCTTTTTGATTCATAGAATAAGTAATTTTATTTCCTAAATTACTTATGCTCGCACCAATTTGTAAATCAAGATCATTGTCCGAAATAGTTATTGGTTGAAAGTATGTTCCCGAAATGTCTGCAGCAACTGCTTTTCCCGGTTCATAATCTTCACTGGTAACGCCCAGGTTTGAATAAATAAATCGCCCGGTCATACCCATTACGAAAAAGTCTGATAAATAGCGTGAGTATGATAAATCTAAAGCATATTCTTTAGGAGTAAGTGAGTAACCTTCTGCTATTCCTTCTTCATTGTATGCAGGAATTTCTCCCATAGAAAAATACCGAAGAGATGCACCAATCGCTTGTTGTGTGTCGATTTTTTTGTAGCCGGCAAGGTATAAAAGGTTAATATCTTTTATGGCAAGATTTTCGAGCCATGGCGTGTATGATACACCAATAGACATGTCTTGTTCTGCTAATGCATATTTTGAGGCATTCCAATGTTGCGACCACACA
The DNA here is from genome assembly GCA_964558075.1 of uncultured Bacteroidales bacterium. Lineage (GTDB taxonomy): Bacteria > Bacteroidota > Bacteroidia > Bacteroidales > UBA1715 > JAQICB01. The sequence continues at coordinate 3,937 of CAZLCY010000101.1, forward strand.
TCTGTTGATGTTGCAACACCAACGTCTCCCATGGCACCCGAACGTGAGTCGGGGGTAATTGTCATAAAAGGAACAGCTGTTGTTATGACATTGTATATATCAGAAGATACTTGCCCTGTGCTTATAGCTCCATCATCATTAATTTGTTGAGCAAAAACAATTGTTGAGAGATAGAAAAAGCTCAAAAGAGGAATTATTTTTTTTGTGTTCATTAGATGATTTTTTTTTGTAATGCAAATATACATTTTTTATTTAAACTCAAATAGTATTCAATTATTTTATGATTTTATCTTTTATTTATTGTAGACGAGTATTTTTTGACTGGTAATTGTTTGTAATCCATCTTCTGTTTTTAGTATTAGAGTGTATGGGTAGATACCCTTTTCAATTATATTGCCAGCATTTGTTTTCCCGTCCCAGTATATAGATTCTTCTGTAAAACTATCAGCGAAACCTGAATGAGTCAGTGTTTTTATGATTTGCCCTCGCATATTATATATCTGAATAGTGATGTGTATTTCTTTATCTGCCTGATTGTGTGAAAAACGAAAAGTTGTTTCGTCAATTAATGGGTTCGGATAGTTGTACAGAGAAGATATAGCAATTTTTTCTTGAGATGTAACAATAAAGTTTATTGTTTCTGTAGAACTATTATTATAGGTGTCCCACACTTCGATTGTTAACGTATAGTTTCCCGGTTCTAAATCCGTAAAAGGATATTCGAGCGTTCCTGAAGCAAATGTGTTATTGTCTGCAATATAAAAATCATTGAGCGTAAGCGTTGTGCTGGTGTGTATGTTTTCGAGAGTCACGGTAATGTTATGCCCAATGGAAGCATTTGATATGTTTATGCCTGAAGAATCAAATATTCTCACAAACAATCGTGGATTTTCATGTGTTTTTTGATTTTCTTTAAATAAGGTGTCATTCATATAAATATTAATTTTCGGGCCTTCTGTATCTGTTTTAGCATACAGGTCTGTGCCAAAAACCGGTAGATTAGAATAGACTCCGTTTGCCTGAATTGAGTCGTTTGTTGCATATAAACTTAATTTTCCTTTTCCAAAGTAGTAAAAAATGTCTTGTGGTATGATAAGAGGAGTTTTAAAATCCCCATTTATAATATCAGCTTTTCCGTGAAATAAAATATTGGTATAAGCTGAAAATTCGAAACTGTTATTACCATCGTTTCCTAGACTTCGAATTATTTGTTCTTTATCAAATAATTGGAGAAAAACTTCACCATTATATGAGTTAACTTTGTTCCCGAAAAAATCTTCAATATGCCCGCTGATTGTATGAATTGATTTCGCTTTCAGAGTATCGTTAAATTCATCGATAACAATGTTGTTTATAGAATCTACAATTATTGTATATTGTGGTACGGCTAATGTTAATGCCGGGTCTCCGAGAAGGGTAAAACTCCGTTTATTTTGGTTGAAATCATTTGGTGTAATGTGTTTTGCACGAACAAAAGATTCTCCTATTGTTAAAGGTTTTCCGGTTATTGAATCGTGTAAAAAAAGTGTTTTGTATATATTTTTATTAAGAATGTAATTTGAAAATGCAAACACAACCCGTGTTGTAGAAAAAAGGGCAATTGCACAACCTTTTCTTTCGAGTAGTAAATGCTCTCCCAGAGTTGTTAGCATTTTATCATCAAACCGTGAAACTTCGCACGATGCGGTAATAAAAAGTGGTAATTTTGTTGTATTGTTCCACGAACTTACGATACTTTTGTTTAATGCATTTTCTGCGGCCAATTGTGTTTCGCTTCCGTGTCCGGTATAATTAAATACCAAACAGCCCTTTTTTACAGCATTGTTGATGGCTAAATTGGCGTCCGGATACCGTTGCCCGACAGATTGTTTTTCTTGCTTGTAAGCGTCAAGATAAATTTTTGTTGAATTAAATTGTGGATAGGATGAGTGAATGTTTTTTGAAATATTATCAGCATCACTCATATGAAAATTTTGATTTTTATCGGCATCATCGGCAACAAAACACAGATTGTTTTGCCATTCGCCCCGATATTCTTTATTGGTACTGTATTGTATTGTTTTGTGAACTACATTGTTTGCTTCTTCTTTTGAATTTACAGGAAACCGACCAACTGCAATATCTAAATCGCCAATGAAATTATCTTCGTCATCAACGCCTTCATTTTCTTCTAAAATTCCAAAAAAATCATCAGAAACAAAAGATTGGTATTGCGATAAACTTTCTTGTGATTGATATGTTGGAATATAATAACTTGACTCTTCAAAATTCCTGTTGTCATAAGAACCATCTCCAAATAGAAGAAGATATTTTAAAGTGTTTCCTTTTGTGTAGACATATCGAACGTAATTACGTAATGCCCCGATGTCGGGCTTTCCCGATGAAAATTCATTAAAAATTTCTTGGGGAGTAATAATTATTGTGCGAATATTATCCTGTTGGAGGTGCATTTTCGCTAAAGTGTCTGCATATTCGTGAAATATTTCAGGAGCTATAATAATCATTTCTACATTGGTGCGAGATAAAATATCCTGATTTTGAATATTTTTCACAAAATGCACAGTTAAAAAATCAGTATTAAATGCAATAAATTCTTTGAGATAATTGGTCTCAGTTTTAAATGATGTAATGTTATTCGTAAATGAGGTTTGTATGTTTTTTGGTTCAAGAGGATTGCTTATATCCCAAACAGAAATTTTTGAATTACTTGCAATATTAAATTGAGAAATTGCTTCTGTACTTATGTTTTCTAGTGAACGGAATGAAAATTGTTTGTTAGAGTATTCCAGTTTTTTTGGATATTGAAATGCTACAAAATCCAGATATGCTTTAGAATTAGTCCCGCTTTTGAGTGAATTAATTGAGAGTGAAGTAGAGTTTTTGTTTGGATAAAAAGAGTGAATAATTGTTTTTGAGTGTGCATATGGATTATAAGATGATGTGCCACTTAATTCAATATTGTTTAATAACGAGTCATTTATCATTACCCGAAATTCCGATTGTATCGGATCTCGTCCGGCTAGTTTAATGTAAAAATGAGCCTTTTTGTTTGAAATATATTGTTGAGATGGGAATGATAACGATTTACTCGAAAAATATTCAAACCACTCTCTTCCGCTTTTTATCGGATTTACTTCGTCTTTTTCGTAATATGATCGTTCAACAAAATCTGTATGGGTTAAGTCTGCCGGAGTAGTAGTTTGATTTTCTGTTGATATTTTTTTTGTAGAACCTTGATTAATAGTGATAAAATAATAATTATATTTTGAGTAGGTGTGAGTGTGTGGAATGAATATCTGTGTATTGGTGTCTAACTCCCATGAATGTGCTGATTGTCCATAAAATAAAACATAGTCACCACTTGAAAATGTGTTAGGATTAGATTGAGAAGTATAGATTGGTATTTCTGTGAGAGTCTTTGGCAGAGAGTTTTTGTTAATAAGAGATAATTCATGAGGTGTATTGCCATATATTGAAACGGTATTGATATTAGAGAATCCCATATTTATAAGATCATCGTAGCTTATTTTATACACACCTGACTTTTCAATTCTCACTTGAGCCCATGAGCCAGAGCCTAAGGCTGATTGTGCGTAGATGTTCGGTATTGAAACTATAAAAATAAATATGTATGTTAATAATCGCATGGGAAATAAATATAATATAAATACGTATTTATCAATTGAAATAGTATTTTTGAGGCATAAAAATAATATATATTGGTAACATATTTATATAAAATAGTAATTCTTCTTGTTTCTCCGAGTATATTTTTTCTGCAAACATATGCTCAGAATGTCGATTTTTCACAAACAAATTCTAATTTTGTGTATTTAAATCCCGCATTTGCCGGAATGGAAGATTGTCCGCGATTATATACTTCATATAGAATTAAGGAACTCACTTTTGATGGGGGATATATGACGTATTATGTTTCGGCAGACACATATATATCATCTTTAGACGGTGATATTTCAATATCTTTTATTCATGATATTCAGCAAGATGTTTTATTTTCCTCTTCGGGAATGTTTGCATATGCTAAAGAATTTCAAGTTCATCGTTTTCTTCATTTAAAAACATCTTTGGGGGCCGGTTTTTCTCAACAAAGATTACTTGAAAAAAAACAAGTATTTTCGAGTATGCTGCATCCCTTGTATGGAGAGCAGCAAGCTCAAAACGAAGCTGTTGGGTTTGAGGAAAATTATTTCGATTCGGAACTGGGAATATTATTGTATAATGATTGGTTTTATTCAGGGATTTCCGTAAAACATATGAATCACTTTTTTTCGTATAAACGAAACAGTCATATACCCTTTGTTCCTCAAGTATCTTTGCATGGGGGAGGGCATTTTTCAAATTCAAAAGGATTTCAGCAAAGTAATTCAATATGGTTTTATCCGCATGCAAATGTAACTATCTCTCGCATTAGTTCGTATGCAATAGTTAGTATGATAGCCAAAATAGATAAGTTACAATTGGGGAGTGGTTATAGGCAAAATTTACCCATAAGTAATGAATCTTTTGTGTTTTTTGTTGGATTTGTAGAAAAAAAGTATAAATTTGCATATAATTGTGATGTTGTAATTAAACCAAAACTTGGTAATAATTTTAATTCGCATGAATTTTCTCTTACATATCAATTCGGGTGTATCGGGAAAAGAAAAAAACACGGAGCAATAAAAGCTCCGGGATTTTAAAAATGAGCGTGTAGTGTTAACTAAAATAATAAATGTTATGAAAATTCAAAATCTACTGGTGTACTCTCTCATAGTAGGAATGTTTGTGATAACCGGATGTGCAGATGAGGTTTCATCTACAACAGGATGGAATTATAATGATTCCGACAATGGAGGATTTCAGAAGTACGATGATTTTTACGAACAAGAAACTGGTCCCGGACTTGTTTTGGTTGAAGGTGGTTCATTTATGATGGGCGGCGTTCAAGAAGATTTTATGTATGATTGGAATAATCTGGCTCGAAAAGTTACGGTTTCTTCTTTTTATATGGATGAAACTGAAGTACGAAATA
>CAZLCY010000102.1:0-8865 GCA_964558075.1 uncultured Bacteroidales bacterium
GTTCCGATAACGGAATGTTTGTTGATACACAGGTGTTTCTGGAATTTTCACTGTGGAACCACCTATCTATAGAAAGTTTCCGAATAATAGGAAAAATTGTTAATGATGAATTATTAATTGTTAATGGATATCGGTTGTGAGTGAATTTTAGCTTCATGAAGTTAATTTTTTCTCATTCGTTTTTGCAGTTATACCGATGAATTAATAAAAGAATATTACCGTTTGCATGATGATGATTTTTAGTTGTATATTTGTGGTATAAACAAGAAAGGAGTTACGTATGACAGCATTATTATTAAAAACTAAAAATAAAACAGACTTACAATTATTTAAAAATTTAGCAAAACGTGTTGGTGTTGAAATAGCAACATTAAGTGATGAAGATATTTTAGATGCCGGTTTGTTAGATGCAATGAATGAAGCAAAAAAAACAAAATTTGTTTCAAAACAAACCATTTTGAAAAACATTAAAACAAATGCAGGTTAAATTTCGTGATAAATTTAATAAAGACATTCAATCTATTACTAAAAAAAAAGTATTGAATGCAATAATTAATGTAATAGAAAATGTTGAAAATGCTAATAAAATTAATGACATTCATAATATAAAAAAAATGAAAGGTCATAAATGTGCATATCGTATTCGAATAGGTTATTATAGAATAGGTTTATTTTTTGAAAATAATAGTATAGAGTTTTCTCGGATTTTACATAGAAAAGATATTTATAAAAGATTTCCATAAAAGCACTTTACTCTCTTTTTTGTTATTTATACTCCTCCGTTCATGTGCGAACCTTTAGCTCAACGAAAGTAATCATTTTGCGTTCGTTTTTGCAGTTATACCGGAAATATTGAAATGTTTTTTTGCTCTATAAAAAAAGAAAAAAAATCCATATATTGCATATCCAATGACATACCAAAATACAACATATTACCCAAACCTAAGTCTTGCATGTTCGGTGAACACGTTTTCCGGAGAGAGCCATACGAAAGGTTTCGTGGCAGCGGGGGGCTATTATTTTATGAGGTAAGGGTGGTTATGGGGGGTTTTTTTATAATAAAAAAGGGAACATACAAATATGTTCCCTTTTTTGTGTTTAAAGATTCTGCCAAAACAGGATTATCTCATTTTTTTGTATGCATTTATTAAACCATTTGTTGAACAGTCATGAGAATCAACCGATTCGTTTCCTGAAAGTTCAGGTAAAATTGCATTGGCTAATTGTTTCCCTAACTGAACTCCCCATTGGTCGAAACTGTAAATGTTCCAGATAATGCCTTGCACAAATATTTTGTGTTCATACAGTGCGATAAGTGAACCAAGCGTTCGAGGTGTTATTTGTTTTGCCAAAATAGAATTTGTAGGTCTGTTTCCTTCAAATACCATAAATGGTAATAATTCCTCAATTTCTTCTTCAGATTTTCCCGCTTGTTTGAGTTCTTCAGTAACCTGTTTTTCGGTTTTACCCATCATCAAAGCTTCTGTTTGTGCAAAGAAGTTTGATAATAATTTTTGATGATGATCACTCAATGGGTTATGACTTTGTGCCGGAGCTATGAAGTCGCAGGGAATCATTTTAGTTCCTTGATGAATCAGTTGGTAAAAAGCATGTTGTCCGTTTGTTCCAGGTTCTCCCCATATAATAGGGCCTGTTTGGTAATTTACCTTTTTGCCGTTGCGGTCAACATATTTTCCGTTACTTTCCATATTTCCTTGTTGGAAATATGCCGCAAATCGGTGCATATATTGGTCGTATGGTAAAATTGTTTCGGTTTCTGCTTCGTAAAAATTATTGTACCATATACCGATAAGTGCTAAAATTACCGGTATGTTTTTCTCAAATGGTGTGTTCGAAAAATGATTGTCCATTGCATGAGCACCGTCTAACAGAGCTTCGTAGTTTTCAAAACCTATTGTGCATGCAATAGAAAGTCCGATTGCTGACCAGAGAGAATAACGACCGCCGACCCAGTCCCAAAATTCGAACATGTTTTTTGTATCTATACCAAATTTTGAAACAGCTTCTGCATTTGTAGAAAGTGCTACAAAATGATTTTTTACTGCATTTTCATCCTGAGCTTTTTCTAAGAACCATGCTTTTGCCGATTCTGCATTTGCCATAGTTTCTTGCGTTGTAAATGTTTTTGACGCAATTATAAATAAAGTGGTCTCGGGATTCAACCCTTTAAGTGTTTCTGCAATGTGTGTGCCGTCTACATTTGATACAAAATGAGCATTTATATGTTGTTTTTTGTATGGTTTCAGAGCTTCTGTCACCATAAGCGGACCTAAATCGGAGCCGCCAATACCTATGTTTACAATATCGGTAATAGCCTCTCCGCTATATCCTTTCCATGAACCCGAAATGATTTCTTCGGAGAATTGTTTCATTTGAGCCAACACGCGGTTTACGTCGGGCATAACGTCTTCTCCCTCAGATAAAATAGGAGAGTTTGAACGATTTCTTAGAGCTACGTGTAAAACAGAGCGGTCTTCTGTTTTATTTATCTTTTCTCCCGAAAATTCGGCTTGTATTGCTTCCGAAAGCTGACATTCTTGAGCAAGTTTAATAAGTAAAGAAAAAACTTTTTCATCTACTATATTTTTTGAAAAATCAACTAATATATCTTCAAAAGAAAGTGAGTATTTTGAAAATCTATCAGAATCTTGTTCAAATAAATCTTTCATTTGTGTCTTTTGAAAATCTGTAAAATAATTTTGTAATTCTTTCCAGCTTTGTGTGAAAGTAGGATTAATTTTTGGTAACATATTATAAATATTAAATTAATTGTGAAATATTAAATCGTTGCAAAATTAGTTTTTTTCTCGAATTATGAATTTTTTCGTCTTATAAAAAACAATTATATTTTTGTAATAATTCTGCCATTTCTTTTTGTAATTCCTGTGCTTTTACTCCGGCTGTTTCGGCAAATGTTTTATCTGAATCAGCAAAGATAATACCTCGAGAAGAATTAACAAGTAAACCACATTCTTTTGTAATGCCATATTTTGCAACTTCTTGTAGACTTCCGCCTTGGCTTCCAACTCCGGGTACAAGCAGGAAATGATTGGGAATGATTGAGCGAACAGAGTGAAGCATTTCGGCTTTGGTGGCTCCCACAACATACATCATATTTTAATCGTTTTCCCATTTTGATGATGTTTCTAACACTTCTTTTTACAAAGTTTTTCCGTCTTGAGAGGTGATGAATTGAAAATCGAACGCTCCTTGATTTGACGTAAGTGCTAATAGAATAGTCCATTTGTTTTTGTAAGTTAAAAATGGTTGAACAGAGTCGTGCCCCATATATGGTGCTACTGTTACTGAGTCAAAATCCATCTTTTCAAAAAAGGTTTGTGCGTACATTTTTGAGGTGTTTCCAATATCGCCGCGTTTTGCATCGGCAATGAGAAAAATGTCTGGATATTTCGAACGGAGGTATGATACGGTTTTTTCTAAACTTTGCCATCCCGCTATTCCGTTTGATTCATAAAAAGCAATATTTGGTTTGTATGCAACGGTATATTGTGCGGTTGCATCAATGATTTCTTTGTTGAATGTAAAAACCGGGTCTTCTTCTGTGAGTAAGTGTTGTGGTAGTTTTGACAGTTCACTGTCGAGACCAACACAGAGGAAACTTTGTTTTTTTTTGATGTTTTGAATAAGTTCGTGTTTGTTCATATTTGTATTTTTTTGTAAAAATAGTTATTCTCAATCAAACTGCTTCGTAAAATCTTTGTATTTTTGCTCATATTAATATAGAAAAATTATGACATCAACTCGACAAAATAAAGTAGCTCGTTTAATTCAACGGGATTTAAGTGATATTTTTCAGAAGGAATCAAAAAATTTATTCAATGGTGCGTTGGTGTCGGTAACAGTAGTTCGTGTTTCTCCCGATTTGTCATTTGCAAAAGTGTATGTGAGTATTTTTGCACCGGGAACAGATACAGTTGATATTGTTTTTGAATTGTTGCAAACTCGTGTAAAAAAAATACGTGCGTTACTTGCTCAGCGTGTTGCGAAGCAATTACGTGTTATTCCTGAATTAGCTTTTTTTATAGATGATTCTTTGGATTACGAAAAACGAATAGAAGATTTATTACGATAATTATATATAATAATTCTGAATGAACATTGTGGAATATTTGGATTATGGGAGTATATTTAATCTTTTTATGATATAGTGGTGATTTTTTACCGTACAAAATTTATATAGATAACACATGAAATACGATCCGATAAAACAAAAATTAGGTTCTGTTTTTAATACACATCCTTTATTGAGAAAATCATTTTATATATTATTGGATGTATTGTTATTACGAACATGGCATATTAAAAAGCAATTAAAAAAATGGGCAGTTCAAGCTCCGAAAGATTCGTACATTATTGATGCCGGTGCCGGTTTCGGTCAATATGTGTATTTTATGAGCAGAAAGTTCAAATCATGGAGTATTACCGGTGTTGATGTAAAAGACGAACAAGTTGCAGATTGTAATAAGTTTTTTGAAAAAATAGGAAAGAAAGATACGGTTCAGTATGTTAAACATGATTTAACGAAATTTGTATCTTCTAAACCTGCTGATATGATTTTGTGTGTAGATGTTATGGAACATATTTTGGAAGACCGAACGGTATTCGAAAATTTTAATGCATCTCTCAAAAAAGGAGGTTTTTTGTTGATTTCAACTCCTTCGGATCAAGGAGGTTCTGATGTTCATGAAGATGAAGATGAGTCTTTTGTGGGCGAGCATGTGCGAGATGGATATGGCGTAAATGAAATTAGCGAGAAATTATATTCTGCCGGTTTTTCAAAGGTCGATGTTGCTTATTCATATGGTACGCCCGGAAAAATTTCATGGAAACTCTCTATGAAATACCCAATTTTACTGGTTAATTTTTCTGCTATTATGTATATACTTTTACCTTTGTATTATATGTGTGTGATGCCTTTTTGTATAGTATTGAATTTTATAGATCTTCATTCTGTTCATACGAGTGGAACGGGGCTTATTGTTAAAGCGTATAAATAAATTTATGCACATACCATTATATATAGCACGCAGGTATTTATTCAGTAAAAAAAGTAAAAATGCAATTAATTACATTACTGCAGTTTCTGTTGTTCTTGTAGCTGTTGTAAGCATGGCTCTGATTATTGCAATGTCTGTATTTAATGGGCTTGCCTTTTTTGTTTCGTCATTATTCAATTTATTTGATCCCCAACTTAAAATTTCTCAGACAAACGGAGATATCTTTATTCCTGATTCTGCCTGGGTACGAATCGAACAGATACCTTCGGTTGCTTCATATTCGGAGGTGTTGGAGGCCGATGTGTTGATTTCGTATAGTGAGAAACAATTAGTTGGGAAAATTAAAGGGGTACCAGAAAATTATGCTCAAACTTCCGATGTTGATTCGGTTATAATTGAAGGGGAGTTTGACATCTTTAATGATGTGGTGAATTATGTTGCTGTAGGGCAAGGTATAGTGTATGATTTGTCAATCGGTTTGCACTTTCGTGATGCTTTGCATATTTATGCACCCAAGCGAGAATCTTCGATTAGCATTAATCCCACAGATGAGTTTAATCGTAAACATGCCTATCCCAAGGCAATTTTTACGGTACAACAAGATATTGACCACAGTTATGTAATTGCCTCATTATCGTTTGTGCGAGACTTGTTGTCATATTCAGAATCCGAAGTCTCAAGTGTCGAGTTGCGATTATTACCCGATGCTGATGAAGCTGCGGTGATGTCAGAAATTCAGAATATTATAGGGGATGGGTTTATCGTGCAAAATCGAGAGCAACAACATGCTTTTCTCACTAAAATAACACAAACCGAAAAGTTAATTACATTTTTGATAGTGTCCTTTATTTTGGTTATAGCCTCGTTTAGTATTGTGGGAGCAATAACTATGCTTATGATTGAGAAATATAAAGACATTCAGATATTTAAAAGCATGGGAGCTTCTCGTTCGTTAATTCAACGAATATTTGTGTTTGAAGGCTGGATTATTTCTATTGTGGGAGCATTTATAGGTATAAGTATCGGTTTAGCTGTTTCATTTATTCAGCAAGAATATGGTGTTATTGGATTGTCAAATGCCGGAGGTAGTTTTGCTACCGATGCATATCCGGTTCAGGTACAGTTTCAGGATGTTTTGTCTGTGAGTGCGATGGTTCTTACTGTTGGTTTTCTTGCGGCATATTATCCGGTTACATTTATGTCAAAAAAATATATATAAATGAATATAAATATAATAGATATAATAGTTCTTATTCCCTTTTTATGGGGAGCTTTTAAAGGATTTAAAAACGGTTTTATTTCCGAAGGAGGAACCGTTGCTGCATTGATTTTAGGCATTTGGGCTGCTGTCCGATTTTCGGAACAAGGCGGAGCTATTATTCAAGAATATTTTTCTGTTTCGGTGCAATATAAAGAAATAATAGCCTTTGCCAGTATTTTTTTAATTGTGGTTATTATTTCTTTTTTTATAACAAAATTATTGCATAATCTCTTTAAAGCTATTTCATTGGAGTGGCTTAATAAACTGTTAGGCGTTGTATTTGGTGCAGGGAAATACTTGATTATTCTTGCGTTTCTTTTTTTTCTTATTGAAACAATGACAATAAAATATTATGCCGAACCAATTGCTGTATTAGACGAATCATTGTTTTTTAAACCTATGGCAGAGTTTGCGGAAATGTTATTAGAAGGCAATATTACCCTTCCCGATATTCATATACCATCTTCAAATGAAATGTACTCACAATAGTGATGAATAGATTTTAGATATTAGGTATGAGATATTCGACTTCTTTGCGACTTTGCGACTTTGCGAGAAATAAACTACTCTTTTTGCATGCCTTTTGCCTATTGCCTATTGCCTTATTTTTTTTGGTGACAATAGGTATTAGGTGTGAGATTGACATCTGTTCTTGAATAAACTTCCCCTCTGAGCTTTGTTCTTGTGCCTTAATTCAGTTAAGAGAAATTTTTGTAAAGAGGGGTTTGTAAGATAATTTCGACTTCTTTGCGACTTTGCGTCTTTGCGAGAAATAAACTACTCTTTTTGCATGCCTTGTGCCTTGTGCCTTGTGCCTATTTCTTTGCGTCTTTGCGAGATAAAATTCCCTTTTATGTATAGTATGCCTTATCTTAGTATCGAGAGTAAAAAGACGAAAGCTTACTTGTAATCTGATTGTGAATAGGTTTGGTAAATTCTACAAATAAATCTTGTGGGTCAGGAGGAGGCACTTCCCGTTGTTTAGTAAGTTTTATTTGATACGATGACAATGCTCGGTCGTCACCATTAAATCTTCCCCAGGTTGTTTCCCAAATAAATTCTCCCGGCATTTTATCTTGCATCAGCACCTTTTTGGTATGGAATTCAATAATTCGAACATCAACTAAGCCTTTCGAAATAAGAGTTTTAGTGTATTGAGTAAAATCTGCCGAAACAGTGTTGTACACCGTTTCTTTTGAGCCATCTGAATTGGTGTGTGTGCCAACGGAAACGCTGTCTTTACTGGTGACTGTTTGTGTTTTTTCTTTAATAATCGTGTTACCCACAACAAAATCATCAAATTGAATGCGAATAATGTGGTCGGGTTTAATCTTATATTTAGCAGCTTCTTCAGGTAAATATAATACTACAAACTCTTTTCTTTCAAACAAATCGTTGATGTATGACTGTACATTGTTTTGAAAAAATGCGGCACTTATTTCTAATCGTCCTGCACCGACCGGAATTTGTTCGAGCACGACAATGAGAGTTGCAAGATCTTTTGATTCAGGTATCAGTTTTTCAGTATCTTTGTACCCACTTATTAAATTATCCGCTTTTTTGAATAAAAAATATGCTTCTCGTGCACTTTCCCGTGTGTTTTTTTCTAATTCTTTGTTTCCGGCAATATAGCATTCTTCAGCTGCTTTTTCTTTTGCGTCTGGTAACTCATTGTCGTATCGAGTAGGTGAGGGAATAATTTTTCGTGCAGCCGGGCAGCGTGAAATTTCGTCGGCTATGTTGTTTGCAGATACCATATAGTTGACAATTGTATTCCATTTAAACGAATCATTACTTTTTTTTGTAATATCAATTTGTTCTTTTATATACGAAATGGCAAGAGGGTATGCCTGTTTGAGAACTTTTCGGGCTTTTTTGTTTTGTGGTCGTTTGCGTAGTTTATCTATCGATTTGTATACCGCAGCAGAGTAATTACCTTTTTCGAATTGTTTTTTTCCGGTACAATTGTATAAACCAAGACTGAGAATTGAAACGCTGATAACAAAGAGAAAAATATTTTTCATAATAATAAGTTTTTTCAAATTCTCAAAAACAAAAGTGATGCCGAAAATTTTATAATTTAAAAGTATTTTAAATACAAAGATATTTTTTTTGTAATAAATTTGCGTTTTTTATGCTATAAAATGAATACGGCGTATATAAAAAAAGTATTTTTGTTAAAAATTGTATACATGAATTATAGAGATAATCTCAGAGAAAAAAAACGTATTGTTATTAAAATAGGAACATCATCATTAACATTTCCTAACGGGCGTTTAAATTTTTCTCGTATAGAACACATGTGTAAAGTTATTGCTCGGCTCAAGCAACAAGGAAAAGAAATTGTATTGGTTTCGTCAGGTTCTATAGCTGTAGGAGTAAGTAAAATGGGTATGAAAAAACGTCCCGAAACAATTCCCGGAAAACAAGCTGCTGCTGCGGTTGGGCAGGCTGTTTTAACAAAAATATATCGTAAGTTTTTTGATGTTCATTCTATTTATGTCGGGCAAATTCTTATCACCTACGATGTTATAAAAGATGATGAAAAACGAAAAAATGCAGAAA
>CAZLCY010000103.1:0-8707 GCA_964558075.1 uncultured Bacteroidales bacterium
AGAGCTTTGTGCCATGCTACGCGATTAGCCTTCCATTTTTCAAACCATTCCATCTCGGTACCCGGACGAACAAAAAACTGCATTTCCATTTGTTCAAATTCGCGCATGCGAAATACAAACTGTCGAGCAACTATTTCGTTACGAAACGCTTTTCCAATTTGTGCAATACCAAATGGTATTTTCATTCGTCCTGATTTTTGTACATTTAAATAATTCACAAAAATTCCCTGTGCGGTTTCGGGACGAAGAAATATTGAACTTGCACCTTCTGCTGTTGCTCCCAATTTTGTTTCAAACATGAGGTTAAATTGTCGCACATCAGACCAATTTGCAGTTCCTGAGATTGGACACACTATTTTTGCATCAACAATAATTTGTCTGAGTTCTGCAAGATTGGTATCTTCGAGAGCTTTTACAAACCGCACATGTAACTCATCTATTTTTGTTTGATTTCTCAACACATTAGGATTCGTTTCACGAAACTGTTGTTCATCGAAAGAATCACCAAATTTTTTTCGTGCTTTAAGAATTTCTTTTTCTATTTTTTGATTGATTTTCTCCCGATATTCTTCTATGAGAACATCTGCACGGTATCGTTTTTTTGAATCTTTGTTGTCAATTAACGGATCATTAAATGCATCCACATGCCCGGAAGCTTTCCATATTGTCGGATGCATAAAAATTGCTGAATCAATACCAACAATATTTTCGTGCAAACGTACCATAGCACTCCACCAGTATGCTTTTATATTATTTTTTAGTTCAGTACCGTATTGTCCGTAATCATATACCGCACTCAAGCCGTCATACAATTCACTTGATTGGAATATAAACCCATATTCTTTCGAATGAGCTATTATTTTTTTTAAAACATCGTCCGCCATAAAGGTATGTATATAATATATCTAAATTGCTGCAAATATAGAGAGAAAGTTTGGAAAGTTCAAACCTTTATAAAACATGTTTTTTTCCGAAAACTATATGGTTATTATGACGATGGGATATTTATCACCTTGCATTACAAAAATCTCAAAAAAATAACATGATTCGAAGATTTTTTTAGTACAAAAAGATGTGAATAAACCTTACAGCTACAGAGTATTCACAAGTTTTATGGAACATTATGAGTGAATGTCACGAAAGTCTGCCTCAAAACACCATAAAAAAATTTCGCTAAATATTTGCATATATAATTATCATTTCGTTATTTTGCGAAACGATGAAATGAAATTAATATATATTCACATGAAAATAGATACCGAAAAAACAGATGTAACACAAGAAGTGAAAGATATGGCTACTATTTGCAAAGCTATGGCACACCCGGTGCGGGTACACATTTTACAAAAACTTTCCGGCATGAATGCTTGTTGTTACAGTGGCGATTTAGTTGATGAGCTGCCTATAGGGCGTTCTACCTTGTCGCAGCATTTAAAAGAATTAAAATACGCCGGGCTTATTCAAGGGGAAATAGAACCGCCATATATCAAATATTGCATTAACCGAGAAAATTGGAATAAAGCACGGCTATTGTTTCATGAATTGTTTGATGAGCCAAAAGATGTTGGTGGGGAAACATGCTAAATAAACTGAGTATTACGATTTAATAATGAATGATATGAAAATTTTAATTTTATGCACCGGAAATAGTTGTCGCAGCCAAATGGCTCACGGATTTTTACAATCTTTCGACAATCGACTCACTGTTCGTTCTGCAGGTACCGAAGCATCGGGAAAATTGAATGAACATGCTGTAAAAGCAATGGCAGAAATTGGCATTGATATACACAATCATACTTCCGATTCGGTAGAATTATACCTAAATGATGAATGGGATTATGTCATTACGGTATGTGGTGGAGCGAATGAAAATTGTCCGGCATTTTTCGGCACAGTAAAACATCGTCTCCATATTGGTTTCGACGATCCGTCGCATGCAACCGGTTCCGATGAGTTTATTTGGAGCGAATTTATCAGAGTGCGGGACGAAATTAAACAACAGTTTTTCGATTTGTATACAAAGGAAATTAAACCGAAATTATAATGAAAACGGGTAAAAGATTATCATTTCTTGACAGATATCTCACGGTCTGGATTTTTCTAGCTATGGCTCTTGGGGTAATTTCGGGTAAATTACTACCGGGCATGGCAGATTTTTGGAATAATATGAGTAGCGGCACTACAAATATACCCATAGCAATAGGCTTAATTATAATGATGTATCCCCCCTTAGCTAAAGTAAAATATGAGGAGTTGCGAGATGTGTTTAAAAACCGAAAAATTCTCTTACTTTCTTTATTACAAAATTGGGTGATTGGTCCTGTACTCATGTTTTTTTTAGCTATCATTTTTTTACCCGACCACCCACATTACATGACAGGTCTTATTTTAATAGGTCTTGCACGCTGTATTGCCATGGTTATTGTATGGAATGACCTGGCAGAAGGAGATACCGAATATGCTGCAGGATTAGTTGCCTTTAACAGTATTTTTCAGGTTTTGTTTTTCTCGGTATATGCATATGTATTTATTACTGTTCTACCCGGTTATTTTGGTTTGGAAGGCAGTGTTGTTGACATTACCATGAAAGAAATTGCATATAGTGTGTTAATATATTTGGGTATTCCGTTTTTTGCCGGTATGATTACGCGTTTTGCTCTTGTGCGTATTCGTTCAAAACAATGGTATGAACAAACATTTATACCGAAGATAAGTCCCTTAACACTTGTTGCTTTACTGTTTACAATTTATGTTATGTTTTCTCTCAAGGGAGATTATATTGTTGAATTGCCGGTAGATGTAATACGTATAGCTATTCCATTAGTTATATATTTTGTGGCCATGTTTTTTATTTCATTCTTCATAAGCAAACGCCTTGGTGCAGATTATCCGAAAACGACCACATTGTCGTTTACAGCTGCAAGTAATAATTTCGAACTGGCTATTGCAGTAGCAATTGCAGTATTTGGCATCCATTCGGGGGAAGCATTTGCTGCAGTTATAGGCCCGCTTGTTGAGGTGCCGGTACTTCTTGCTTTGGTATATGTTGCTCTGGGAATGAAGCGAAAATTCGTATCAAAAAAATGTGCACAGGATGTGTCATAAGTTTTTAAAGTAATATATCAATTAATAAATAATAACATTATGGAAATTAAAATTTTAGGTACAGGTTGCCCAAAGTGTAAAACCTTAGAAAAATTAACTAGGGATGTTGTTGCTGAAAATAACATAGATGCAACAATTTCGAAAGAAGAAGACATTATGAAAATAATGGAGTATGGCGTAATGCAAACACCGGGAATCGTTATTGACGGAAAAGTTGTATTATCCGGAAGACTCCCGTCTTCAAGTGAATTATTGAATCTATTAACCTCTAAATAAGTATACCTATGAAAAAAAGTATTCACATACTTGCTCTTGTCTTTTTCTCATTAATGCTACACACATCATGTACAGGACAAGATAAAACGCAAGAAGAAACAAATGGCACAGCAGAGATTGAAAATGTTGAAGTGTATTATTTTCATTATACCCGTCGGTGTATGACCTGTAATACAGTTGAAGAAGAAGCTCGCAAAGCTGTTAAAGAATTGTATGGAGATGATGTGAGTTTTACCTCTCTTAATCTTGATGAAGATAAAGGCGAACAAAAAGCCGAAAACTTAAATGTTGCAGGACAAACCTTATTAATTGTAAGTGGCGATACACAATTTAACATAACCAATGAAGGTTTTATGTATGCTCGTTCAAATCCTGCAAAACTCAAGCAAACAATTCAGGACAAAATTAATTCATTATAAAAAAAGAGAACATACTGTGTTGAGATAAACATGGGAAGATGAAATAATTAATACCTGCCCCATAAGTACCTCATCACAAAATGCACATCAATATATTTTATAGTATGGAAGAATTTTTGCAAAACATAATGACTAATAGCTCTTTACCAATTGTAACAGCTTTTGTTCTTGGGCTGCTAACAGCTATTAGTCCGTGCCCACTGGCAACAAATATTACAGCAATCGGATTTATCAGCAAAGATGTTGAAGATAAAAAAAAGGTGTTTTTAAGTGGTCTCGTGTACACGGCAGGAAGAGCCATTGCATATACCTTATTAGCATTAATTATTTTTGTTGGTGCAGATCAGCTCGAAATTTCCGGATGGTTTCAAAAATACGGAGAAAAAATTATTGGACCTTTATTGATAATCATTGGTTTAATAATGCTCGATTTAGTGCCTATTACATTGCCGGGTATAGGAAATTTGAGCAAAAAATTTCAGGAGAAAGGAACTCAAAATTATTGGGATGTACTCCTTCTCGGAATCATTTTTGCCTTAGCATTTTGTCCGTATAGTGGCGTACTCTACTTTGGCATGCTTATTCCAATGACCGTAAGCAGTGCATCCGGTTTGTATTTACCAATTGTGTTTGCTTTTGCCACCGGTATTCCGGTTATTATTTTTGCATGGCTTATTGCATATACCGTTTCGGGTGTGGGTAAATTATACAACAATATTAAAATATTCGAAATATGGTTTCGCAGGTTTATATCTGTTGTATTTATAGGTGTTGGTATATATTATATTTTCATCATATATCTTCTCTAATTTTTTTAATGTACACTTCGTTATTTTGCAAAATTACCAACCAGTGTTGAAATATGGAAACAAAAAAAGAATTTAAAATTTTAGGATGGATTACAGCTGTGTTTCTTGCTGCATATTTTTTGCCGGTAGAAAACAACCGATTTCAGGAAGCTATACTGGCAATGTTCGACCTGACAAAATGGTATGCACAAGAGCATGTTATTTTGTGTTTATTACCGGCATTTTTTATAGCCGGTGTAATTGCTGTATTTGTAAGTCAGGGTGCAGTAATGAAGTACTTTGGAGCCAAAGCAAAAAAATGGGTTGCCTATACTGTAGCATCGGTTTCGGGAACAATTTTGGCTGTATGTAGTTGTACTATTTTACCGTTATTTTCGAGTATTCATAAACGCGGTGCAGGACTTGGGCCTGCAATCGCTTTTTTATATTCGGGTCCGGCTATTAATATATTAGCAATTATTTTAACGGCTCGTATATTAGGTTTTGAAATGGGTGTGGCACGAATAATTGGAGCAGTTGTGTTTGCTGTGGTTATTGGTTCTATAATGTCTATAATCTACCGTAAAGAAGAAAACGCAAAAAAGGAAGAACAACTGCAATTTCCGGATGTACCCGAAAAACGACCGATGTGGCAAACTGCTTTTCCTTTTTTTTCTCTTGTGGTAATTTTAGTATTTGCAAATTGGGGTAAACCTGCAGAGGGCGTTGATAGTGGTTTATGGTACTGGATTTGGTCATATAAATGGTATATTACCGGTTTTTTCGGTCTGTTCCTTGCATATTCGTTAATTGCCATTTTACGTATTAAATGGTTACATGTGGTTTTAGTAACTCTTGCTACTGCTATTTCTGCTTTCATTACCACATCCCCATCAATTCCAATGGTTATAGCAATTGCAGGTTTAAGCATTATAACACTTATAGACAAACGTGATGCGGATAATAAAGAATGGACATATTCTACCTGGGGATTCACCAAACAAATAATGCCTCTGTTAGCTATTGGCGTGTTAATCGCCGGTTTTTTGTTGGGTTCTACCCACGATGACACTGCAATGGCAGGAATAATTCCTAATGAATGGATTGCTAACCTTGTGGGGGGTAATTCAGTATTTTCTAATTTCTTTGCCTCTATTGTTGGTGCATTTATGTATTTTGCAACTCTTACCGAAGTGCCTATTTTACAAGGATTAATTGCAGCAGGTATGGGAAAAGGTCCTGCTCTGGCATTATTGCTGGCTGGTCCGTCATTATCTCTGCCGAATATATTGGTTATTCGCGGAGTAATTGGAACACAAAAAACTGTGGTGTATGTTGCACTTGTTGTTGTTATGGCTACTGCCTCAGGCTTATTATATGGGGCTTTCTTTTAATTTATACATATAAAAACCTATACATATGAAAAATCTACGTATCTATTTTTTACTAAGCTTTCTTGCGATTTCGGGAATAGCGTTTTCTCAATCGGCACAAACAGAAGTACTGTATTTTAAAGCAGATTTACCCTGTTGTCCGGCACGAGCATGCAATCTTCTTGAGAATAATCTTCAATCTCTTATTGAGAAAAACGTTCCATCAGAGAAGGTGGCTTTTCGCGTTGTGAAATTATCGGATACAACTCATGCGGAAATTGTTGAGCATTTTGATGCGAAATCACAAACAGTAATTATTGTAAAAGATAGATTTTTACTGAAAGATGTGGAAATTGACATCTCTGATATTGTTGCACAATATGCTCGTTCGAGAAATAAGGAGGAAATAGAAACTGAAATTGTGCAAAAAATACAATCTGTATTGTGATGTAGAAATCGTTTTAATGAGTCTCTACACGAAAACTCTAAAATCAAAATTTTTTCTCAAAAGTCATAATTATGAAAACATGCATTATTTTTTTGGTGGCAATATTATGCTCTGTGAGTCTTTATTCTCAAACAATTACGGAAATTACCGCTCAAGAAGCCTATACTTTTTTATGCGATACCACCAACCGTCACTATGTGTTAATAGACGGACGAACAACGGACATGTATGCCTCCGGACATATTAAACAAGCAATTCAGATAAATGCATTTAAGGAAAACGCAGACAGTTTATTACAAAATTATATTGCCAGTGACACACTCGTTATTTATTGCACAACGCACAATCGCAGTTTACGACTTATCGAACGATTACAGGCATTGTCATACCCCGGCACGGTAATTTACATCGGCGATGGCGTCCGTGCCTGGAAAGAACATGACTATCCGCTTGATAGAGAGTAATGACAACGTATCCAACGAGGAAACGTCATAATTTGAGAAGTCTCATACTGAATTACGAGGTGTATTTAATTGAGAATAAATTTTGTGCTGAATTTTATCGTAGCATTTTTTATTTCAGAAGATTATAATCGAAAAAATTGTTGAATTCAGCTTATTTCTATCTAAAATAAATGTATTTTTGAACAGACTAAACTAAAAAAAAACAGTTATGACTACAACAGGTTACATATTGCTCGGAGCAGGATTTATAGTTCTTATTGTAATAATAATGTACAATCAACTTGTACGTTTACGAATAAACAGAGAAAATGCATTTGCCGATATTGATGTGCAGTTGAAACAACGGCACGACCTTATTCCACAACTCGTAGAATCGGTGCGGGGATACATGAAGCACGAAGAGTCGGTTCTTACAAATATTACGCAGGCACGTGCCGGAGCAGTAAATGCAAAAGGGATTGACGAAAAAATTGCTGCAGAAAATACTCTTTCCTCAGCTCTTCAGGGATTAAACATAGCTGTAGAAGCATATCCGGATTTAAAGGCAAATACAAATTTCTTGCAATTGCAATCGGAAATTTCTGATATTGAAAATAAACTTGCAGCCGTTCGTCGTTACTTTAACTCTGCTACAAAAGAACTTAATATAAAAGTTCAGGCATTTCCATCAAATATTATTGCAGGTTTGTTCGGATTCAA
Source organism: uncultured Bacteroidales bacterium (assembly GCA_964558075.1). Lineage (GTDB taxonomy): Bacteria > Bacteroidota > Bacteroidia > Bacteroidales > UBA1715 > JAQICB01. Next base: position 7,573 of record CAZLCY010000103.1, read on the forward strand.
AACAGAACCTATGTTTGATGTAGGGGTAGATACTCGCAAGGAGATGGATAAAGCTCCTGATATTTCATTTTAATCTTTATTTTCTATGCAGTACGTAGGTATACAATCTCAAATATGGAAAAATAATCTTCGTTCAGTTTTTTTAATTATTTCATTTCCTCTTCTTATTGTTGGTATGCTGTGGCTTTTTTTATTTTTAGTCCAGCGATATGCTTCCGAAACGGGTATTGTTAATTATACACAAATTCAGGAGCAGTTTATACAGACCGTCCCTTTTGTTTTGCTTGCAGTTGGAATCTGGTTTGGTATTGCATGGCTTTTTCATTCTCGCATGATTCAAAAAGCAACACTTTCAAAACCGTTGACACGGAAAGAAAACATGCGAGTATATAATTTAGTCGAAAATTTGTGTATGTCCCGCGGGCTTCCTGTACCGCGATTAAATATTATTGAAGATGATTCTTTAAATGCTTTTGCAAGTGGTATTTCTAAGAAAAGTTACACCATTTCTCTTTCACGAGGAATTATTTCTAAATTAGATGACGATGAATTGGAAGCTGTGATAGCACATGAGCTAACGCACATTATGAACAAAGATGTTCGTTTACTCATTATCTCAATTATTTTTGTCGGAATATTTGCTTTTATGTCACATATTGCATTTCGTTCTTTACTTTATAGCGGAGGAGGTCGCAGCCAAAAAAAGAATGGTTTTGCTCTAATAGTAATTTTATTGGCAGTAGGCATTCTCGGATATATTCTTTCTATTCTGTTTCGCTTTGCCTTATCGCGAAAACGAGAATATCTTGCAGATGCGGGGGCAGCCGAATTAACCAAAAATCCGGATGCATTAGCACGAGCTCTCAAGAAAATTTCAAAAGACCCTTGGATTGAAGCTGTTAAACGTGACGATGTTGCTCAAATGTTTATTGATCACCCCACAAAAAAAGAAGACTCATCATCATTAAATTCAATGATAAACGGAATTTTCGCAACACACCCACCTGTACAAAAAAGGATTCAGATACTTGAACAGTTTTGAGAATACTCGTTTCTCGCAAAGCCGCAAAGAAGTCGGGAAAAAGAAAAAGCATATGCATGAAATATTTTCATAATTGTATGTTTGTATAACATG
>CAZLCY010000104.1:0-8635 GCA_964558075.1 uncultured Bacteroidales bacterium
GAAATATTTAAACCCTTCTGAAATAAGATTCTATAGATATCCTGAATGGTGTTGATTTGATCTTCTGAGTATCCTCTTCGTCGAAGCCCAACAGCGTTAACGCCCATGTAACTAATAGGTTCGCGAGCAGCCTTTACGTATGGAGGGACGTTTTTTCGGGCAATAGTACCACCACCTATAAATGCGTGCTTGCCAATATGAATAAATTGTGGTGCAGCAGCCATACCTTCAAGAATCGCAAAATCACCTACCACACAATGCCCCGAAAGAGCAGCGTAATTTGCAAAAATGCAATTGTCTCCAACGATGCAATCGTGAGCAATATGCACATATCCCATAAGCAGTCAGTTTTTGCCAACTACTGTTTTTAATTTATCTTTTGTGCCACGATGAATTGTTACACATTCACGGATAACGGTATTGTCTCCAATAACCGTTGTGGTATATTCTCCCTCAAATTTTAAATCTTGTGGTATTGCTGAAATAACAGCTCCGGGAAATATTTGACAATTTTCTCCAATTCGAGCACCGTTAAATATTGTTACGTTTGGACCTATCCACGTTCCATTTCCAATCTCCACATCTTCAGATATATATGAAAAAGGAGAAATAGTTACATTTTCCCCAATTTTTGCATTAGGATGTATATATGCTGTCGGTTCTGCCATATATTTATTTGTTTTTAATTATTTGAGCCATTAATTCTGCTTCTGTAACTAATTGTTCGCCAACAAAGGTCTGTCCTAACATGTGAACAATGCCTCTTCGTATAGGTGAAAGGAGTTTAAGACGAAAGACGCATACATCTCCCGGAACAACTTTTTTACGAAATTTTATTTTATCCATTCCTATAAAATAGGTAGACCATTTTTCGGGTTCATCTTCATTCCACAATGCTAAAATTCCGCCACATTGTGCCATAGCTTCTACATGTAAAACACCCGGCATTACAGGCTCTTCAGGGAAGTGTCCGACAAAAAAAGGTTCGTTGCTTGTAACATTTTTTACACCAATAATTTCATCTTTATTAATAGACATTATTTTATCTACCAGTTGAAATGGATATCTGTGTGGTAATATGTTTTTTATGCCTTCATTTGTAACAATGGGGTCTGCAAGCATATCAATTTTAGGAGCTTGAGGTCCGCGTTTGCTTTTAATATCTTTTCGTAAAATTTTTGCAAATTCTGTATTTGCTTTATGCCCTGGAATAGTCGCTATTATATGTCCTTTAATAGACATTCCGGTGAGCATTAAATCCCCAATAACATCAAGTAATTTATGACGAGCAGGCTCGTTTGGGTAGTGTAATTGTATATTGTTTAGTATTCCTTGCTTGTCTATGCGAATATCTTCTTTGTTGAATAATTCCGATATTCTGTTTATTTCATCTTGAGTTGTCTCATGGTCAACAAACACAATTGCGTTATCGAGGCTGCCACCTTTTATGAGATTATTTTTTGCAAGTGTTTCAATTTCTCTGAAAAAGCAAAATGTTCGTGCACTTGCAATTTCTTTGTAAAAATCGCTTATCGAATGTAATGACGCATATTGGTTGTGAAGAATAGGGGAATCATAACTAATTCGTACATCAATAGAGAAACCGTCACTTGGGTATGCAACAACCTCAACTCCTCTGTCTTCTTCAATATATGTTGTTTTTTCTCGAATTTCGTAATATTTTTTATCTTCTTCTAAATCTTTAACACCCGCTTTTTCAAGCCCTTCATAGAATATTTTTGCACTTCCATGGAGAATTGGCACTTCAGGACCGTCAATTTCTACCAACGCATTGTCAATTTGCAAACCCGCCATTGCAGCTAATAGATGTTCTATAGTGCTTATCGTTACGTCGTTTTTTCCAATAACCGTTCCTCGGGAAGTATCAACAACATATTCTGCTAATGCGGGAATTATAGGTTGTTCGTCAATATCAACGCGTTTGAATTTTATACCGAAATTTGCTTCTGTTGGCAAAACTTTTGCCGTCATGTATTTACCTGTATGTAACCCAATTCCTTCGAAAACTGCTTCAGATTTGAGTGTTTTTTGCTTTTCAGCCATATTTTAGTATTAATTTTTTAATGTGCTTGCAAAGATATAGTTTGCATTTGAAAATGCCTTATTTTTTTATTAAAAACTCACTCTTGATGTAAGTTTTGTGTTAAAAAATAGTTTTTTATGTTAAAATGAATTTTATTGCAAATATAAAATATATTTTTATTGCAGAAACGATATTTGTTTAAAATGTTTCCTTAATTTTTTATTTATGATATATCATCACGTATTAGAAACAGATAAAATTAAACTGAGAGCTCTTGAGCCACAGGATATTGATATATTGTATAATTGGGAGAATGATTTAGATGTTTGGCTTGTTAGTTCGACGGTAACACCGTTTTCTCGTGATATTTTGCAGAAGTATATTGCTGCTGCACATTTAGATATCTATTCTGTGAAACAATTGCGCTTGATAGTTGAGGTAAAAGATAGTACTTTTCCTGTCGGTATGGTCGATTTATTCGATTTTGACCCCCACAATAAACGATGTGGAATAGGTGTGTTTATTGCTTCGGAATATCAAAATAAAGGATATGCTCAGCAGTCTATAGCCTGTGTTAAAAAATATGTGCGAGATGTTCTTTTTTTGAACCAGTTGTATGCCGAAATATCGCAGATTAACCTTCCCAGTTTGCATCTTTTTTCAAAACTTAATTTTGTTCATACCGGAACCAAAAAAGCCTGGGTTTTAACTCCCGAAGGGTACATTGATCAATTATTTTTCCAATGTCTCTTGCATGAATAAATCTTTTTGTACTTTTATAAATTATTTCATGACAAACAATAAATATAGAGCAATGAAAAAAAATCTTTTTATTCTTCCCTTTATTTTGTGTGGTTTTTTTGCTACTACCGGCTTTGCCCAAACTACCACACAAAACAACGACGCACTTCCTGTAATTGAACTTACGGGTAATGCTGAACGTGAAGTGATTCCCGATGAAATATTCATTCATATTACAATTAAGGAACGTGTTGACGGTCGGAGTAAAATAACAGTTCCTGAGCAAGAACAAAAATTAAAAAATGAAATTCAAAAACTCGGAATTTCTTTAGATAATTTATTTTTATCTGATGCTGATGCAAATTATACCAATGTCTCATGGTTTCGTGAGGATATTATTTCTCAAACCTATTATTTGCTGAAGGTTGAAAATGCCGACATGGTAAGCAAGGTTTTCGAAAAACTACAAACTATTCATATTAATGATGCTCGTATATCGCATGTAAGTCACTCACAGATTGAGAATATTACCAAAGAGGTAAGGGTTGAGGCTATTGTTGCAGCGAAAGAAAAGGCTGATTATTTGCTCGCAGCAATCGGACAAAAAACCGGTAAGGCTTTGTATGTGAGAGAAAATGCAGATGCTCGCCCGTATCGACAATATGAACTTGCAAATGTGTCGTATTCTATTAAACAGAAGGAAGAATCTCAACCCTTGCAGTTTAAAAAAATTACCATTACCTCAAGTATTTATGTGCGGTTTTTGATTGAGTAATTTTTTCGGGTAGTGATTAATTGTTACAAACTCTGTGGCTCTTTGTGTTCTCCGTGGTGAATAATTTGTGGTGAGCGAAGTCGTGCCATGGTTTGCATTTTTCAACATACAAATTGCTGCACAAATTATTTTAGAAAAACAGAGATAATATGAGATGCATGAAATTTCCGCCTTTGCCTATTTGCTTTCTGCCTCTTGCCTATTTCTGCCCTCTTTGCAGCTTTGCGAGAAAACCAACAATACATTTTACATAGTATAAGCCTTATGCCTGCTGGACAAAAGAATTTTTCTTGTTATGGAATATTCCATAATAACCGACCGGCACCGGTATAGGTTATTTTTTTATTGTCGAGAAGATAATTTATCACTTTTAAAATATCTTCTTCCCGAGCATCAATTTGTTGAATAATTTCATGGGTAGGAATAGATTCTTTTTGAGTGATTTTTTTGATTATTTCAAGAATATTGTCAAATTGAGTTTGAGATAGTTTCAGTTCGTTTCGTTTACGACAGGTGTCACAATTTCCACATCGAGCTTTGTTTTTTTCGCCAAAATAATCCAAAAGGAGTAAACTTCTACATTTCGATTCGTTTGTTACATATTGCAAGAGTGCTTCTAATCTGTTTTTTTGACGCTCTTTGAGTATGTCGTATTTTTCTTTGGAAATGTAAAGTGTATCCTGTGGTATTCGTTCTTCTGTATAGTATATAAGAGGATTTTGTTTCGCTTTATAATAACTGATAATACCAATTTTTGCGAGTGCTATTAAATATTTTGAAATAAGTTCTGTTTCTGCATTTACTTTTTTTCCAAGAAACTCTTCTGATATTGGAACGTATTCCGTAAATATTCCGGAGTAGGTTCTCAGTAACAATTTAATGAAAATATCAAAATTTGAATGTTCAATTTGAAATTTGTATAATGAATTTCTATCTACAATAAATTTAACCCGCGAACGTGTTTCGGCTGATTCGGAGACATAAAAATAGCCCTCTTCTTCAAGAATTTTAATGCTGTTGTGTGTTTTTATAATATCTAATTTATAAGTCTTGCAGAGTTCGGCAATAAAAAAGTCGTACGCATTACCTTTACCACTTCCCACGGGAATTTGATAGTAATTCCCCAGGGCTTCATATACATTTTTTATGTAGGCAATATCAGGGAATTTTTTTGTGAAATGAGTTTTTATTGTGGTAATGTCGGTTTTGTTAAAAAGGAGTACGGCATACGATTCCTTACCATCTCGTCCGGCTCGTCCGGCTTCCTGAAAATATGCTTCGAGAGATTCCGGTAAATCATAATGCAAGACAAAACGAACATTTGGTTTATCTATTCCCATGCCAAAAGCATTTGTGCTTACCATTATGCCGTGTGGGTTTTTCATCCACTGTTCTTGTTTGAGTTGACGTGTTGAAGAATCTAAACCGGCATGATAAAAATCGGCTTTAAGTCCTTTCTGTATAAGAGCAGATGCGATTTCTTTTGTTTTTTTTCTGGTTCGCACATACACAATTCCTGATCCCTTAATTTTATTGCAAATTGAAAGGATGAATCCGAGTTTGTCTTGCTTTTCTTTTACTAAATAAGTAAGGTTTTTGCGCTCAAAACTTTTTGTGAGAACATTTTTTTTCTTGAACCGTAGTTTTTCTTGAATGTCTTCGACAACATCTTTTGTTGCTGTTGCTGTAAGTGCTAAAACAGGTGTGTTTGGTATTAATTCGCGTATGTTTGCTATTTCAAGATACGATGGTCTAAAATCGTACCCCCATTGAGAAATGCAATGGGCTTCATCAACCGTTATTAAATTAACATTCATGTGCTGAATTTTTTCTTTAAACTGCTCGGTGCTCAAGCGTTCGGGGGAGATATACAAAAATTTTATGTCTCCGTATATACAATTGTCGTATGCAATATCTATTTCGCGTCTACTCATTCCCGAATATATTGCAATAGCTTTAATCTTTTTTGCTCTCAGGTTGTCTACCTGATCTTTCATAAGGGCAATAAGAGGAGTTACCACTATACAAATACCTTCTTTCATTAATGAGTATACTTGGAATGTGATTGATTTTCCTCCACCGGTTGGCATGAGACCCAATGTGTCGTTTCCCTTATACACACTTTGGATAATGTCAAGTTGGAGTGGCCTGAACTGTTTGTAGCCCCAATGCTTTAATAATGTCTGTTCAAATTGATTCATTCAATCCTTATTTTTGTATAAATATACATAATTTTTTTTATATAATTTTGTTGTATGGGCCTTCAATTCTAATGTTAATAAATAGTTAAGTTTAATGTTGCTATGTAAAATTAGTGTAAACATGTTGTATATTTGTAGTGTAATTAGTAATAATAATTTAACATTAAGGTTATGAAAACAAAATATATATTAATATCGTTATTGTTTTTCTTCGGAAATATTGCTTTTGCTCAAAACGATATTGCAGCAAATGTACCGGCTTCGCAAGATGTTCAGGTAGTTCAAAAATATTCAGATGAAGGTGTGTTGTTGTTTACTGCACATGTTGTAAATAATAAATTGCATGGTGAATATACCGATTATTATGAAGATGGCTCTGTTCGTGAAAAACGAGAGTATAAAAATGGTTTGTTATATGGCAAAAGTGTTCGTTATTTTCCTGATGGTGATGTGATGGCTGAAGCTGAATATGAAAATAATGTGAAAATCGGAACATGGGTTTTTGTAGACCGATTTGCAAATCAAAAAATATCGGTTGTGTACGAAGATGGTCAAAAAAAAGGTGTTTCATATTATAAGAATGGTTTGTGTGTTGATACAGTAATGTATTAACGTATAGGTATTCCGGTTATAAAATATTGGTTTAATAAAAGAACTGTCTCTTTGAGTCAGTTCTTTTTTTTTGAATAGATTGAGTGTGCAGAAAAAATAGGTGCATGCCTGCACTTTTTTCTTCGTAATATTTGTGTAAATAATCCTGCTTTGTATAAAGCATAGATATACTCTTTGCGAAAAGTTTTTTTTTGTTTCCTGCTTCCACCAAGATTCGTAAGGGTAAGGGTTTTGCCACAATTAGTTTGAAAGAAAAATAGTGCACATATTTAATCCTCATATCAAATGTTATTTTAATATCATTTGTATTATTTTACAAATAAAATTAATCACAGATGTTGTGATAGAAGTTTTTTTTTAAATATGTCTGTTAAAAAAAAGAAAGGATGATATTATTATTCTCAGTTAGGTGAAATCATTCTACAAAAAAAAAGAGGCTGTTAAGTATGACAGCCTCTTTTTTGTATGTTTATCAATAAGATTTAATTATCGAATCAGAATAACCGAACCGTATGTGTCAAATCCTCCTTTTCCATCAGGAATACCTTTCCAGTATTCACCGTTCATAAATTGTGCTTCCACTTTCCAAATGTAGGTGTCTGATTTTAAAACCTTTCCGTTATATCGACCATCCCACATTGGCAATTCTGCATCTTTATCAGTTTTTTCGTCCCATTGACCATACCATACAAGATTACCCCACACATCATATACCCAAATTTTAAATGTTGCAAGGTTAAATCCTTTAGGTTGGAAATAGCGAACTCCATGAGCTGGATTCATCGGTGCAAACGCATTTGGTAGATATAGCCCGGTGCGGATATCAACGTAAATCTCGTCGGTATACGTATTAGAACAACCAAACTGATTCGTTGCTTTCATTGAAACATCATGATAGCCGTATTTGAATTTCTCTCTAATTGTTTCAAATCTGTCTTCATATTCTTGCGTAAATACGGTATCATCGCCTCTTCCAAAATACCAAGATGTAGTATATGGTATTTCTATTGCAATTAAACTGTCGTTTGGTCCATATTCTACTAATGAATCTTGGATAGTACTGTCTTGAAAGTACACTTCATATTCTGCTCCAGGTTTGCTCCACGAAAAGTGAGCTTTTGGGTTGGGATACACGTGAACAACCATTGTGTCTTCAGAAACACATTCTTCGGGAGATGTTACCTGCACATAAATTGTGTCAATTCCCGGTTCGTGCCAATCTATATAGCGAGCGTTTTCATACTGATCATTTTTTATATATGATATTCTATCTCCCGTAACTTCCCATATATACTCATTAGCTAAACTTGCATGTTCAATAGTGTAATATGATTCCATCGTGTTTTCACAGACATGGTAGTTTCCTACTATTTTTGAATCAGGCATTGGTGCCAGGTATATAGAATCCGAAATGAGTGTATTACATGTTCTGTAATCATCGTAAAATGTGAGAATTTCAACAGGCATATATCCGGTGCCGTATGATTCTATTACATATCCTGATATTGTTATACTATCAGTGTATGATACAGCCCCGTCCTCAATATACGGACTTGACCATGCAACAGGCTCATTGGTTTCAATATCAACAGTTACCTGTGAGCTGACATCTGCAAATTCACCTGCACAAATAGGGGTTTTGTCTACAACACCCGGTTCAGGACGAGAGCGAACAAAATATGTTGTATGAGCTTCATCACTCCGGCATTCAATACCATCTCGTACAACTGTATATTTTGCTGTTATTGTGTTTCCTACGCCATCAGTTTTTAGTTTGCTTGCATTCGGTGTAAATGTTTCTCCCGATGCAGAGTATTGACCTAATTGATACCACTCAACTTCTCCTTCCATTTGCGGATTAATTCTATAATCAGGTTCAAGATCTATTGCATATAAGGTTTCTATTTCATCACCGTCACAACTTGTAATGTCTTTAGAGATTTTTATTGTAGGGGTTTTAATAACATTTACATATGCTTCAACCACATCACTATAGCATGATTTCATTCCGACCTTTACAACTTTTCGAGTATAAAAGGTGTTTTTACCGAGTTCTAAACTTTCTAAATCGGGACGATATGATATGTTGAATTGTTGTAAGTCTGTTAAATCGGCATTTGTATACCACTCCGTGTTTGATTCATCTGATTGTAAAAGGGGAGGATATTCTGCTCCTTCACAGATAGATTGGCTTGGTCGAGAAATTTTCGGATCCGTTACCTCTCCAATAATTCTGATATTTGCTGTTCCTTTCTCTCCTTC
>CAZLCY010000105.1:0-8558 GCA_964558075.1 uncultured Bacteroidales bacterium
ATATTATTTCCGTTTAATAGAGCTATTGTTGCTTCATTATTATTGAGAGCACGAATGCCGGGAATAGAAATTATTTTTTCAGACACCCTTTCTTCTGTTAAAATACTGTTATATATGCATATATGGTGTTGGGATTTTAATATAATATGAGGTAATTCATAGATACTTTCATTGACTACAAGTTGAATGTTTTTTAGATTTATCGGGCAATCAGAGCGATTGAATAGTTCTATGTATTCCTTTTCTTCTAATCCTATCGACGGATTTGGATTACACATAATTTCGGTAATAATAATGTCGTGTAATTCAGGTTTTTTCGTGTAAACAACGCAAATATTCGTATCTAACAGTTCGTGTTTTTTGTTTGTAACAGAGAATTGAAAACAGGTATTTCCACACATTTTTTCATGAACAGGTAGTATAATCGAATCATGTGAATGCTGAATATTAGTGATATTTTTATTCGAATTATACGTAACAGAACAAGAATTAATTGTATCAGAAAAAACGGCTATTAAAACGGAGTCGGTAAGAGAATATGACCAAAGCTGAAAAGGAATTTCAGGCTCCCATGCTTTTGTGTACGAAACAGAACCAATTAAGAGTTGTCCGGACGAGTGTGATGCTTGTTGAATTTTTATTACACAGGGATTATACGAATAGAGAGGAGAAGAATATTCAAATGTCGTATCAGTATTTGAACTTGTAATCGTGTCAACACACGAATCATTAACAAAAATATAAGCTGAACAATTACTTGAGTATGCTTGTTTGTAGAAAAATGTAAGAGATGAAATACCATTGGGTAATGAATCTGAAATTACATACGAATCGATATTTTTTCCGAGACAAAGAGCAGTCTCGTTTTGAGATATATTTCCCGATTTCGCATAGCAATAATGCCATAACAATGAATCAGAATCGTACAGCGAATCATTTTGATACGATGAGGTAAGAGGTGAATTGTTGAAATTAAGTGTAACTTGACCTGTGGCAGAAACATAAAAAAATATGTATAAGCACAATAATATTCCGTTGCATTTCATGGTTTTAAAATGTATTTTTGTTGCGTAATACAAAAGTATAAATTATTTTTTAAATAATGTTAAACTAAACAAAAAGTATGAAAATTGCAATTGTAGGAGTCAGCGGAGCGGTTGGCCAGGAGTTTTTAAAAATACTCGAAGAAAGAAGTTTACCGATAGACGAGCTAGTGTTATTCGGTTCAGTACGAAGTGCAGGTGCTAAATTTAATTTTAAAGGAAAACAAATAACGGTAAAAGAATTAAAACACGACGATAGTTTTAAAGACATAGATATCGCTTTAACTTCTGCCGGTGGTAGTGCTTCTCTTGAATATGCTGAAACAATCACAAAACACGGTGCTATAATGATTGATAATTCAAGTGCGTTTCGTATGGACGAAAATGTGCCTTTAGTTGTTCCGGAAGTGAATAAAAAAGATGCTCTTAATGCACCTAAAAATATTATTGCAAATCCGAATTGTACAACCATTCAAATGGTGGTAGCATTACAGGTACTTGAAAATCTTTCTCATATTACTAAAGTGCATGTATCTTCATATCAATCGGCAAGTGGTGCAGGTGCTATGGGAATGGCAGAACTTGAGCAACAAATTGCGGATTATGCTGCCGGTAATGAGTTGAAAGTTGAAAAATTTTCTCATCAATTATTATGTAATGTAATTCCTCATATTGACGTGTTTACCGATAACGGATATACAAAAGAGGAAATGAAAATGTATAATGAAACACGAAAAATTATGCATTCAGATATTAAGGTAAGTGCGACAACTGTTCGTGTGCCTGTTATGAGAGCTCACTCAGAAGCTGTTTGGGCAGAAACGGAAAAACCTGTGTCGCCTCAACAATTTCGTGAAGCGTGCGAAAATTTTAAAGGAATTACAGTTATTGATAATCCGGAAAATAATGAATACCCGTTACCGTTTAATCTTGCCGGTAAAGACGATGTTTTTGTGGGAAGAATTCGGGAAGATTTAACGAATCCAAATGGTATTTCTTTTTGGTGTGTAAGTGATCAGATTCGAAAAGGTGCTGCCTTGAATGCGGTGCAAATAGCTGAATATTTAATAGCTGAAAAATTCGGAAAATAATTTTTTGACATTTTTTTACTATATATAATCCTGAAGTCTTATTAAATAAGATTTCAGGATTTTTTTTGAGTGCTTGCGAGAAAAGTTTTTATTTTGAGTTTTCGGGCAGAGATTATGTAGGGTTTTTATATCTTTTGGTTGTTTTTATCGTACCTAAATTAAATACTAACTGTAAATGTTTTTTTATGAAAAAAATTCTATACTTATTTATATTATGTGGGTTTTCGTTTCAATTATCGATTGCTCAATCAACCCAAACTCAAGGAAAGGCAGATTATCATGGGCAATTATCTATTAATGGAAGTAAAATAGTTAATCAATATTCCGATACAGTAAGTTTTGCCGGACCCAGTTTATTTTGGAGTAATAGCTGGTGGGGAGGCGATAAATATTATACTGCTGATGTTGTAGACTGGGTTGCTCAGGATTGGGATGCTACCATTATTCGTGCTGCCATGGGAGTGGACGAAAGTGGTGGGTATTTGACGAGTGCACAAAATAAAACAGCAAATTACGACAGAGTTATAACAGTAATTGATGCTGCAATAGATAATGAGATGTATGTTATTGTCGATTGGCATTCTCACCAAGCGGAGAATAATCAAACAGAAGCAATTAATTTTTTCAGTGCAATTGCACAAGAATATGGAGACAATCCTCATATTATTTATGAGATTTACAATGAACCTCTCGATGTTTCGTGGTCTACCGTTATTAAACCATATGCTGAAGCGGTAATTGCTGCTATTCGACAACATGACCCCGATAATATAATTGTGGTCGGCACACCTGTTTGGTCACAAAAAGTTGATGATGCAGCTGCTAATCCTATTACCGGATATGATAATATTGCATATACTGCACATTTTTATGCCGGAACCCATACGCAATGGTTGAGAGATAGAATTGTCGATGCAATGGATGATGGAATAGCAATTATTATTACCGAATGGGGAACAGTCGATGCAAATGGTGATGGTGGAGTCGATACAGAATCAAGTGATGCGTGGGTTGCTTTTATGAAAGAGCATGATATTACTCACTGTAATTGGGCACTGAATGATAAAAATGAAGGAGCATCTGCATTAGTTTCCGGTGTCAGTGAATATGGATATTGGGATGATTCCGACTTAACCACTTCGGGTACATATGTGTATGAAGTAATAAAAAATTGGGAAGGTTCATTAATACCAGAAGATGGTGATGGTAATGAGGAGCCTGAGGAACCGCAGAACCCGGAAGAACCTGAGGAACCTGAGGAACCGGCAGTTTCAGTAGACAATTTCAATCAAAATAAAAATCCGAATGTATTTGTTAATAATGCTCAAGAATTGATTATTCAATTACCGGATAATTTCAAAAATGCTTCATATAGTATCTATTCGCAGCAGGGACAAAAATTAGTTTACCAAAATAATGTAAACACACAATTGTCGAAAGTTTCATTATATGATTATTTACCCGGGTTTTATATTGTTCAGCTTCGAGTAAACAATGCTTTACACCAATATAAAATTATAAAGAAATAAATAAAATTATCTCAAAAAAAGAGGCTGCATAAATATCATAACAGCCTCTTTTTTTTATGTCTAATCAAAATTGTAATTTTTATTACCAAACTCTGGCTTTGTCGAATTCGTGTAATTTTGAATATTCTTTTGCCTGATGCATAAATGCCTGTAAACGAGTTTCAATGGATGCATCTTCCTGACCATCAAAAGTGATATTTTCCCATGGAATATTGTTATGATTTTTACGGAATACTTGTGAAACCGAACTAATAAGAGTTCCCGGCATACATGAAAATGGTAACACATTTATAACACCGGAAATTTGTGTGTGTGTAAGTGCAGAAACAGTACCAAATGCAAGAGGCGGGTCACCATCATAATCTTTATGAATGTATGGTGAACAACGAGAAATCATTTCTTTAATGTGAATTTCACGTTCCATCTCAGCAACGTCTTCAACAGCTTTATGTAATTTTTTTGCCATTACTTTTTGTGAAAAATCTTGCACTTTTGCTTTACACATTCCAAGCATATCCTGCTTCCACAAACTATCTCTCCAATATCGGTATGTAGAGTACGAAAGCCATTCACTTAGCGGCGCCATAATCGTTTCACCCCCCAATTCTTCAATACGTTCAACAATATTGCCACTACAAAAGGCATTGTCGCGCATAAAAATTTCACCAACTATTGGTATTACGGGTTTCCTGTTCTGATTATGGACAGGGATTTGAGAGAATCTTTTAGCCGCAGATTCCAATATGTCTATACTGTCCTTTGCACCATGTTCTACAGAATGAATAATTTTATCTAAATATTCTTTATAAACAGTGTTTGTTTCCCCTTTTTCTTGTTCATATGGTCTTCGTTCTTGAAGAAGTTTCCGTAATAAATCAACCGCAACCATACCTTTCCATGCGGCAATTCTGAATTTACCTGACTGTCCTCCCGAAATATTTGCATATGCGTCATCATTACTTGGAGAAATGATTTTTGCATCCTCAAAACCAAGCATATCAAATGTTATTCTTTGCAGTTTATTATATTCACCAAAACGGCAGGGACCATTGTGGTCAGGCATAAAGAATGCTGTCTTTTTCGGATCAGCTTTGTCGTCAATTAATTTTTTTAAGAAACTGCCGGTGGTGCAAATAAGAGGAAAACACTCGTCACCACTCGTATATTTGCGTGCAAGTTCTATATCACGCTCGTTTTGCATAGGAAGGGAATGTGCATCAATTCCACAATATCTTGATGCTGCCGATATCACAAATCCCGTGTCACGCATATAGGGAAAATAGAGTGTTCTTCCTTTGGTTGATTGCGAATGTTTTACCATAATTTTTTCTGTATCAAGAGATACAGTCTTGGTATTTTCTCGATTTTGTTTATAGCCCTTTAAGCTATCCAAAAATGCTTCACAACGAGTAATCATCCCGGCATCTGCTCCATGTTCGTCAACCTCTAAATTTAGGTAGGGTTTATTTTTCATTTCGTGATACACAAAATGTTTCAAGAACGAATCCGGTCCGCACCGGAAATTACTCATATAGACACCAAATAAATCAGGGTGTTTTTGCACATATTTAGCCCCGGCAATAATTTTCTGACCATTAGGCCAATACATCATAGGATAATCATCAAAAACATTTACTTCGTGGAGCGGAAGAAAATCTAATGGAATCGGTAAAACATTCAAATTAATGAGTTTTTCAGCTAAACCTAAATTTAAATTTGGATCGGTTGTATTATATGGTCTTCCGAAAATAACGAGAGCTTGTTTGTCTTTTGGAAGATTTGCTAAAACTTCTGCACCTCGTTTGGTAAGTGTTTTCTCAAATGTAATCTGAGCCTCATCAGCTTTACTGATAGCTTGTTTTACTTTTGATTTTTTGATACCGAACTGAGCTTTCATAAAAGAACTTAATTCCTTTACGAGAACTTTTTCAAACCACCGAAAATGCAGGGTTGGTATTAAAAATTTGTCTTTAATTTTTTCGTCGTGATATGCAGCACGAACCATAAATGGATATGTCTGAACCCACGGACAGTTCGGGTTATTTGTGGGATTAGACAAATTTCCTTTTGCATTTACAATAAAAGGTGAAAAAATATAATCAACATTTTGTTCCAAAAGATTATCAATATGTCCGTGCATTACTTCTACCGGAAAGCACGTTTCAGAAGCTAAAAGTTCAATAGAACGTGAAATTGTGCTTTTGTCTGTTGGTTTCGACACGACAATATGAAAGTCTAATTCTTCAAAAAATGTATGCCAAAACGGAAATTGTTGATAATACACCATTAAGCCACGAGGAATACCGATGCTTATACGACCTTTTTTTTCTTCTTGGACAAAATTCTTTTCAAGAATCCGTTCTCGTTCTTTAAATAAATTCGGTATTCCTTCACCTTTACCTTTACGCTCTTCAACCTCATATTTGTCGCATCTGCCACCAAAAAACAAAGGTTTTGGTTCACCTTCAATTTTTATGCGTCTTATTTCACAATAATTAGAACATGCTTTACAGGTAAATTTGTCTACCGAATAGGGTATTTTACTTACTTCAAAACCCTTAAAACGAGTTTCTTTATGTGTTTCTTGAATTTCTTTTCGTGCTAATATAGCTGCACCAATAGCACCTGTAACATCAAAATGAGGAGGAATAGTTATTTGTTTTCCGGTAACTTTTTCAAAAGCTGCAACAACAGCTTTATTGTTGGTAACGCCACCTTGAAAAAATATTTTATCCCCAATTTTACGATTACCAATTACCCGATTTATGTAATTATAAACAATAGAATAAGCTAAACCGCCAACGAGATTTTGTGTAGATTCACCTTTTTGTTTTTGAGCATTCAAATCAGAATCCATAAAAACAGTACATCTATCGCCAAGTTTAGCAGGTGTTTTTGAAGAAAGTGCGAGTGTGCCAAATTCTTCTTTAATATTTATATTTAACTTTTCGGCTTGTTCTTCTAAAAATGAACCGGTACCGGCAGCACAGACTTTATTCATTTCAAAATCTACAACTACACCATTTTCTATACGAATATATTTTGAGTCTTGTCCGCCAATTTCAAAAATGGTATCAACAGTCGGGTCGTACGAAATAGCGGCTGTTGCCTGTGCCGTAATTTCGTTTTGTATAGTATCCGCACCTATAAAATCTCCGGTTAAATATCGCCCCGAACCCGTTGTGCCTGCTGCTTTGACTTCTACTTTATCACCTACTTCTTCTTGAATTTCGTCTAAGCCTCGCCGTATAGCATCTAAAGGTTTCGATGCTGTTGGAAGATACCGACGAGCAACAACATTGTTATGCTCATCTATTAAAACTAAATTTGTACTTAATGAACCAATATCAAGACCTAAATAAACCGGAACTTTTTCAGTTTTTGTTGATATATCAATTATTTCTTTGTTATACACAGCTTTTGATTCTTTAAGCTGCTCTAAATGTTGAGAATCTCGTTTGTTTTTTGAGAGATATTCCGAAAGTTTAGAAAGTCCTTGAAATTGTTTGTCTTCCGATTTCTCATTATTTAATGTATGATATATGGCACCGATTGCACCCATACATGCATAATGTTCCGGAATTATGAGTTCGGATTCTTTTATATTAAGTATATCTGCAAAAGCTTTTCTCATGCCCTTGTTTGCTGCCACACCACCTTGAAACAGGATGGGTTTTTCAAGTGTTTTTCCTCGCCCAAGTGTGCTTTTATAATTTCGTGCTACAGCATAGCAGAGACCGGCAACTATATCGTGAATAGGTGTTGCAATTTGCTGAAGATGTATCATGTCACTTTTTGCAAACACACTACATCGTCCTGCTATACGTGGTGGATTTTCTGATTTGAGTGCCAGTTCGCCAAATTCCGTATCAATAGAAACACCTATACGTGAGGCCTGTTGATCTAAAAAAGAACCCGTACCGGCAGCACATAAAGAATTCATAGAAAAATCAGATAATTGAGATTGTTCGACAGATTCTTTCGAATCCATGAGAATTAATTTTGAATCTTCTCCACCCATTTCAATTACTGTTCTTGCTTCAGGATATAACTGAGAAACGGATGAGGACTGTGCAATGATTTCATTTACGAAATGACCGTTTAATAAATCTGCACCAATTTTTCCGCCTGTACCGGTTACTGCAATTTGTGATATTGACTCTTCCGGATATTCAGAAAGAATGCCTTGAAAAACATCGTACAACACAGCAAAAGGTTGTCCGTGAGTATAGGTATATCTTGTGTTTAAAATATGTTTATTGATATCCATTATTACGGTATCAATAGATACTGAACCAATATCGAAGCCAATGTAAATTTTTTTGTTTTGTTTCGTCATAATATGTTTATTGTATTTGCGATGAAAAACAAAAATATAAATAATTTTGAGAATCGTAATTGTATACTTATTTTTTTTTGTGTGGTCTTAATTTGTATTTTTACACTATAATATAAATATGAAACATCCGGAATGAAAGTTTTACATACATCAGATTGGCACATCGGAAAACGATTAGGTTCGGTTTATCGAATAGAAGAACAGCGGCAGGTATTAGATGAAATTTGTGTTATTGCCGAGGCACAACAAGTTGATGCCGTTATTATTGCAGGAGATTTGTTTGATACATTCAATCCTCCGGTTGATGCTGTAGAATTATTATATACTACCTTAAAGCGATTGTCAAATAATGGTTCACGCCCGGTGATTGCAATTGCCGGAAATCATGATTCTCCCGACAGAATAGAGGCTCCAAATTCTCTGGCACGAGATAATGGTATTTTTTTATTCGGATATCCAAAAACAGAATATTCTGCATTTTCAAATGAATTACCATTTTCTGTGCAAAAAACTGCACCGGGTTTTATAGAATTTGTTTTACAATGCAATGAAAAAC
>CAZLCY010000106.1:0-8473 GCA_964558075.1 uncultured Bacteroidales bacterium
TTATTTTTTTTGAGTTATTTGAAAAAATAAGAGTTTTCTCAGCAGGCACTATATAGGATTGCACAGAAAATAGTATGTAATCCAATTTCACAAAGCAAAAAAAAGGTTGTCTATAGAAACAGACAACCTTTTTTTATATGAACAAAGTGCTTATATTATAAAGCAGCTTCTAATTTTGCTAACTCATCTTTCAATTCTTGTGGAAGATTAGGGAATCGGTCATAGTGTTCTTTAATTAACACTACTTCGTCTTTCCAAAGCTTGCTATCAACTTTAAGCAATTCTTTCATGTCTTCTGTTGATAAGTCTAATCCATTAATGTCGATATCGTCAGCTGTTGGCACAAAACCAATCGGAGTTTCAACAACATTTGCGTTATTGTTACATCTGTCGAATACCCATTTAAGAACACGAGAGTTTTCACCGAAACCAGGCCAGATAAATTTACCGTTTTCATCTTTACGGAACCAGTTTACGTTGAATATACGTGGTAATTTAGATTGATCCGGAGCATTTTTTCCGATTTTAATCCAGTGAGCAAAGTACTCAGCCATGTCGTATCCACAGAATGGAACCATTGCAAATGGGTCACGACGAACACCTGCTTGAAGACCAATAGCAGCTGCAGTAACTTCAGAACCAACAATTGATCCCATGAATGTACCGTGATTCCAGTCGCGTGCTTCATATACAAGAGGTACAGTAGAAGGACGACGTCCGCCGAATAAGATTGCGGAAATTGGTACACCTGCAGGGTTTTCCCATTCAGAGTCAATAACCGGACATTGGCTTGCAGGAGCAGTAAAACGAGCATTTGGGTGAGCAATTTGCACATCGCTACCGGTAGTATATTTTTCGTTTTTCCATGTTGTTGTACCATCAGGACAATCAACACCGATACCAGGCCACCATATATCTCCGTCAGGAGTTAAGCCGGTGTTTGTAAAGATACTGTTAGCATGTAATGAAAGCATTGCATTTGGATTTGTTTTCATAGAAGTATCCGGAGCTACACCAAAGAATCCGGCTTCTGGATTAATTGCATATAATTGTCCGTCTGCACCAAACTTCATCCATGCGATATCGTCACCAACAGTTTTTACTGTCCATCCCGGAATAGTTGGAATAAGCATTGCTAAGTTTGTTTTACCACATGCTGATGGGAATGCACCCGCTATATATTTTGTTTCGCCTTCAGGACTTGTAAGACCTAAAATAAGCATGTGCTCAGCTAACCAACCCTCTTCTTTTGCCATATATGATGCAATACGAAGAGCTAAACATTTTTTACCTAATAATGCATTACCTCCGTAACCCGAACCATACGACCAAATTTCGCCTGTTTCAGGGAAGTGTGTAATGTATTTTTCTTCAATCGGAGCACAAGGCCATGCTACGTCTTCTTGTCCTTCCGCTAACGGAGCACCTACTGAGTGTACACAGGGGTTAAATTCTCCACTGTCTCCTAATACGTCAAGAACAGCTTTTCCCATACGGGTCATAATTCTCATATTGGTAACAACGTAAGCCGAATCTGTTAATTCAACACCAATTTTTGCAATATCAGAACCAAGTGGTCCCATGCTAAATGGAATTACATATAAAGTACGTCCTTTCATACATCCTTTGTATTTATCACGAAGGATTTGTTTCATTTCTTTAGGGTCGTACCAGTTATTTGTCGGTCCCGCATCTTCTTCTTTTTCTGTACAGATGTATGTTCTGTTTTCTACACGAGCAACATCACTCGGGTCTGATTGATAATAAAACGAATTTGGTCGTTTTTCCTCGTTTAATTTTACAGCAGATCCGGCTGCTACCATCATGTCGTTAAGGCGGTCGTTCTCTTCTTCAGAACCATCACACCAATACACTGAATCAGGTTGGCATAATTCTGCCCATTCGTTTACCCAATCGATGAGTTTTTGATTTTTTGTTAAATTTGTCATTGTTAAAAAATGTTAGTTAATAATTCGTAATTCAATAATCTATTTTCTTGAATTTTGCACATAATTTTGCAATTCAAAAATATATGAAATTCCTGTGATTTCAAAACGTCATTTAGCTTGAAACATCATGGCTGAATATTTTAATGCAAAAGTGACAAAACCCCCATTTTCTCTAAAACACTGTTAATGAGATTTTTTGTTTTGGACACTTGCGTTAAAATATTATTTAATCTCCATGAAATCATAAAAATACATGCCTGATATCATTTATTTTTAAAGGGTAAAAAATAGCATTTTTTTATAAAAATAACATCTCACGATATTTTGGTAATGGCCATAATTCGTTATCAATAATAGTTTCTAATGTATCTATATGTTTTCTAATCTCTTCGAGATATGGTTTTACATTTTGTGCATATAATAATGCCTGTTTTTTTATTACCGGATTTTTGTTTGCTTTGGCACGTTCGATACGCATTTTTTCCACTTTGTGTCGTATTGCTTCGGTATGTTCCGAAATTTCTCGAATGTTTAGTAATTCGTTAGCTGCAAGAGTTTTGAATTCTTCTCCCATTATTTCACGTAAACCTTTTACGTTTTCTATAAGTCGTGTTTGATATTTTATTGCAGTTGGAATAATGTGATTTATAGCTAAATCACCTAATACGCGACTTTCGATTTGTATTTCTTTTTTATATATTTCATTTCTAATCTCGACTCTCGATTCGAGTTCTTTTTCTGTCATTATATTCAACTTTTCAAACATTTTTACTGTTTTGGGTTGAAGGTATGCTTCGAGGGATATTGGGGTAATGTTTATATTTGTAAGCCCTCTTCTTATTGCTTCCGAAATCCATGAATCGCTATATCCGTCACCATCAAATCGTATTGATTTTGAGTAGGTAATAAGTTTTCGAAGTGTGCGTAGAATTGCTTCATCTTTTTTTATACCTTTTGCAATGAGGGTGTCTACTTTTTCTTTGAAAGTGTTGAGTTGATTTGCGACAGCGGTATTTAAGGCAATTAATGCGACCGAACAGTTTGCACGCGAACCGACTGCTCGAAACTCGAATCTATTTCCGGTAAATGCAAATGGAGATGTTCGATTGCGGTCGGTACTGTCTAAAATTACTTCGGGTATTTTTCCGATATTGAGTTTGAGTTTTGTTTTTTCTTCGGGACTCATAATTTTGTCACTCACCTGTGATTCTATCTGGTCGAGCATGGTTGATACTTCGGTTCCTAAAAATGCGGAAATAATAGCCGGCGGTGCTTCATTTGCTCCAAGCCGGTATTCGTTGGAGTTGCTCATAATAGCTGCTCGCAGTAAGTCCTGATTGTCATATACGGCAACAAGTGTGTTTACAATATAGGTTAAAAATTGCATATTGGCTTTCGGGTTTTTGCCCGGTTTGAGAAGATTTACACCGGTGTTTGTGCCAAGAGACCAATTGCTGTGTTTTCCGCTTCCGTTTATTCCTTTAAATGGTTTTTCGTGGAAGAGTACTTTAAAATTATGGTGCGATGCTATTCTTCTCATTACATCCATTAAAATTTGGTTATGATCGACAGCTAAATTGCATTCTTCAAAAATTGCCGCACATTCAAATTGGTTTGGTGCAACCTCGTTGTGACGGGCTTTGAGAGGTATCCCCAGTTTATATGCTTCTATTTCTAAATGCTTCATAAAATGGGTAACACGTTCGGGAATTGACGAAAAATAGTGGTCGTCTAATTGTTGGTCTTTGGGGGATGCGTGTCCCATAAGTGTCCTCCCTGTTAAGCATAAGTCGGGACGTGCGGTGTAGAGTAATTCGTCAATTAAAAAGTATTCTTGTTCCCAACCCAAAAATGCGGTAACTTTTTTTACATTTTTGTCGAAATATTCAGAACATACATTTACCGCTGCTTTGTCAATAGCTTGGAGAGATTTTAATAGAGCGGTTTTGTGGTCTAATGATTCGCCGGTGTATGAAATGAAAATGGTAGGAATACATAATGTTTTATTAATTATAAATGCCGGTGATGATGGATCCCAAGCAGTATACCCGCGTGCTTCAAAAGTCTGTCTGATGCCCCCTGAAGGAAATGATGATGCATCAGGTTCTGCCTGTGAAAGCTGCTCTCCGTTAAAGGATTCGAAAATTAGGTTTTCTCCAATTTTTTCGAATTCTATGAATGCATCATGTTTTTCCGCAGTGCCGTCTGTAAGTGGGTTAAACCAATGAGTGAAGTGTGTGCAGCCGTTTTCCATTGCCCACGATTTCATGCCGAGTGCAATATGGTCTGCAACTTTCCGGTCTATTTTTCGACCGGAATCTATACAGTCTAAAATGTGTTTGAATGCATTTTGAGACAGGTATTTTTTCATTTTTGGTTTATCGAACACATTGCACGCAAAATAATCTGATGTTTTTGGTGCTGGCGGCTCCATTATTACCATATTGTGGTCAATTATTGTTCCTTTTAATGCTTCAAAGCGAAGTGTACTCATACTAGTAAAATTTAAGTGTCATTTAATTTGTTTCTGCCATTCAGTGGCTATCATTTCAAGTTGTGTGTACCAATTTCTGCCATATTTTCTGATGAGACTTTCTTTAAGAAATTGGTATATTTTTATGTTTTCACGGTCTCCTTTGCATACGGCATCTTTACAAATGTGCCAGGTGTCATAATTTAATGCTTCAAAATCGCGATATTTTTTGCTCCGAATAGGGTATAGGTGACACGAAATGGGTTTTTGCAATGTTGTTTTGCCGTCTTTCCATGCCAATTCTATTGAACAGGTAAGAACGCCATTGTTTTGGGTAACAAAAGCACATTCAGCATTTTCGACTAAACTGGTTACTTTTTCGCCTTCCTGATCAATGTAATAAACTCCTTCTTTTTGTAATACTTTTTTATTTTTTTTCGGAACATATGATACAATGTTCGGAAGGTCTTTTTCGAGTATTTCAATCTCCTCGTTGCTTACGGGAGCACCAGAATCACCTTCTATGCAGCATATACCTTTACATTTTGCATAATCACATACAAAGTTTTTTTCAATAATATCAAGACTTATTAGTGTGTTATCTATTTCAATCATAATTTAATATTTCTGCAAAAAAGTATGTTTCGTTTGTATGAAAGAAAAAACTTTGTTGCTGTGTTATTGAGAGTAATAGTATTTATTTTCAGCTGTGACCGAATAACCCGGGTATTCTCAATACACATCAGTCAATATATTTTTGTACTTCTTTCATTATAATATCAGTTGCACCTTTATTTGAATACACAAAATCTTGTGCTCGTTTTCCTATTTTTTCTCGTTCTTCTGTATTGCTAATTAATTTGCTCAGAATTTCTTCGCAGTCTGTTTGGTTTAATATTGGAAATCCCGATTTGAGTTTCTGTAATTGAACAGCCTCGTGTGAATTTATATATTTGGGACCATATAGTACCGGAATGCCAAAAACAGCAGGTTCTGCAACATTATGAACCCCGGAGGAAAATGCACCGCCAACATAAGCTATTGACGATCCTTTGTATAGTTTCGCTAATAATCCGATTGTATTAACTATTACTATACGACAATCACTTGTTGTTTTTCTTTCTTGTAAATCGGTGTAACGTTCTGTTGCTATCGATTGATTGAGAAAATATTCTTCAAGTGCAGATATATGTGATTCGTGTAATTCATGGGGTACCAATAAGAATTGAGTTTCCTGATTTTTTTTGTAAATAGACAGAAATGCCGGTAAAATATGTTTTTCGTCTGCCGGCCAAATGCTGCCGGCAACAATGGTAATAGGTTCCGGATGAGTAAATATATTGACGGGGGGCTCTGTTGCTATTTGTTCTGCTTTTTCAATAATTTGTTCGTATCGGGCATCGCCGGCAACAATTAGTTTTTCGGGATATGGGTATACCGAGAGAAATCGTTTTTTGTATTCTTCGGAAACGGGAAAAATAGTGGTAATGTGTTTGTAAAAACAAGTATTAATACGAGCAGATAATCCCGTATGTCTTTTTGAATCTTCGGCTAATTCGGCAGAAGCCAGCAGAACCGGAATGTCTAAGGAGTGTGCAGCACATAATGCTCCGGGCCAAATGTCATATTTCGAAATAATCCATACAGACGGGGATATTTTTTTTAGAAAAGATTTCATTATCCATATCATATCGAATGGGAGATACAATGAAATATCTACCTCGTTTTTACGAGCATGACGCATACCCGAGGGAGAGTAAAAAAGAGCAACAATATGTATGTTTGGATTTGTTTCTTTGATTTTTTTTATGATAGGAATTGATTGTTCCCATTCACCAACGGATGAGCTATGAAAAAGAACGGTTTGTTTGTAAATACGATTCGATAAAAATTTTGATATTTTTTTATTTTGTGTAAATCTTCCGACAAAACCTTCTCGTATTTTTTTGTTGAATAAACTCAGTATTCCAAGGAGTGGAATGGCTAGGCAAAAATATAAAAAAGAATAGAGATGTATTAATAATTTCATAAAACGGGTGAATCTAGTATTGAACATAATTGCGAGTATACAGAAGAAACGGAGATTTTTTGTGTACAATCGAAGGTTTCTTTCGGACAGGTATTCATACCCATTTTTGTGCATGGTCTGCATGCTAATTCAACCTGAGCAACTTTACTTTTTTCTAATATAGGAAAATAGCCAAATTGTCGTACCGTTGGCCCGTAAATACCGACAACAGGAACTTTTAATGCTTCCGACATGTGAAGCATTCCTGTATCGTTTGCAACGGTTGCTTGTGCTCGGTTTAATAATGCAGCAGATTCTTTTAAATTAAATTGCCCGGCAACACTCAGAATTTTTTGGTTTATTGTTGTGGCAATATACGTACATGTTTCTTGTTCTTTGCTTCCTCCGAGAAGTACTACTTGCATGTTTTTTTGCGTAATTACCTTCTGAGCCAATTCAAGAAATTTTTCTTTTTGCCATTCTTTATTGTAAAAACTTGCACCGGGACATAACACAACGAGAGGTTTGTGTGGTTTTATGCCATGGTCTTCCAGGTAGTTGTCTACATGTTTTTGTGTGTCAGCCGGAATGGTGAGCCCTGTTTTTTTATTGTCATACACAGCACCTAATTTTTGTGCAGCGTCGACAAAACGAAGATATACCGGACGTACTATATGATAAGCGTCTATTTTGAAGCGAATCATCATATATCGCTTGAATGTATGTTTGTTGTATGTATATACTCTTCGAGCACCTATGGTATTCCGGATAAATGCACTTCTCCAATTTTTATGAATGTCAAGCATTACATCATATTTTTTAGAGGCGAGTTTTGAGCGTAAAGAGAGAAGTTCCGAAAAGCCACCATCCGAATTAAATGTATGTATTGTATCAATTTCAGGCATCAATTCGGTAATGTGCCTAAATTGTCGTTTTACCACAAAATCAATTTTTGCATCAGGAAATTTCGAACGTAAACAACGAACCAATGTCGATGTGAGAATTATATCTCCAATCGAACTTAAACGGAAAATCACTATGTTCGAAATATTTTTTTTCATTATTCAACAGTTACCGATTTTGCCAAATTTCTTGGTTGGTCTACATTGCACCCGCGCATTACTGCAATGTAGTATGAAAAAAGTTGAAGCGGAATTACGGTTGTTAATGGGGCAAGTTCCGGGAGTGTTTCGGGAACTTCCAATACATGGTCTGCAAGTTTTGCAATTGTTGAGTCTCCCTCGTTAACTACAGCAATTATTATCCCTTTTCGTGCTTTCACTTCTTGAATATTACTTACAACTTTTTCGTACGAATGGTCTTTTGTTGCAATAATAACAACCGGCATGTTTTCGTCAATCAAAGCAATCGGGCCGTGTTTCATCTCTGCAGCAGGATATCCTTCTGCATGAATGTATGATATTTCTTTTAATTTCAATGCTCCTTCTAATGCAACAGGAAATAACACCCCTCTTCCAAGATAAATACAATTGGTTGCATCTTTATAGAGTGATGCAATATGTTTGTATGTTTCGTTTTGTGATAAAAGTTGTGATATTTTATCCGGAATTTTATAGAGCTCTTTTATAAGTGTTGTATATGTTTTCTCTGAAAGTTTTTTTCTTCGTTTCCCCAACAATAACGATATCATGGTAAGAACCGTTACTTGTGCGGTGAAAGCTTTTGTTGATGCAACACCAATTTCCGGACCTGCGTGGGTGTATACACCTGCTTCGGTTTCTCGGGTGAGGCTTGAGCCAACAACATTGCAAATGCCGATAACTGTTGCTCCTAATTCTCGTGCCATTTTTACAGCAGCAATAGTGTCTGCCGTTTCGCCACTTTGACTTATGGCAATTATGATGTCATTTTTTGAAATAATCGGATTTCGATATCTGAATTCCGATGCATATTCCACTTCAACCGGAATGCGGGCAAATTCCTCAATCAAATATTCACCAACGAGTCCGGCATGCCATGACGTGCCACATGCAACAATAATAATTCGTTCGGCCTCATCTAATTTATCAAACACATTGTACA
>CAZLCY010000107.1:0-2786 GCA_964558075.1 uncultured Bacteroidales bacterium
GCCACCGGAAGTGTTAATTTTATATCCGAATTTTTTAATAAAATTAGAGAAATCCATTAATTTAAACTCATCCGGTTTATCGTGAATTCTATACACAAAGGTTGGTTTTCCTTTTTTCTTGCTAATAAATTCTGCTACTTTTCTATTTGCAAGTAACATAAATTCTTCAATCAGTTTGTTCGCATCTTTCGATTCTTTATAGTAAATACTGATTGGTTTTCCGTCTTTGTCAATATTAAATTTTACTTCTTTTCGATCAAAAGCAATTGCTCCGTTAGAAAATCGTTTTGCCCGTAATTTTTTTGCAAGCGTATTCATTATTTCTAATTCCCGAGCAAGGTCACCTTTATTGTTTTCAATAACTTTCTGAGCATCTTCGTATGCAAACCTTTTGTCAGAATTAATAATTGTTCTGCCAAACCATTCAGATAAAATTTCGGCATCTTCGTTAATTGTAAATACGGCAGAAAAGGTGAGTTTATCTTCGTTTGGGCGGAGAGAACATACTTTGTTTGATAATTTTTCCGGGAGCATCGGCACCACACGGTCAACTAAATAGACAGATGTTGCCCGTGCCTGAGCTTCTTTTTCCAGTTTTGAATCTTCGCTAATGTAATGAGTAACATCTGCAATGTGAACACCAATTTCATAAGTATTGTTTTCAAGAAACTGAATCGATAAGGCATCATCAAAATCTTTTGCATCGTGCGGGTCTATAGTAAATGTGGTAATGTTTCGAAAATCTTTTCGTGATTGTATTTCCGATTTAGAAATTTCTTCAGGAATATATTGTGCAGCATCTTCTATTTCTTTATCAAATTTGTATGGTAGCTGAAACTCCGCAAGTATTGCGTGCATTTCTGTTTCATTATCGCCGGCATTACCAAGCACTGTTACAATAGTTCCAATTGGATTTTTAGCTTTTTTCGGCCATTCTGTAATTTTCACAATAACTTTTTGACCGTCTTGAGCTCCGCCTAAATCATCATGCGATACAAAAATATCATAGGGAGCTTTTTTATTGTCGACAATGACAAAGGCATATTTATTGTTTTTTTCAACAATGCCTACAAATTCGCGACGACCTTTTTCTAAAATTTCAATAACCTCACCTTCGGGTCTTCTGCGAGATGTTTGTGCAAATAAATACACTTTTACCGTATCCCCATGAAGGGCATGATGGAGGTTAGGGGGGGCAATAAATATATCTTCTTCGGTTTCGGGAGAAATTATGTATGCCGTGCCGTATGGTGTGGAATCAACTTTCCCAACTATATATCCCGATTGTGATTTTAATCGATACTTGCCGACATTTACCTCTTCAATTTCTTCTTTTTGGCTGAGAATATTGAGGGTGTGATTAATCTTATTTTTTCCTTCTCCGTCGGTAATGTGCAGACGTGAACTTATTTGTTTTACATTGTAAGGCTTTCGGGGAGATGATCGAAATATGTGTAATATTTTAGCGGTTAAATCTTCTTGTCGTTGAGCTGAATGTTTTTTTTTCTTTTTCATAGTTCTTTTTTTGTTATTTCCGCCTATTTGGGTGGTTTATAGATAATAAACTAAGTCATGATTACATTTTTTATCATGCATGTTTTCAATAGATATCTTATTAGTACAAGTATACCCAAAAAAAAGGAATTTAATGATTTTTTTGGGTAAAGATTTATTGTAATTGTTTACGATATCTTGTAATTGTTTGTTCTAATCCATAATATAATGCATCAGAAACTAAGGCATGTCCGATTGAAACTTCATCTAAAAAAGGAATATTTGCATAAAAAAAGTGTAAATTTTCTAAATTCAAATCGTGACCGGCATTTATGCCGAGACCAATCGAGTGTGCAAATTTGGAAGCTTCCGCAAATTTTTGAATCGCAGAATTTTTATCCTTAGTAAATTCAAGTGCATAAGGTTCCGTAAATAACTCTATTCTATCAGCCCCCAGTTCCTGAGCATTTTTTATAAAAGATATGTTGGGGTCAACAAATATTGAGACGCGAATATTTGCAGACTGTAGTTTTTTTGTAACAGATTGTAAAAAATCTTTATGTTTTATGGTATCCCAGCCAGCATTTGATGTAAGAGCTTCCGGAGGGTCGGGAACAAGAGTTGCTTGTGCAGGTTTTACCGTGGTAACCATGTCTAAAAATGAATCTGATGGATATCCTTCAACATTTAATTCTGTTGAAATATGTTGTTTTAATTCAGGCACATCGGCATATCGAATATGTCGCTCGTCCGGACGAGGATGAACTGTAATGCCCTGTGCTCCATATTTTTCGCAATCAAGAGCAATTTGGAGAACATTGGGCATGTTGCCGCCTCGGGAGTTTCGAATTAATGCTATTTTATTTATGTTAACACTTAATGCTGTCATACTATTTGTAATTTGATTTTAAGATTGTAAATTTACAATATAATTCTCGTTGAGTTAAAAAAATAGTTGTATCTTTTTATAATCAGTTGATTTTTTTGTTTTATTTGTATCTTTAATTATAATTATGATAGCACGAACACTTCTTATTGATTCAATACAACCACTTACGGAAAATATGACCGAAGAGGAAGCCTATGAGCGAATGCGTATTAATAAGCTTTTTCATTTGCCCGTTGTTTCAAAAAACAACAAGTTATGTGGGGTAGTATCAGAAGAAGATATATATATGGCACACAATGGCACAATTTTAGGAAAACATCCCGAAAAATATAGTCAAATAAAAGTGTTTGCTCATCAGCATGTTTTTGAGGTTTCCGAATTGGTGTTCAACCAAAATCTTTCC
>CAZLCY010000107.1:2796-8457 GCA_964558075.1 uncultured Bacteroidales bacterium
CTTTCCTCTGTTCCGGTTGTTGAAGAAACTGATGATTATATAGGTTTAATAACAGCGAATGAGTTAATGAAATTTTTTACCCGTCTTTATTCGTATCATAGTAATGGAGCTATTATTGTTTTGTCTGTTTTAATTCAAGACTATAGTTTAAGTCAGATTTCGCGGATTATTGAAGAAAATAATGCTAAAATTTTGAATTTATATACTGACATTAGCGAAGATTCTACAAGTATGGACGTTATCATAAAACTTAATACCCATGAAATAAGTTCAATTTTGCAAACATTTTCTCGGTTTGAGTATAATGTAAAAACGTATTATGAAGGCTACGATAAGTTGCACGCTATGTACAAAGATAGAATTGAGTCGGTATTGAATTATTTAAATATATAACCATGTTGTCTATTGCAATATATGGAGTTTCTATTTCTGCTAATCATTTTAAATCAATACATTCCTTATTGCATTTAATTCATGAGAATACTATTCGGATTTATATTTATAAATCATTTCATACACATTTAGAATCCACAACTTTCACCTTCGATTTTCCGGTATTTTCTCATATTGATGAATATGAAATCAACTATATTTTTAGTATCGGTGGAGATGGTACGTTTTTAAAATGTGCTCATTTATTTTATCAATACCAAAAACCGATGTTAGGAATTAATTTCGGGAAACTCGGGTTCCTCGCAGATGTTACCCCTGACAATATTCAAACAGTTATTCAAGATATTATTTCACAACGATTTGATGTTCAACACCGCACATTATTGTCATATTCTTTGCCAATTAATTCTGATACTGTCCAAGGTGTTGCCTTGAATGAAATATCGTTGCAAAAGAGTAATATATTAAAACTTATTAAAATTAATATATCTATTGATAATTCATACTTTTGTTCTTTTTGGGCTGATGGTGTTATTGTGAGTACGCCTACGGGTTCAACCGGATATTCTTTAAGTTTGGGCGGTCCGATTATTGCTCCGAACAGCAATTCGTTTATTATATTGCCAATTGCACCACATACGTTAAGTGTGAGACCGATTATAATTTCGGATTCAAGTAAAATTGTTATTGAGGCAGAAGGAGAGTTTACAAATTTTTTGTTGTCGAACGATCATAAGAGTTCGTTAATTAATGTGAAACCGCGTATAGAAATCAGAAAATCTACTATTAATGTAAATACAATACAATTACATTCAGAAACATTTTTTGATACCTTACGTAAAAAATTAAACTTGGGTTTAGATTTAAGAAAGTGAGAATACTGTGCTTTTTTTTGTTTTAATTAAATATAGGTTATATTTTTACGGTAAATTTTTTTTTAATGAATAAAGTATATATATTTTTATTTCTTATAAGTTTTTTTATTTTATCAATCCCTTATAGTAGTCACTCTCAGGCTGATTGGGTTCGGTATAGATATGAAATAAACGGTGGTATCGGTCCCTCTTTTTTTCTCGGTGAGTTGGGAGGGAATAATGGTGTTGGGCAGAATAATATTCTTGACTTAGACTGGGCTGCAACTAGAATAGGCGGGCATTTTGGTGGTCGTTATTTTCTTCAACAACGGTTGGCGGTACAAGCTTCATTCACCTTTGGTCTTATTCACGGAAGTGACGAAAATACAGATGAGTTTTATCGGAATTATAGAAATGTTTCTTTTCGAAGCCCTATTTATGAGTTTCATACGCGAATTGAGTATAAAATAAGACAAGAACGTGCCGGACACAGATATGATTTGAAAGGTGTTCGCGGGCGGCGTGCCGTGAAATTGGTTACGCATGCTTTTGTGGGAGTCGGTGTTTTTTATTTTAATCCACAAGCAAAAATTGATGATACCTGGATAAATCTCCGTCCTATTGGAACAGAAGGACAGAATTTTATGGAAACACGCAAGCCATATTCTCGTGTTGCGATGTCGATTCCATGCGGACTTCAGGTGAAATATTTAGCGAACAGATATTGGTCTTTTTCTTTTGAAGTCGGACCGCGCTTTCTTTTTACCGATTATTTAGATGATGTAAGTTCTACCTATGCAAGTCCCGATTTAATAGCTGAAAATCAAAATACAGTGCCCGATTATATTGCAAAATTACTCGCAGACCCTGCCTATGAAAGTAATATGAGACCTGCGGCAAATGGCGGACTTACGTATGGTTATTATAATGAACAACGAGGAGACCCGTATGATAATGATTTCTATATGTTTGCAATGATTTCCGTTCACTATAAATTAAAAGCAAATAGAAATGGAAGGCCTACATTTCAAAAATAAATTCCCAATTGTATAATTTTGCACTGTTTCTCTCGTTAATTTGGCAACTTATTTCGTGCAAAATATTATTTTTGCATTGAAAAATAAAGAAATAGTTGTCTCAATCATGTTTTTATCAACAAAAAGACTATTACTATGTTTGCTGATTATTCTTCCTGCTGTGCATGTTTGTGCACAAACGAAGGAGTTTAATATTGGTTTTTTTGTTGGTACTTCACAATACAATGGTGATGTTAATATGACAAAAGCATATTATTCGCCGCATATATCAGGCGGGATTTTTGCAAAACAAGTGTATAATTATCATTATTCTGCCCGTTATGCTCTTACATATGGCGAGTTGAAAGGATATGACGAGGATTTTAAAAATCTATATCAATATCACAGAGGACATTCTTTTTGCGATAATAATTTGTATGAATTTTCTGCTGTTTGTGAGTTTAATTTTTTTGAAGTAAATCCCGATAGAGATGAGAAAAATGTATCACCCTATGTGATTGGTGGAGTTGCAATGTTTTTTACAGATGATTTGGATTGGTATCAGGTTTTTAATTTCCCTATGGGATTAGGTATGAAATTTCGAATTGCAACGCGTACAGAGTTAAGTGTTGAGTGGGTGTTTCGGAAAACGTTTACCGATAAATTAGATAAAATGGAATCTTCAGGATTTGGATATAAGAATTTCAAACAATACTCGTTCGATAATACCAAAGATTAGTATTCTATTGCAGCGGTGTCTTTGTCGTTTTGTTTTCTTAATCCACAAAGTCCGTGTCCTGTATATTATAAAAAACCATATGAACTTAGACGAAATAGATAAAAATAAACTTCCCTGCCATGTGGCCATTATTATGGATGGTAATGGAAGATGGGCAAAAAATAAGGCGAAATCTCGACTTGTCGGTCATCAAAAAGGTGCTGAAACCGTTGATGATATTGTTACTGCAGCCGCAGAGCTACAAATACAGTATTTGACCTTGTATGCTTTTTCTACTGAAAATTGGCATCGTCCTCAATCGGAAGTTTCCGGATTAATGGATTTGTTGGTAAATATGCTGAATAAGTATATTAAAAAATTACACGATAATAATATTCGTTTGTTAGTTATTGGTGAAACAGATAGTCTTCCCCCAAAGACAAGAAAAAAATTAGCAGATTCTATTAAAAAATTACAGCAAAATACAGGATTAACTCTTATACTTGCACTTAGTTATAGTTCTCGGTGGGAAATAACTGAAATGGTAAAATCTGTTGTTCGGGAATGTCTTGATTATCAGATGAATGTCGAAGATATTGATCAACATGTCGTGTCTCAGTTCTTGTGTACAAAAAATATTCCCGATCCGGAATTGTTAATTCGCACAAGTGGTGAATATAGAATAAGTAATTTTCTGCTATGGCAGTTGGCATATACCGAATTTTATTTTACCGATGTGTTGTGGCCGGATTTTAATCGTCAGCATTTTTTGAATGCAATTCTCGATTTTCAGAAAAGGGAACGAAGATTCGGAAAAACCGGTGAACAACTCAAAAAATAATAAAAATCATAAATAATTGTTAGTATAGTATATATGAAGTATTTAAAAAGAATTTTTGTTTTTGTTACGATAATTAGTGTTGCATCTTATAATCTTTTTGCTCAGATAGATGAATCTTTTACGGAGCCTCGTGAATATACTATTGCTGAACTAAAAGTAGAAGGAATTGAGTTTTTGCAACCTTTACCTATATTAAAAACTACCGGATTACGGGTCGGACAAAAAATAAAGATTCCGGGACCCGAAATTTCACATGTTATTACAAAACTTTGGAAACAAGATTTGTTTTCGGATGTAAAAGTATATGCCTCAAAAATTGAAGGCGATGAAGTGTATCTGACCATTTATTTAAAAGAACGTGCACGATTAAATTCTTTAACGTTTTCGGGTGTTAAGAAAGGTGAAGAACAGGATTTGAGGGAAGTCATTAATTTTAATTTGCATATGCAGGTTAACGAAAACAAAAAAAATATTGCACGTAAAAAGATTGAAGACTATTTCCATGAAAAAGGATATTTTAATGTTGAGGTAGATATAAATGAAGAACTTGATACTGCTCAATTTAACCGTTCAAATGTATATATTGATATATCGAAACATGAGCGTGTGAAAATAGAATCAATTTTATTTACCGGTAATACTGAGTTTAAGGAAACAAAGTTGAGACGTATGATGAAAAATACAAAACGAAAAGCGTGGTTTATTTTGAAACGTTCAAAATATATTCCCAGATTATATGAAGACGATAAAGATATAATAATAGAAAAATATAAAGAAAACGGATATAGAGATGCTTCAATAGAACATGATACGGTTTATTTTATAGATTCAACATTGTTGAAAATAGAAATTGATATTAATGAAGGTAGAAAATACTTTTACCGTTCTATCTCTTGGTTAGGCAATTCAAAATATCCAACCGAATTGCTCTCTGCTTTGTTATCTATAGAACCGGGAGATGTGTATAATGAAGCATTTTTAGAGGAACGAATTTTTGGCATGGATGGCGTAAGTGCGGTCTATTTAGATAATGGATATTTATTTTTTAATGCTGAACCAATAGAAACAAAAGTTGATGGCGATTCGGTTGATATTCAAATACGGATTTATGAAGGACCACAAGCTGTAATCAATAGAGTAATTGTGAAAGGTAATACTAAAACGAACGATCATGTTGTTTATCGTGAAATTCGTACAAAACCCGGCTCTCTATTTAGTCGTGCAGAGATTATTCGTACTCAAAGAGAGTTGGCAATGTTAGGCTATTTCGATCCTGAAAATATGGGTATTAATCCCAAACCTAACCAAGAAGATGGTACGGTTGATATTGAATATGTCTTGAAAGAGAAATCAAATGACCAAATTGAATTGTCAGGTGGTTGGAGTGGGCAGTATGTTGTTGGTTCGGTACGTTTGAATTTAAATAATTTTTCGGCAAACAATATGTTTAATAAATCGGAATGGCGACCAATACCTTCGGGCGACGGTCAGCAGGTTTCATTGAGTGCTTCGGTTAATCCTCGTTGGTATCAGTCATACAGTTTTTCATTTATGGAACCATGGTTGGGAGGCAAAAAACCAAATGCGTTGAGTGTTTCTACATATTATTCAATTCGAGCAAATGGTCAGGAACGCGGAAGTGAAAGTTTTGGTGATTGGCGAACTCTTGGTGTTACTGTTGGTATGCAACGAAGTCTTAAAAAACCGGATGATTATTTTACATTATATCATGATTTGAGCGTGAAACGCTATAAATTAAATCAGTATTCGTATGGGTTGCCATCAGTATTTCCTGATAGTATTGTCAGTAGAAGTGTGTCTCTTGGTACATCTTTTGGA
>CAZLCY010000108.1:0-8425 GCA_964558075.1 uncultured Bacteroidales bacterium
GTTGCACCAATACATTGAATTTCGCCCCGGGCAAGAGCAGGTTTTAACATATTTGCTGCATCAAGAGAGCCGGAAGCACCTCCGGCGCCAACTATTGTATGAATTTCATCAATAAATAAAATAATATCTTTTGCACGAGCCAATTCGTTAAGCATAGCTTTCATTCGCTCCTCAAACTGTCCGCGATATTTTGTTCCGGCAACAATAGAAGCTAAATCGAGAGTAAGAACACGCTTATTAAACAATATGCGAGGCACTTGTTTTCGTACAATACGTAATGCTAAACCTTCAGCAATAGCCGATTTTCCGACACCGGGTTCCCCTATAAGAATAGGATTGTTCTTTTTTCGACGACTGAGGATTTGAGCAATTCGCTCAATTTCTTTTTGTCTGCCGACTATTAAATCTAAGCGACCTTCCTCAGCGGCTTTCGTTAAATCAATTCCAAAATTATCCAACACCGGTGTTTCATGATGCTTATCAGAACGGGGAGGAGTTGGTTGGTTTGGTCTTGGAGGGGCTTTCATGTCATTATCATCGTCATCATCAAAAGGGTTGTGTGAATCCTCAGGTATTTGAATTGAGATATGCTTTTTAATGTCCTCGTACGAAATGTGAGATTGCTCAAGTATTTTTGTAACCAAAGAAGACTTGTTTTTTAAAATAGCAAGCAATAAATGTTCTGCTTCTGCTTTAGGTTGAGATAATATTTTAGCTTCCAAACTTAAAATTTTTAATATTTTTTCGGCCTCTTTATTAAATGGAACCGAAGACTGATGTTGATTAGATAAAGGGTTTTCCTGACGTAATTGTGTTTCAATTTCCTCTCGAACAGCAACCACATCCACAAACAGATTTTCTAATATGCGAATTGCGTTGGATTGCCCTTCGCGTAATATCCCTAAAAACAAATGTTCACTTGAAATAAATTCATTCCCTAAGCGTATTGCTTCTTCGCGACTGTACACTAATATTTCTCGTAATGCTTTTGAAAATATCGTATTCATATGTTTATTTTATTGTCTTTCTCATTGTAAAAATAGAATAATAATACAATAATACTAATTTTTATTGTACTTTAGACATGCTTTTGATAGAGATTTTACATTTTTTTTTACGAAAGTTTTATGAACAAAAATTGTTAATAAATACATCTTTTTAAATTATGAAAATAAATCAGGAATGAGGTACTTTGTCCTATTAATACAATAAATAACATATCAACTCTCATTTAAGATTAATTAGATATTAAAGATAAAAATTCATGAACGAAGGCGAGAAAATCATTAATGTCAATATAGAGGAGGAAATGAAATCTTCCTATATTGATTACTCAATGTCTGTAATTGTTTCACGTGCATTACCTGACGTACGCGACGGGTTTAAACCGGTACATCGAAGAGTGTTGTATGGTATGCATGATCTTGGTGTTCGTGCTAACACTTCGTATAAAAAATCAGCCAGAATAGTTGGTGAGGTTCTTGGTAAGTATCACCCACATGGCGATAGTTCCGTTTATTTTACTATGGTTCGTATGGCTCAGCATTGGTCGTTACGCTATCCTTTGGTTGAAGGGCAGGGGAACTTTGGCTCCGTAGATGGTGACCCGCCTGCGGCAATGCGTTATACTGAAGCTCGTTTACAGAAAATTGCAGAGGAAACTCTTGTTGATATAGAAAAAGAGACAGTTGATTTTCAATATAATTTTGATGATACTCTTTTTGAACCAACGGTGCTGCCAACCCGTATTCCAAATTTATTGGTTAACGGCACGTCCGGTATTGCAGTTGGTATGGCAACTAATATGGCTCCGCATAATTTAACGGATTCTATTAAAGCTATTGTTGCGTATATTGAGAATAATGATATTGAAATAGAGGAACTTACTACAATTATTAAAGCTCCTGATTTTCCCACCGGTGGTATTATTTATGGGTATCAAGGTGTAAAAGATGCTTATTTAACAGGGCAAGGACGTATAGTAATGCGTGCGAAATCTACAATTGAAACAGAACCTTCGGGACGCGAAAAAATTATTGTTAATGAAATACCATATCTTGTAAATAAAGCTGAATTAATCAAAAAAACTGCAGAACTTGTTATTGATAAAAAAATCGAAGGCATTTCTGAGGTTAACGATGAGTCAGACAAAGAGGGGATGAGGATTGTGTATACGCTTAAGCGTGATGCAATTGCAAATGTTGTTCTCAATAAATTATTTAAATTCACAGCATTACAATCTTCTTTTAGTATTAATAGTATTGCGTTGGTAAAAGGACGACCAAAAATGCTCAATCTAAAAGATATAATCCGTCATTTTGTTGAACACAGACATGATGTTGTTGTTCGACGCACACAACATGAATTGCAAAAAGCAAAAGACCGTGCCCATGTGCTTGAAGGATTGATAATAGCAAGTGATAATATTGACGAAGTAATTGCTATTATTCGTGGTGCAGAATCTCAAAATAATGCAAAAGAACGCTTAGTTGAACGCTTTAAATTTAGCGAGATACAGGTTAATGCCATTATTCAAATGCGTCTTGGTCAACTTACAAAACTTGATCAAAACAAGTTGCGTAATGAGTATGAAGAGGTAATGGCTTTAATCAAAAAATTTGAAGAGATTTTAGCTGACGTGGGGCTTCGAATGAAAATCATTACAGATGAATTACTCGAAATAAGCCATAAATATGGTGATGAAAGACGAACAGAGATTATTCAATCTGCGGAGGAGTTTAATCCGGAAGATTTTTATGCAGACGAAGAAATGGTCATTACTATATCTCATTTGGGATATATAAAACGAACTCCTTTATCTGAATATAAACTTCAAAACAGAGGAGGTGTCGGTTCGCGCGGAAGTAATTCTCGAGAAGAAGATTTTATTGAACATCTGTTTATTGCAACTATGCACAATACGATGTTATTTTTCACGAAAAACGGTAAGTGTTTTTGGTTAAAAGTATATGATATTCCGGAGGGTACAAAAATTTCGAAAGGAAGAGCTATTCAAAATTTATTGAATATTGAACCGGGAGATTCGGTAAAAACGTTTATTAATGCTATTTCTTTAACAGATGAGGAGTATATAAACAATAATTACATTGTGTTGTGTACAACAAACGGTATAATTAAGAAAACAGTGCTTGAAGCATATTCCCGTCCTCGTCAGAACGGGGTAAATGCGGTAACAATTCGTGAAGGTGATGAACTGTTGAATGCGGTGATGACTAATGGTAAAAATGATATTTTAATGGCTGTTAAATCCGGAAAAGCTATTCGTTTCCCTGAAGAAAAAATCAGAGCAATGGGACGAACGGCTGCCGGTGTAAAAGGTGTTACTTTAAGTAAAGGTGATAATGTTATTGGTTTAGTTTGTTTAGAACCAGAGGAAAATAAAACTATTTTAGTAGTTTCTGAAAATGGCTACGGAAAACGCTCGCTACTTGATAGTTATCGTATTACTAATAGAGGTGGTAAAGGGGTGAAGACAATAAATGTAACCGAAAAAACAGGTTCGCTTGTTGCACTCAAAGCGGTTAATGAAAATGATGACCTTATTATTATTAACCAATCAGGACTTACTATTCGAATAGAAGTTTCAACATTACGGGTAATGGGACGTACAGCTCAAGGTGTACGATTAATTAATCTTCGAAACGATGATATTATCGCTTCTGTGTGTCCAATTCCGGTAAGTGATGAAGACCACGAACTGAGATTGTTGGAAAAAAATGGTGGGGAATCTGCTTCTGTTGAAGAAAAAAGTGCAGAAGATATTGGAAATACAGAAGAAAAAAGTTCTGGAGAAATAGATGAAACTGATAAAAACGAAGAATAAAATGATTATGTTTTAGTTTTATATTATAAAATAATTATTTTTGATATTATTTATTGTCAAACAAAAAAACTATATGATGAAAAAATTTTTTGTACTTATATGTTTAATCGGATTGTATTCTGTAAGCATTTTTGCACAAACAGATCAAGTTGTAATAACATGGCCAATGGTTGTAGCTGAAGTAAAAAAGTCCGATGAACAGATTGCTCACCCCCGGAAAAGTAAAAAATCTCGTATATGGGTAGACCGCGGCAGGAAACATGTTGAGTTATATGCTTTTGATTTGAAGCAAGCATATCCGCATATGAATGAATCAGAGATTATTCATATTATGAAAACAACAGCAGAGGATAAACAAACAGTAGGGGACACTACTATTTATTCGTTTCCGCGTATTGATTTGTATTTTGCAAATGGCAAATTAGTTCATTATGAACGAACCGGTGAAGCTCTCGAGTTTTTCCCGTCTAAAACAACACCCTTAGATACTGCGAAACGAGCATATTTTCATGCACGTAAAATAGATGATGGAAAACGATATGATGATATCGCAGAAAAGTTATCTGTACTTACCGGTTTGTATACCAACGAAGCGTATTATTATATTTATAACCAAGATTATGAAAATGCATTGCCATTTTATGTTGAAATAGCAGACATTTTATCGTCCGGATATGATAACAATTCAGATTCTGTGCGGGCGTCACTACTTAATGATTGTGCGGTAATTGCACATATGGCAAAAGATTATGATAAAGCAATCAGCTATTATACCCAATCGATTGAAAAAGGGAATAATACCATAGATGCATATGGCGGCGTTATGAATTGTCAAAAACTCAATCAAGATACAGCAGCGGCTATTTCCACAATTAAAACAATTATTGACACATTTCCTGAAGATTCTGCGGTCATTGACTATATTACCGAATTGGTGAATTTATATTTAGGAATGAAACAATATGATGAAGCATTAGCATTTTTAAATAAAGCTATTGAGAAGGATTCTACAAATACTAATTTCTTGTTGAATGTAGCAATTTTGCATGAAACAAGTGGTGATATTGATGAAGCTATTACGTATTACAAAAAAACATTAGACTTAGAACCTAACAATGTAGGGGCAAATGCAAATATGGCATTATTATATGCAGGACAGGCTCGTGAGGTTCTTATTGAAGCAGAAGCTGCATATGGTACATCAAAATACCAATCATTGCAAAGTGAAGGGAAAGAAATACTCAAAAAAGCTATTCCATATTACGAATCATATATTAAATATGAAACCGATGATGTTTCTATAATGAAAGCTTGTACCGACTTAATGTCAATATACTCGCAATTACGTATGGAAGATGATTATGAACGTATTAAAAA
The DNA here is from genome assembly GCA_964558075.1 of uncultured Bacteroidales bacterium. Classification (GTDB taxonomy): domain Bacteria; phylum Bacteroidota; class Bacteroidia; order Bacteroidales; family UBA1715; genus JAQICB01. The sequence continues at coordinate 5,222 of CAZLCY010000108.1, forward strand.
GATTAAAGAGTCATTAGAACAATAATTGTAATGAGTCATAAATAAATCATCATGTCATAGTGATGATTCAAATAAAAAAGGTAGGGAACAGTATTATATTCTCTACCTTTATTTTCACACACTCTATTTAACATAATATTAATTATAGGACAAGTGAACGATTTTTATATAAGCGTATGTAATTTAATAACACATTGTTAAACAGTAAATAATAATTTAACAATAAACCTACTAATTAGTGTTTGCGAGAAAAGTTAAGGAATTGGAAAAAAAAAGATTAAAATAAATCGGAATGGGTTCCAGTATTGGTAAACAGTAATATTAATTCATCATCATTTTGTTGCCACACCAAAAGCCAATCGGGTTGAATATGGCATTCTCAACAACCGATATATTTACCTTTTAATTTATGTGGTTTATATTTTTGTGGTAATGATACTGTTTTCTCCAGTAGCTTCATTACCGTTTGTAAAAGCTCAATGTTTAATTTTCGCTTTACACAAAGTTTAACATCTTTATCAAATCTATTAGTTGTATATATAGTGTACATTTATTTTACTTTTTTAAAATAATCATCTACACTTTTATATTTGGTAACTCTACCATTTTTAATATCATCAAACGATTGTTCAATTTGTGATTTAGTTTTTTTTGAATTCTTCTGATTATCTATAATAGTAATAAAGTTTTCTCCCTGAAATTGCTCAAGGAATTTTAACAGGCTTTTTCCTTTTACTGTTTTTTCATTTATTGCAATTGTTTTCATACAATACTCCTTTCTTGTTTTTTTATATGCAAATATACATTTTTAATATATGTATTTGCAAAAAAAACTCCCGACCAAATTTACTGTCCGGGAGTTTCTGTTACAGATAAATAAGAACTATTGGTGAGCCTATAACAAAAATCGAAAGATAATAAGATTGTTATTCAGATTTTTAAATTTCAAACATTTATGCAGATAATGTTATTTATTTCCCGGAATTTGATTTTACTTTATTATACAATTCTTTCATCTCTTCTTCGTGTTCTGTATTTTTAATCTTTGGTGCATCTCCTCCGATTATACATTCGTCTTCCGGAATTTCTGCAGACAATTTTCGTGGTTTTATTTTAAAGTCCTGTATATTGTTTAATTTGTGTGTTTTCATATTCACCTATCTTTTAAGTTGTAATTTACTTCTAAGCGAATATACAACATGTTCGATTCCTTCGGCCTTAATGCCATACATTATTTGCAATAAAATTCCAATACGCCCCTCAGGGAAGCCTTTTTGACTGAACCAAACTAAATATGTTTCGGGTAAATCGCAAATAGCTCGTCCTTTGTATTTCCCAAAAGGCATACGTGTCGTTATTAAATCTATAAGATCTTTTTTTGCTTTGTTTTCGCATGATTCCTCATTAGTCATTAAAATATTGTTTAATAATGTTTTAGGAACAATTATATAATAATTTAATTAAACAATTTTCTTTCTATTCCTATTTAACATAATATTATCCTTTTGTGAAAAAAAATAATCGATAAAATATATTACCGATTATTTTTTACTATTTCGTAATAGTAAGAAGATTACTCTTGAGAAATTGCTCCTGTCGGACAAACTTCTACACATGCACCACAATCTGTGCATAATTCGGGATCAATTACATAAATGTCTCCTTCTGAAATAGCTTCTACAGGACATTCTCCTATGCATGCTCCACAAGCAATGCAATCTTCTGAAATAACGTGTGCCATAATTATTTTGTTTTAATTAATTATATTTAAAATACTGTACAAAGAAACATAAGTATTATTAAAAACCAAAAAGAAAATGTGTAAATTATTTTTTCTCTTTGTATTTTTTGAATCGCAGCATAGAAATGAGCCATTTTGGTAATGGTTTTTCTGCCGATCGTTTGAGTAAATCTAACTCTATGCCTTTAACTAAGGGTAATTTGTGCCCTTCCACAAATTCAATCCACGTACCCCCGTCATCTTCAATGTATGAAAATAATCCTGCGGAGTCTCCCATATCGAAACTCTTTCCTTGGAGTGCTTCGTAACTATCAATGGTAAACGGATATCCTGCTTCTGCACATGTTTTTCGTAATGCATCCATTCCTTGCATATCAAAACAGATATGAATAAATCCTAAATCGCCCCAAAATCGATTTTCAAACATATTTTTTGGTTCTCTATCCCCTACTTCAACAAGTTCGATGACGCTTGGTCCAAATAGTTTTCCAAATCCCCCGTTTCGTGGTTTTGAATGTGACAGAAGAATTCGTTTAAAGGAATTACTTCCTCCGGGTACAAACGAAAAGTCGTCGTGTTTAAGTGAATCTGTTTTGTATTCAACTATATCATACCCAATAATATCTGTATATACTTTGAGTGCTTTTTCTATATTTGGAACTCCTACAACGGCACCATATACAAGCCCGGTAGTTTTTGATTCGTTTCTGAAAATACTTTTTTCTTCAACCATTTGAAAATAATTTCCAAAAGGGTCTTGTATCCAAAAATAGGAGCTTTTGTCGGGTGCTGTAACTATTTCAGAAACCTTCTCCCCTTTTTGAGAAAATGTATCGTGTGCTTTTTGTATGGCATGAGTTTTTATTTTTGCGGCAAAAATACCGTAATCTCCCAATTGAATTTGAAAATCGGGACCTTGTGGTGTTCTTCCTTTGTATTGCCATATTTCGAAACCTCCTCCACCTTGCAGGTTCATAGCTAATATAGCTCTTCGTCGTTGTGGCTCGCCACCGGTATAGGGTAACATGAAGTTTGCAGTTGCGTCATCATCAAAGACTTTAACATCTGCTCCAAAATTTTCTCTATACCACTTCCAGGCTTTTTCTACATCTTTTACGCCTATTCCAATTTGTTGAATTCCTCGTATATAATATTTTTCCATAATATATATAATTTTAAGTTGCTTTAATTTTCCCTGCAATAGCATGGAATAATGCAGGTATTTTGCGATAAAAATGAACCATTAATACCTCTTTATTTCCAATTAATATTTCGTGTTTTTTCTTTCGTATTCCCCTAAGCATTTTACGTACACAAGTTTCTACCGGCATTCCGTTTGCTTGTCCTTCATCCATTTTGCCGTGAGCATTTCCGTCTTTATTGAGAGCAGCATACGAAATATTTGTTTGTATTCGACCCGGTGAAACAATCGTTACTGCAATGTTGTGTTTTCTCATTTCAAT
>CAZLCY010000109.1:0-8388 GCA_964558075.1 uncultured Bacteroidales bacterium
GGGAGGTTTTGAGACAGACTGACGTTGGGGCGCATTTTTGCCATTGACTCATCCAAAGTTAATAGTTTGATATTGAAGTGGTTTTTAAGCTACGATCTTAACATCTTAACAAAGTAAATATTTTTGATTTTAGATTGATACTGAAGAAATATGAAAATAAATTTGCATTGATTACCAAGATTTGGTAACTTTGAATAAAATGTTAAAAAAATGGGTAGAAATACATCGATATCATTAGGAGAACACTTTGAGAGTTTTATTCATTCGGAGGTGACATCAGGAAAGTATGGGTCGGCTAGTGAAGTTGTCCGATCAGCACTTAGACTTCTAGAATCTGAGGAAAGAAAACTAAAAGAACTAAGAAATGCTCTGGTAGAGGGAGAACAAAGTCCGATGATTGATAATTTTGACCCTCATAAACATCTTTCTGATATACATAAAAAATATCTGTAGAGAGATGCAATATAGAATAAGTGAAACAGCTATTTATGACTTAGAAAAGATATGGTTATACACATTTAAAAATTGGTCTAAAGAACAAGCAGATAGATACCATAATTTAATAATTGAAGAGATTGATTATTCTGTAGATAATTTTGAGTTAATAAGGAAAGTTGATTATATTATTACTGGATATCGGATGTCTAAAGTTAAGTCACATTTGATATTTTACAAGAAAGCTGATGATGAAATTATTGAGATTATCAGGATTTTACATCAAAATATGGATATTGAAAATAGACTTAAAGATAAAGAATAAACGACTCCCCAATCGAGTAGGCAGCCGATAGGCTAAAAGCCTATCGGAGAACCTCTCACAATTTATCTCGCCTCAGGCAGACCACGGCGGTTTAGCAAAATAGAGAACGATGTGTTTGATACTATGAATACGAAGGATTCGTTATCCTCTTGTATTGAGTACACATTGAAAGTTTCATAATTTTTTCTCTATATCCTAAAAAAGCTGTACTTTTATTGAAATAGAAGAAATGGCGGGAGGTTTTGAGACTGCGTGTCTCGATTATTTCGGGAGACTGACGTTGGCAGAAATTTAAAGAAATGAAACACATTACATACTTTATAACCTTTTTACCCTTATTATTCTTCGCTTGTAATAGTTTCGAGCAAAAAGAAACTAAATATTACTATGAAACTGGTGAGTTACACTATGTAATTGTACAAATAAAACCAAATGAATACACAGAAAAAGAATATGATATAAATGGGCAATTAATGTTCGAAGGTGGTTATCAGATTACAAATACAGATACACTTCCTATTTGGGTAAAAAAATATGACCGTAATGGAAAACTATATAGTTCACTTGAAAATAACATAAACACAGCATACTATAACGATAGCACAATACGATATCAAGGAAATATAAAAAATGGAAAGTTACATGGTAGTTTTATCGGCTATTTCCCATCTGGAAAGAAAATGTGTCAAATTAATTATCTCAATGGCATTAAGGATGGTGAAAATATAAGTTATTACGAATCTGGAAAAATTCGCAGTAAAGAGGTTTATAAAAATGGCATAAAATCAGAACCTGATATTCAATATTATGAAAATGGTTCAATTGAAAAAAAAGTGTTTTATACAGATGGGAAAAGAACGAAAATAGAATACTATGATAGTATAGGTGTTTATATAAACTCATTAATCGGAGAAAAAGAAATTGACTTAAAAGAAGGTCGTTTTTATTATCCTAAATAATAAACTTCAGCTAATAACTAGAAATTCAACCACCATGCAATACCCAGCGTGAATTCCCGGTTAAACTAAATCTATGGGTTTTAAATAGTCGCCGCCCGAAATAAATTCTAAACGACTCCGGTAGGAGTCGAATATCTGTAGAAATGAAAACACAGATTGTGTACCTGAATCCGTAGGATTCATACATCAAAAAAAAACATACGACATCCTATGGAGTCGTGAATTAGCATAATAATAATCAGCTGATTTTCTACAGACATACAACCACGCTGTGGTTGAGAGTTGAGGCGGTGTAAAAAGTATTATCATCACATATTCACACATGCAAATCGCCACCTCACTCCTTTTCGGTTTCATCTCATTTTTTGTGTTGAGTACACATTGAAAGTTTCGTAATTTTTTCTCGGTATCCGGAAAAAGCTGTACTTTTATTGAAAATATAAAAAAATGGCGGGAGGTTTTGAGACCGCATGTCTCGATTGTTTCCGGGAGACTGTCGTTGGCAAACATGCTTAAAAACATCTAACATAAAAAAACGAATAATAATGAAACAATTACTTACAATATTGACATGCTTTTTTATAATTACTGTTCAAGGTCAAGAGAAAAGCAAGATTATGAAAGAAGGAATAGAGTATTTCAATAATGAGAAATATGATCAAGCATTGAAAAAATTTCAAAAGGAATTCAAAAATAATCCCACCATTGAAGTGAAATTTTGGATTGCTCATACTTATGGTGAATTGAAGGATGTAAATAAGGCTAAACCACTATTTATAGACATTGTTCAAAGTACCCATATGGGACCTGAAATAGCAATGTCATTAGTGAATCTTGGAAATTGTTATCGTTCACTTAAACAAATTGATAGTGCTTATTTTTATTATGACAAAGCAATTTCTGAATTTCCTAAAATGGCTAGTGGATATTTTAATAAGGGGCAACTTCTATATTCAGAAAGTAAATTTGAAGAAGCTAAAATAAATTATGACATGGCAATTGAGATTGAATCTAATGATTGGTGGTATTATCAGAAAAGACTTGAAGTTTGTTTTGCTTCTCAAGACTATGAGTGTGCACTACACGACTTATTAATAGTAAAAAAACTTAAACCAGATTCAAAAATTGATTTCAATTTAGCTTATTGTTATACAATGCTTAAAAGGTTTCAGGAAGCAGACTCAGTTTTTCTATTGATTTATAATGAAAATGATGCGACTTTTCTTAACAACTATGGCATGAATAAGCATAATATGGGGAATACAGTGGAAGGAAAACAGATAATTATGAAATCTCTAAAGTTAAATCCAAATAATTCGTATGCATATAGAAACCTTGCTTTGATTGGAATTGATGAAAAGGATATGGAAAAAGCATGTGAATATTTAAAAAAAGCAAAGTCTCTTGGATTTAAAAAAAATTATGGTAAAGAAGTGAATGAGTTATTGATTAAATATTGTAATTAGAGAATAAAAAAAGCACGATATGCCAATCGAATAGGCAGCCGTTATGCTTCCAACCTATCGAAGAACCTCTCACAATTCATCTCGCCTCAGGCGGACCACCGCGGTTTAGCAAAATAGAGAACGATGTGTTTGATACTATGAATACGAAGGATTCGTTATCCTCTTGTATTGAGTACACATTGAAAGTTTCATAATTTTTTCTCTATATCCTAAAAAAGCTGTACTTTTATTGAAATAGAAGAAATGACGGGAGGTTTTGAGACAGCTTGTTTCGATTATTTCGGGAGACTGCCTTTAGGGCATATAAAACGAACTGCAATACATTAAGCTTTTGAAATAAAAAATAACTAAATAATTTTGTATTTAAGTAACTTTTAAGTTACATTTGTTTTAGTTAAATAAATATTTATGTCAAATAAAATACGAACTGTAATTGCTTATAAAAAATACTTTGTGGAATTTTTACAATCACAACCTGAGAAAGTTCAAGACAAGATTTATAAAATTATTGAGATAATAGAAACACAACAACAAATTCCGGAAAAATTTTTAAAGCAAATAAAGGGTGTAAAAGGTTTATATGAAACTCGTTTTCGTTTAGCATCAAACATCTGGAGAGTATTCTGTTTTTTTGACGAAAGGAAATTGGTAATTTTATTGAATGGATTCCAAAAAAAGACAGAAAAAACACCTAAAAGAGAAATTGCAAAAGCAAGTAGATTAATGCAAGAATATTATTCAGAAAAAAAACAAACAAGATGAAAACAAATAATATAAAAAGTTGGAAAGAGATAAAAGATGAAGTATACGGAACAAAAGGGACTTCACGACGTGATAATTTAGAACGGGAATTTAAATCATTTAAAGTTGGTTTAATGTTACGAGAAGCTCGTAAGAAGAAAAAACTAACACAAGATGAGTTAGGCCAAATTATAAATAAAAAAAGAAGCTATATTTCTAGAGTTGAAAATGATGCCAGTAATATTACACTAAAAACCTTATATGACTTTGTTGAAAAAGGTCTTGGAGGAAATGTGAAAATCCAAATTGAATTTTAACAAATAAATTAATAATAAAAAGTTCACAGGCCCTAATCGTAGGCATCCGTTAGGCTTCCAACTTATGGGAGAACCTCTCACAGTGCATCTCGTCTTAGGCGGATTACCATACGTCCCGATACAAATAGCAAAATAGAGAGCGATGTGTTTGATACTATGAATACAAGGATTCATTATCCTCTTGTGTTGAGTACACATTAAAAGTTTCACAATTTTTTCTCCATATCCCGAAAAAGCTGTACTTTTATTGAAAATATAAAAAATGGCGGGAGGTTTTGAGACTGCGTGTCTCGATTATTTCGGGAGACTGACGTTATGAAAAATGCCAGAAGAACGTTCAATTATAAAAATTCGTATATTTAAAAAAGATTATTGATATGGGATTAGCATTGACAAACAATACAATAGATAGATATTTTGGATTTCTTTCAAAACTTGATAATAGATCCAAGAAGAACTTGATTATTAAGTTAACAGAATCAATTAATCCGAATGAAGATAAGAATTTTGATCTTTCAAGTTTATATGGAGCATGGGAAGATGATAGAACTTCGGATGAAATAATAAGAGATATAAAGGATTCTCGAATTGATAAACAAGACTCAATTAACTTCGAATGAAATATCTGATTGATTCAAATATATGTATTCATTTCTTCCGAGGGAAGTTTGGAATAATTGATAAATTAAAAGAAGTCGAATTAGCTAATTGTGCAATTTCAGAGATTACTCTTGCTGAATTAGTTTATGGTGCAGAAAACAGTAAAAATCCTTCCAAGAATCATGAAATAATAAATCAGTTTATTGATCAGATTACTATACTGCCAATTTATGATTCGATTCTAATTTATGGAAAAGAAAAGGCAAGATTAAGAAAGATTGGAAAAATGGTTAGTGATTTTGATTTGCTAATCGGATGTACAGCCGTTGAAAAAGATTTAGTAATGGTTACGGAAAACGTGAAGGATTTCGAACAGATTTCTGATATTAAGATTGAGAATTGGATAGTGAGATAATTAAGCACTTTTCAGAATCGAGTAGGCAGCCGATAGGCTTTTAGCCTATCGGAGAACCTCTCACAATCCATCTCGCCTCTGGCGAACCACCGTAAGTCCCGATATACATCGGAACACGGCGGCCTAGCAAGATAGAGAACGACGTGTGTGATACTATGAATACGAAGATTCGTTATCCTCTTTGGTTGAGTCGTTCGAGCGTTATGGTGGTTACCAAAATTGGACTTTTGAGCTACTGCCCAGCCTACTTTTCTGGTTCTAGTCCACCGAAATGCATCGGTAGAGTTTACACCAAGACGAATTAAATTTTTTCGTTTTCGCTCTCACAGAAAAAAAACAAAAAACATCAACCGGAACTGTTGCTCATTATTACATTTACTATTTCAAACAAAAATTAAACTTGTACCCCCCACAGTTAAAAAAACTTTTTTCGTAATTTTACAAAAAAAACCTCTAAATATTGATGAAGTATAATAAACATTACAACATTCCCATATTTTTACCAGAATTGGCATGTCGCAATAAATGTGTGTTTTGCAATCAAAGAAATATAAGTGGTGCTCATCATATCCCCTCAATACAGGACGCACAGCAGATTATTGAAACACACCTGACAACAATACCGTCATCGGGCATCAAACAAATTGCATTCTTTGGCGGAAACTTTACCGGACTACCTATTGAACAACAAAAATCCTTTTTATTACTTGCTCAATCATACATTCAAAAAGGATTGGCTGATAGCATTCGGATATCAACTCGTCCGGATTATATTTCAGAAAACATATTACGCATGCTGCAAAGTTATGGCGTAAAAGATATTGAACTGGGAGCACAATCTTTTGACGATGAGGTTTTAGCATTATCGCAGCGAGGACATACCTCCGCAGATATTATAAGTGCTGCAAAACTTATTCGCACATATCATTTTAAACTTGGTCTTCAAATGATGATTGGACTACCCGGAGACAGCTATGAAAAAAGCATGTATACTGCTCAAAAAATTATTGATTGCAAAGCAGATACAACACGTATTTACCCGTGTCTGGTTATTGCAGACACCGAATTGGCAAACATGTACCGACAAGGTAAATACACACCTCAGGATGTAGAAACTGCATCGCAATGGATTGCACCTATCTATACGCTTTTCTCCAAACATAATATCCGCATATTACGAATAGGGCTTCACCCAAGTAAAGATTTTGAATCCTCAGAAATATTACTGGCAGGCCCCTATCATCCATCAATAAAACAAATAGTTCTCTCGCAAATATGGAAAAACCGTTTTGCTGAAAAAATAAAATTTCAAAAAGGTAAATTACATATTTCAGTTTCTGCAGAAACCCTCCCCTATGCTATTGGATATAAATCATGCAACAAACAATGGCTCTATGAAACATCAGGCTGGGTTGCCTTTCATACCGACACAAACATTACAAACAATGAGTTTACCTATTGCTATAATTGATTCACGTGCACCAAACCATGCAAAACAACGATTACAGAAAGAATTTTCTTGTATTGAATTTTGCACACAAGACATAAGTTATGATGCAATTTCGGGACATCCGGATGTGTTTCTATGCAGAATTGATTCAGACACAACAATCTATGCTCCAAACACACCTCCGGAAATTAAAAATTACATTTCATCTATCAATTCACTTAATAAAGAAGGCAGCACAACAGTCGGTTCAGACCTGGCAAACAGCACCGCATACAATTGTACAGTAAGCAACAAATATCTGTTTCACAAACAATCATTCACCGATAAAACTATTCTCAACACATGCCGAGACAAAAAATTTATACATGTTCCCCAAGCATATACCCGATGCAGTATGATTTGTCTCCCAGACGGTGCATGCATAACATCAGATAAGGGTATCCAAAAAGTATTAGAAACAGAAAACATTCCTCATATATATTGTTCACCAAAAAACATTTTATTACCACCATACAAACACGGTTGTATCGGTGGAACAATGGGAATATATAAAAACACGCTTTATATAATTGGAGCACTGCACACACTTGACAACGGAAATGACCTAAAACAATTTATTTACGAACATAAATGCCGTTATGTCGAACTCTATAACGGAGCGTTATATGACGGTGGCGGGATATTTTTTTATGAATAAAAAAACAAAAAAGTTTATATCCATACATATGTTGGTTTTCATTATTTTTTTATAGTTTTACGCTCAAATAAAAATTAATTGATAATAGTAATTTAAATAGTTTATAATCATGGGATTAATATCAGATGCGGTTAAACCGGGTGTCATTTTTGGTGACGACGTAAAAAAAGTTTTTGAAATAGCAAAAGCGAATAAATTTGCACTACCTGCAGTCAATGTTGTTGGAACAAACTCAGTAAATGCAGTATTAGAAGCAGCTGCGAAAGTTAACTCACCGGTAATCATTCAATTCTCGAACGGTGGAGCTCAGTTTTATGCAGGTAAAGGATTAAAAGGAGAAGGACAGTCAGTTCAAATAGCAGGAGCTATTTCAGGGGCACAACATGTTCACCAAATGGCGGAATTATATGGCGTTCCGGTAATTTTACATACTGACCATGCTGCAAAAAAATTATTACCGTGGATAGACGGCTTGTTAGACGCAAGTGAAGAAAACTTCAAAAAAACAGGTAAACCATTATTTAGCTCACACATGCTTGACTTATCAGAAGAGCCTCTTGAAGAAAATATTGCTACATGCAAAAAATATCTTGAGCGTATGAGCAAAATGGATATGTTCCTCGAAATTGAATTAGGTGTAACCGGTGGTGAAGAAGATGGTGTTGACAATTCAGATGTAGATTCTTCGGAACTTTATACACAACCGGAAGAAGTTGAATACGCATATGCACAGTTACTTGAAGTGTCTCCTAATTTCACAATTGCAGCATCTTTTGGTAATGTTCACGGTGTATACAAACCGGGTAATGTAAAATTAACACCGAAAATTCTTGATAACTCTCAAAAATTCATCAACGAAAAACACGGAACAACTGACAAACCGGTATTCTTTGTATTCCACGGTGGTTCAGGGTCTTCAGTTGAAGAAATCACAGAAGCAATCGGTTATGGCGTTATAAAAATGAATATTGACACTGACACGC
>CAZLCY010000110.1:0-8358 GCA_964558075.1 uncultured Bacteroidales bacterium
CTAATTTTAAAATTGTGGTGGACGGAAGTGTGGCAAAAATATATCCTACTCAATCGTTGCAAGGTGAAGTTACTCTTGAAGTAATGGAGTCTTTACAAAATAGCAAGGCTCAAAAATTAGGCAAACGGTATGAGCATAAAACTGAATTTGTGAGTATTAAACCACAAGTGGAATTAGTAGGGGATGGGATAATAATTCCGAATACAGATGGAATTATGTTTCCTTTCAAAGCAGTAAGTTTATCAGCAGTAGACGTTAAAATTATTCAGATATTTGAAAATAATATTACTCAATTTTTGCAGGTTAATCAATTTGACGGTAATCGTGAAATTGCTCGTGTGGGGCGTGTTGTATATCATAATGAGGTGCCGTTGACTTCCGAAAAATCAATTGATTATGCTGAATGGAATACGTTTTATTTGGATTTGTCTCACTTAATACAAACACAACCGGGTGCTATTTATCAAGTGCATATCGGTTTTTCGAAAAAACATTCATTGTATGCGTGTAGTGAATCGGAAACTGAAGATGAGGAGTATTATGAAGAGTCTCTTGATGATAATGCGGAATTCGACGGACCGTCTTCGGGATATTCGTATCATTATGGAAATTATGGAAGACATTATTCGTGGAGTGATAGAAAAAACCCTTGTAAACCTTCATATTATATGCGAAATAATCATTCTGTTTCTCGTAATGTGTTGGCATCGGATTATGGAATTATTGCAAAAGCCGGAAGTAATGGTGCATACCATGTGGTTGTGACAGATTTACGGACAGCCGAACCTTTATCGGGAATAGAAATAGAATTGCGTAATTATCAGAATCAACCGCTTGCTTCTTCTGAAACAAATGCGGAAGGTATGGCGGTGATTCAAACGCAGAAGAAACCCTTTATTCTGATTGCAAAAAAAGATGAACAGCGTGGGTATTTGCGTCTCGACAATGCGTCTTCTTTATCTTTGAGTATGTTTAATGTTCAGGGGCAGGAATTGAATAAAGGAATTAAAGGATTTATATATGGTGAACGAGGCGTGTGGCGTCCGGGAGATTCGTTGTTTGTGACCTTTATTTTGGAAGATAAAAATAACACCTTACCTCCAAATCACCCGGTTGTGTTTGAGTTGTATACGCCTGAAAATCAATTGGCAGAGCGAATTGTGAAATCGAAAAATCTTAATGGTTTTTATACTTTTTTTATTGATACCGATGAAGATGACCCTACGGGAACTTGGAATGCAAAAGTGAAAGTTGGTGGTTCTGAATTTTCAAAATCGCTTAAAATAGAGACGGTTAAGCCGAATCGTATGAAGATTATATATGATATTTCTTCGGATGAAATTATTCCGGCTCATGAAAGTAAAACAGTTAATCTACAAGTAGATTGGTTACATGGTGCTCCGGCACAAAATGCAAAGGTAACTATTGATGCAACAATGCGTGCTGCACGTACTTCTTTTAAGGGGTATGACGGGTATGTGTTCGATAATCCTGCTGCTGAATTTAATCCGCAGGAATATTCATTGTTTTCGGGTCGGGTGAACCAAAAAGGTCATACCTCGGTCAATCTTGCGTTTCAAGAATCGAATGATGCTCCCGGTATGGTAAATGTGCAATTGAAAACCCGTGCGTATGATGCCGGAGGTGATTTTAGTACTGATAGGTTTGTCGTGAAATATTCGCCGTATACATCATATGTGGGGCTGAAAATGCCGGAAGGTTCGGGTTGGAATAATGCTTTGTATTCGAATGAAAGCAATATTGTACCTATTGCATTGGTAGACCAGTTTGGAAAGCCAATGAATGGAACGGTGAAAATTGAAGTGTTTTCCATATATTGGAGATACTGGTGGGATGTGTCTGAGGAGGATAATCTTGCTAATTATATATCAAACCGATATCGAAATTTATTACTTACCGAAACAGCGGAGGTTAAGAATGGTAAATTGATGTTTGACATGAATCTTGATGTGGAATCGTGGGGACGAAAGTTTATTCAGATAACAGACTTGGAAAGTGGACATCGTGCAGGTGAAACGTTTTATACGACATACAAAGGTTGGTGGAGTAATGCCGGAAGTGAAAATCCGGGCGGTGCAGAAATGTTGCAATTCTCGGTTGACAAGGAATCGTATGAGGTAGGGGAACTTATTTCGATACAGCTTCCTGAAATTAAAACCGGTCGTGCTTTGGTTTCTATTGAAAATGGGAGCAAGGTTTTGCAAACACTTTGGGTTGATACGAAGGAGTCGCAATCGTTTACTATTGAAGCAAGTCCTGATATGTCACCCAATGCCTTTATTCATATTTCGTATATACAACCGCATAATCAGTCGGAAAATCAGTTACCAATTCGTATGTACGGAATAGAGAATGTGCGTGTGGAGGATCCTCAGACGCATGTTACACCTAAAATTACAATGAAAGATGAATTGCAACCTGAACAAGATTTCACGGTGCAGGTTTCGGAAAAATCGGGTAAGAAGATGACGTATACTATTGCAATAGTTGATGATGGTTTACTTGATTTAACCCGCTTTAAAACGCCTAATCCATGGTATACTTTTTATTCGAAAGAAGCTCTCGGAGTGCGAACTTGGGATATGTACAAGTATGTGTCGGGTGCGTTTGAGGGTACACTAGCCGGTTTGTTACAATTGGGGGGAGATGAGTTTTTGGAGAAAAAAGACGGGAGTGAAACTAATAGATTTAAACCGGTTGTGATGGTTTTAGGTCCGTTTGAGTTAGATAAGAATAAAACAAATTCGCATAATTTTACTATGCCTAATTATATTGGTTCTGTTCGTTGTATGGTTGTTGCCGGAGAAGACGCAGCGTATGGTTCTGCTGAAAAAACAGTTCCTGTTCGTAAGTCTTTGATGGTGTTGCCCACAATTCCTCGCTTAGTAAGCCCTACCGAAACGATTTCTATTCCGGTAACGGTTTTTGCAATGAATGATAAGGTGTCGCAGGTATCTGTTTCTTTGAAAACGGATACACACTTCTCGGTTATTGGTGCTGATAAACATTCTGTGAAATTTGATGCTCCGGGAGAAAAAGTTGTTCAGTTTGAGGTGAAAGTGCATGATGTTGTGGGCAAAGGTAAAATTGATGTTGTAGCAACTTCGGGAAATGAAAAGGCAACTTCGGAAACACATTTGGAGGTGCGAATGCCAAATCCTGTTACATCGCGAGTTATTCAAACGCTTGTGAAACCCGGTGATACGTGGAAACAAGAAGTGAAAGCCTTTGGTATTAGCGGCACAAATGCCGGTACTATTGAATTGTCGGTAATTAAACCAATTGATTTACAAAAACGTGTGCAGTTTTTAATAAAATATCCACACGGATGTATTGAACAAACTACGTCGGGTATTTTTCCTCAATTGTTTTTGTCTTCTGTGGTAAATCTTTCTGATTCGCAACAGGAAGAAATTTCGTATAATGTGCGTGAAGGAATTGAACGATTACAGAAGTTTCAATTATCCGGCGGAGGTTTTAGTTATTGGCCCGGTGGAAATTATGTGACGGAATGGGGAACAAATTATGCCGGTCATTTTTTAGTGGCTGCAAAAAATAAGGGATACAGCATTCCTCGTTCTCTTTTAGATAATTGGATTGCGTACCAAACTCGGCAGGCAAATTCATGGCGTGCGGGAGACCAAAGTTATCAAAATAATGATGTGATTCAGGCGTACCGACTGTATACTTTAGCTATGGCTCAAAAACCAGCAAAAAGTGCTATGAACAGAATGCGGGAAAGTGTAGGTATTTCAAATCTTGCATTGTGGCGATTAGCAGCCGCATATGCACAAACGGGCAAAGATGATGTGGCTCGTGATATTATCGCAAAAATAGATGATTCCGACACAAAACAATCTCATCATGCCTACACATACGGAAGTCGTACTCGCGATAAGGCAATGATTCTTGAAACATTGGTGTTGTTGGGCGAACTTGATGCTGCACATACATTTGCTAACGAACTTGCAGATAAATTATCTGAAGACACTTGGATGAGTACCCAAACAACTGCATATGCATTATTGGCTATGTCTCAATTTATGGAGCAGGTAGGTTCGGAAGATAATTTGAAGGCGAATATTGTGTTGTCCGGAAAAGAATTGTCGGTAAATACCGAAAAACCGGTTTATCAATCAAAACTGGATTTTTCTCAGACAAAAACACATACTGTTCAGGTAACTAATACTTCGAAAGTGTCACAGTTTGTAAATGTGTATCTCGAAGGTGTACCAATGATGTCGGATGAAGCCGCAGAGTTTAGTGACATGAATATGACGGTTTCGTATTTTGATATGAAGGGGAATTCGATTGATCAAAAAAACATGAAACAAGGCACCGATTTTTATGCTGAGGTTACTATCCGTCACCCGGGAATAAAAAATGATTATACGGATATTGCATTGGAACAATTATTTCCGTCAGGATGGGAAATTATGAATACCCGTATGGATTTAGTTCAAACGACTGTTCAGGCTGATGCTCCAGAATATCAGGATATCAGAGACGATAGGGTGTATTCATATTTTGATTTGCGTCGCGGTCAGAAAAAAACATTTCGTATTTTACTGCATGCAGCGTATACCGGAACGTTTTATATGCCAAATCTCTATTGTCAGCCTATGTATGATAATACGGTGTATGCAAAAGTGCCGGGCTATTGGGTTGAGGTGACCAAATAAAAACTTTTTTCTGCGAAAACTTCAGGTAAAGATTTGTGTTCTTGATTTTGGAGTTTTCGCATGAGAAACACTGAAAAAAAGTTTTGTGTGTAAAAAATTATTTATGAAGAGAAGTTATATGCATGGGGGATTTATTTAAACGATTTGTACACAAATTTGTCGGTTTGCGAATAAGCACAAAAATTGTTTTTGTCGTGCTATGTGCAGCCGGTGTTTGGTTTGCGGTTTGTTTGCCGAATCCTTTATTTCAACAAAATTATGCGACAGTTTTGGTTGATTCGCAAGACAGATTACTGTCAGCTTCTATCTCATCCGATGAACAATGGCGATTTCCCGAATCAGATACAATTCCGCATAAAATTGGCGAAGCTATACGGTTTTTTGAGGATGAGTATTTTTATTACCATCCAGGAATTAATCCGGTATCAATGGTGCGAGCATTTCGACAAAATATTTCGGACGGACGTGTTGTGAGTGGTGGAAGTACCATTTCCATGCAGGTTATTCGTATGGCGTGTAATCATTCTTCACGGTCTGTGCTGACAAAATTGTATGAAATGATATTAGCTCTGCGATTGGAACTGAAATACTCTAAAGAGGAGATTCTTCGCATATATATATCGCATGCACCTTTTGGTGGAAATGTCGTAGGAGTTGATGCCGCTTCATGGCGATATTATAATCGTGATGTATCGTTATTGTCGTGGGGAGAATCGTGTGCTTTAGCTGTTTTGCCTAATGCTCCATCTTTAGTTCATCCGGGAAAAAACAGAGAACGCTTATTGCGTAAACGGAATTTTTTGTTGCATAAATTATATGTTAAAGACGTAATAGATTCGGTAAGTTATGAATTGGCAAAACATGAACCCTTACCCGACAAACCTTATGAGATACCTCAACACGCATCGCACATGCTACAGCGAGCGAAAAAGGATGGATATAGTGGGACACGTATTCATTCTACTATACAATCGTCTATACAGCAATTTGCAGAGCAAACAGCACAACGGTATGTGTCGTTATATCATAAATCAAATCATATTTCCAATATTGCGGTATTGGTAACAGATACGTATAGTGGTGAAGTCCTCGCCTATGTTGGAAATGTTTCATTACCTCATGTTGATAATGATAGATTTGTTGACATTATTTCCGCTCCGCGAAGTTCCGGAAGTATTTTGAAACCTTTTTTGTATACTGCCATGATTTCCGATGGTGAATTGTTGCCGAACCAACTGGTGGCAGATATTCCCACAACCATTAGTGGGTATACTCCTGAAAACTTTGAAAAAAAGTATGCCGGAGCTGTTCCGGCTTCTGAAGCATTGACTCATTCACTAAACATTCCTGCTGTACGCATGTTGCAAGAATATGGTATAGAAAATTTTTATCATATTCTCGAAAAATTACAGTTTTCTACTCTTACCCGTCATCCTCATGACTATGGTTTGTCCTTAATTTTAGGCGGAGCAGAAGTTACTTTATGGGATGTGGTTACGGCGTATACCTATCTTGGAAAATCGCTTATGCAACATAATCGAAAGATGTCGTTTGAACCTACTGCATTACAATATGTACGAAAGGAATCGATGCAAAAAAACTATATTTCACATTCCTTATTTTCTCCCGGAGCTGTGTATGAATGTCTTTCTACACTTTCTACTTTGGAACGTCCGTGGGGAGAGACCGGGTGGCGTAATTTTGCCTCGACACAAAAAATTTCATGGAAAACAGGTACCAGTTTTGGACATCGTGATGCCTGGGCTGTTGGTGTAACTCCCGAATATACGGTTGGTGTGTGGGTTGGAAATGCTTCAGGAGAAGGACGACCCGGTCTTACCGGATTGCAATATGCATCTCCCGTATTGTTTGAAATGTTTTCGTTTTTGAATACTCAATCCAGATTTCAGTTACCACATGATGATATGGTATCAATTCCAATGTGCACAAAAAGTGGATACAGAGCACAAAAATATTGTGAGAGTAAAGAAATGTTGGTTCCGCAATCCTGTGTTTCCGGAATAGCATGTCCGTATCATACCAATATATTTTTAGATTCAACCCGTACATTTCGAGTACAAGCACATTGTTATCCCGTTCAGTATATGAAAGATACCACATGGTTTGTATTACCACCGGTTCAGGAATGGTTTTATAAAAAAACAAATGCCACCTATTCATCCCTTCCCGAATTATATAGCAGTTGTGTTAGTCAAAATGAAAACCGTATAGACGTTATTGTGCCGGACTATAATGCTGAGATTGTATTGCCCGTTTCAGCAGATGAATATGAAGCAAAAATAATATTTGAAGCAGTACATGGGAATTCCTCTACCACTTTGTTTTGGCATGTTGATGAAGAATTTGTGCAGGCAACACAATATGAACATAAAATAGAGTATACACCTACTGTTGGTAAACATATTTTAGTCATAGTAGATGAATTGGGAAATACGAAGAAAATACCATTCTCAATTATTTCATCCCGAAATAAGTAAAATTTATATTTCCCTGCAATTATTCCATGTATTACAATGGATTGCTCCAAACAATTTTTTATCTTTGTGCCAAATTTTAGAGAGCTAAAATCATAATAAAATAAATACTACATGAATAAAAATATTAGAATAGGTATAACCCACGGTGATATTAATGGCGTTAGTTATGAGGTTATTATGAAAGCCTTTGCAGATAATAGAATATTAGAAGGTAAAACGGTTATTGTATATGGTTCCTCAAAAGCGGCAGCATTTCATAGGAAACAAACCTCAGTTCAAAACTTTAATTTTCACCAGATAAAATCAGCAGACGAAGCACAAGATAAATTTGTGAATATTATTAATTGTGGCGAAGCTGATTTTCGGGTAGATTTAGGACAGGAAACCGAAGAAGCCGGACGATTGGCGTATGAAGCTTTACAGGATGCTGTTAAGGATTTGAAAGCTAATAAAATTGATGTTGTTGTAACTGCACCAATAAATAAACACACTATTTCAAAAGCCGGATTCACCTTTCCAGGTCATACTGAGTTTTTTGCGTCGGAGTCAGACACAGACCAATACCTCATGCTTTTAATAAATGATTTGATGCGTGTTGGTATTGTTGCCGGACATGTTCCTTTATCAGAAGTTCCGTCTCATATAACGGCAGAAAACATTATGAGTAAATTAGAGGTGTTGAATTCAACATTGCAAGTTGATTTTAATATTAGAAAACCTCGTATTGCGGTACTCGGTCTGAACCCGCATGCCGGAGATAATGGTTTGTTAGGGAACGAAGAGGCAGAAATTATTAAACCCGTATTGGAACAAGCACGAAAAAATGGAATTATGGCATTAGGTCCGTATGCTGCCGATGGTTTCTTTGGTGCAGCTCAATATCGGTCTTTTGACGCTGTTTTAGGGATGTATCATGATCAGGTTTTGGCACCTTTTAAAGCATTAGATTTTGAGTCGGCAGTGAATTATACCGCAGGATTGCCTATTATACGGGTTTCTCCGGGACACGGGACTGCTTATAATATTGCGGGAAAAGATGAAGCTTCCGAGAAATCTTTACAAACAGCAGTCTTTATGGCATGTGATATTTATTCTTCACGAAAAAATAATCAAGAATTAAAGCATAATCAATTAAAATAACCCAATGTTAGAATATA
>CAZLCY010000111.1:0-8351 GCA_964558075.1 uncultured Bacteroidales bacterium
AAGCATTTCGCCGGGAGCATGATAATTACCGGAAACGACCATCATACCTAACTGACGAAACCAACCATGGAAATAATTTGGTCGAGTTCCCAAATAGCAATCATCTTCACTTGCTCCCGGAACTTTACCATTATTATCCCATTCAATTACACACTGTCTCCATAATAATCCCATAAGTTCATAATCCTGAGCTGATACTGCTGAAAAACTGCCCGTTCCGTTTTGCCAGTTCAATACATAAAAATCACTGAGAGTAACCCCGGTCATGGGGTCGTATTGAATATTTAATGTTGCCGGACCTCCATACGGAATAGCCGGGTCACCATAGGTTATACATTGTGAACCTTCAGCAGGATTCCATTGAGCGGGGTCTTTTAAAAACGCAGCCATACGTAATGCGGCCTCATATTCATATGTGTTGGGGCTGTTTTCAATAACTTCGTGATTTGTAGGATCCCATGAATATGTAGGATTACCGTGCCACATATGGTTACTTATTGTTCGCCAAGAACAACGGAAATCTTCTCCCTGATTAAAATTTGTAAATTCAGTATTATTGTTTTCATCAACCGAAACCCAACCTGCTGTAGGTACAGCTTTGTCATTTTTATCTATTAATTCTTTCATTAGCCAATCTGATGAAGCTTCGCCTCGTCTGAATTGTTCAATTTCCCACGAATCACCCCCAAATGATTCAAGTAGTTCGTAAAACTGGCGATAATATGCAGGTGCATTATAGTCTATATGTTGATCTGTTGGTCCGCCGAATTCTGGTTTTATTCCCTCTGGTTCGTTAATTGTTGCCCAGTTTGTTTGTTCATTCCATGTATCGCCACCTTTAGGATAGCCGTCTAAACCTATCATTCCTGAGTTATAGCGATTGTCATTTGGGTCATTTTCAAATCGAGAACTTTTTGCAACTAATCCCCGAATTATTTCAGTCATTTCTTTTTTGTACGAAATTGCATCACCACATGCGTCATAAATAATATCTCCATTTTCATCTCGCATAAATTCTCCCCATTGCATCCATGCGACATAGAGAGCTAAAGCAACATCAACATCACCATCAGCTGCAGTATTACCTCCAGGCCCGTCATCTCCAAGTGCGTATGGACCATATTCATAGTCTGAAGCAATATCTACACAATCTTTATAGCGTTTTGTTTTATTTCGTCTTTTGTCGTGAGTACACATCCAGTATCCATCAAATGTTACTTTATCTGCCATATATGCTGCTGCAAGAAGTGCATAACCATCACCTTCGGTACAATCGTATGCCGCCTTGTATGGGGTTTCAATATATTTTATTCCTGCCCATTCGTCGCCTGTGTACTCAAATTCGTTCGCATGTATTTGATATGCATCCCGAATATCTTGTTCCATTTCTGCATGAACAACTCCTTCTGCGTTTTGCGTACCAAGATTTCCCAGTGAATGTGAAGAACCGTATGAATATTCCAAAAACTGTGGAAAGGGAAAGTTAGGGTCTCCTGAATTAATATGGACGGGAACCTGACTGATTACCGTGGTGAAAGAAAATAAGAGTATAAAAAAAGTAAATAATATATATTTCATCTGTTTGGGGAATTTTATTTTTTTAATACAGTATTATAATGACTATTTTTTTGACAATTTCGTTGCATGTTTTTTTTCTTGTTAAAGCCAATAAATTGATTTGAGCCGGTATGTTTGTTCTTTTTATTATCATGAGAATAAATATTTCTATTGATGGTAACCATATGCGAAAAAATCTGATTCAAAAAAACAGGAAGTGTTACTAAAATTGTTTGTTTCATATCTATTTATACAGATGAAGAATTATAAAAACTGCTTCAACACACAATTCTTAATTTTGTAAATAGATTAGTATTTGATAGGAGTTGATAAAAATACTGCTTTTTTTCGTGTCAGTAAAGAATTTCTATTCTTTTGAGTATGAAAAATGTGTCAAATATTTCTTAATTTTGTTTGCATACAATTCGTAGAGAAAGGTTCTGTTTGTGTAATATGCTACTCGTGAGTGTTTTACTGCATCTTGTCCGTTTTACCGCAAATACCACGAAGAAATTCGGTCTAATAATGTTTGTTTTTTTGCCAGAGCAGCACATACATCTAATGCGTAAGGCATGTGAGAAATAATTTTTTGTAAACGATGGCGAGTTTTTATTTCTTGTTGTATGCGAGCTTTGAGTTGTGATTCATAGTTTTGGGTGGTTGTGTACGAATAATCCTGAGTTTCAATACAGGTTTCTGCTGTGTGTGCAGCAATATGTCCGCTATACATTGCACTTCCTATACCGCCGCCTGAAATGGGATCAATTAATGAGGCTGCATCCCCGGTTATTATATAATTGTCCCCGGCACAGTCAAAATTATTACTGTTGTAAGGAATCAATCCGCCCTGGAGTTTGCTTTCCATTGTTGCATGTGCAAATCGTTTTTTGAGTTGCGGGTCGGTTTCTATCCAAGAATGAAAGATATCCTGAATTGAAAACAGGTGTTTGTCTGCTTGTTTTAAATGATATCCGAAACCGACATTGCAGATGTTTTTTTCTATTGGGAAAATCCAAAAATAACCCGGAAAAAATTCTTTTTTGTAATGAAGTTCAATCATATCGTCTTGTACACCCTGTACTCCCGAAAAATATGCTCGTACCGCCACACCGTTCGATGATTTTCCCCATGGTTTGTTCTGTAGTTCTGCTGCTAATTTTGATTTTGCCCCATTGGCAATTATAATCATATGTGCAGTGTAGGATTCGCCATTGTGTGCTGTAATTGTAAGGGTGTTTTTATCTGTTCGTTCTATTTGAGAAACAGTAGTATTTTCATATATATCAATATGTGTACAATCTCGTTTTACAAGATTGAACAGAAATGCATCAAAATCTCTGCGTTTGCAGGTGTATCCAAAATTTTTGAAATTGAGAATATGGTGACGCCCTTTGTATACTAATGATGTTTTTTGAATTGGATGTGGGGTGAAATGATTCATGAATTCAGTATAATAATCCAGTGAAATAGCTCTCAGTGTGTTTATGCTCCGGTCGCAAATCCCATCGCCGCAAATTTTTTCGCGAGGGAATGTTTCTTTGTCAAATAATGCAATTCGTTTATCTGAATCTTTGAGAGACAGTGCAGCTGAACAGCCTGCCGGACCCGCACCAATAATTATTATATCGTAATTCGTCATTTGTTTTCTGTTTTTTGAAGCTAAGATAGGAATAATTTATATCTTTATTGCACTGAAAAAAGCTCTTGTTAAAAGAGCGGAGAAAATTATTTGTATGGTACATATATATAAAGCATCGGCAGGTTCGGGAAAAACATTTGTGTTAACACGCGAGTATCTTCGTTTGTTATTCAAAAATTCTGCTCATTATCGGTCTACTTTGGCGGTAACGTTTACCAATAAAGCAAGTGCCGAAATGAAACATCGTATTGTGTCGAGTTTGTATGACTTATCTCAGCATAATAATTCTCCCTACACTGATTTTTTAATGCAGGAAAATGGCATGACACACCGCGAAATTCAAGCTCATGCTCGTGTTGTTTTGTATGAAATATTGCATAATTATTCTTTTTTCTTTATAGAAACAATTGATAGTTTTTTTCAAAGGATTTTACGAAATTTTACGAAAGAATTTAATCTAAACTCACAATTTAATCTCGAATTGCAGCAGCATGAAATTCTCGAAAAGGCTGTTTTGGATTTGTTTGTTAATCTTTCGAAAAATAAAGAAGCATATTCTATAGTACATGATTTTTCTCTCAATAGAATAGAGGAGGGCAAAGCACGAAATGTAATTAAGGAAATTATATCGTATAGTTCAATTTTGTTTTCGGAAAAATATATGATGCATGCTTCTGAAATTGAAAAGGTAGATTTGAAAGCTTTTTTTTCTTCGGTTTCAACAATTATTTCCCGTTTTTTGCAAAAAATCACTGTTTTAGTTTCTGCATTAGAAAATGAATTGCAGGAGCATAATCTCGAAGTGAGTGATTTCACGGGTAAAAATAGTAGTTTTATTGCCAAGCTTCTTAAACTGAAAAATGAGAATGTTTCCGAAAAAAGTTTGCTGTCTCCAACGCAATATACAAGTGCTGAAAATGCAGAAAAGTGGTATACAAAAACTTCTCCCCGAAAGGCTGATATTGAGTATTTTGCCCAATCGGGTGCTTTTGATATTGTGCAACAGTTAGTTTCTTTATTATATTCCGATGAAATGACGCAGTATATGACTGCACAAGAAATTTATACTCAGAAATACACCATACAATTATTACATGCTGTTCAGCAATCGCTCGACCGATACGCAAAAGAGGAAAATATTTTTCTTATTTCTAATACAAACAGTTTACTCGGCACATTAATTAATGACACCGATGCTCCTTTTGTGTATGAAAAAACCGGAACCTATATTCATAATATTATGATTGATGAATTTCAGGATACATCTCGTTTGCAGTGGAAAAATTTTAGACCTCTTATAGAACATGTGGAATCTGAAAATGGTTTTTCGTTGGTCGTGGGCGATGCGAAACAATCAATTTATCGGTTCCGAAATGGTGATTGGAAATTGTTGCAATATGATATTATGCGTGATTGTACACAATGTGAAGAGCATTATTTACAACAAAATTGGCGAAGTCGTGAACGAATAATTGCATTTAATAATGCTTTTTTTACTCGTATTCCTACTATTACTTCAGATCTTTTTTATGATTCTTTGGGAAGTATCGCTGATGGTTCGGAGGGCTTTGCTGATATGATAGAATCATTGTATGCTGATGTTGAGCAAAAAACAACAGCAAACACCAAAGCCGGCGGATATGTGCGAATAGAGTCAATTGATACGGGGCAAAAATTGAGTAAAGAAGAGTATCGCGATGAGGTTAAAGAACGTACTATTCAGTTTATTTTAAAATTGCACAAGAGTGGTTATTTGGCGGAAGATATAGCAATTCTAACGCGTGGTAAAAAAGAGATAAAGGAAGTTGTGCAATTTTTAAATGAGGCTAAAGAGGAGTATCCCGAACATGCAGAAAAATTTACTATTGTATCATCAGAAGCATTAAAAATTGAAACATCATCGGCAGTACAATTTCTTATAGCTGTGTTTCAGTATATGGATACCCCGGAATGTACCGTAACGCAAACTGTATTGTTGCGGTATTATTCTTTATTTGTACTCGAACAAGATGATTTGTTACCTCAATCAGATTTTCATCTAATATTCGGACGATTATTTTCTACTCTTCGTGGTATGTCTTTATTGGAAATTTCTGATTCTGTGATTAAGGAATTTAATTTAGGCACGAGTAAAGTTGATGTGCCATTTATTCATGCCTTTCAAGAACAAGTGTTTTTCTTTATGCAGTCGCATCCCAATTCTGTTGGTATGTTTATGGAATGGTGGAAAGAAAAAGCATCGAAACTTTATGTTTCACAGCCTGAAACCAATGGGGCTATGCAAATTATGACAATTCATAAGTCTAAAGGATTACAATTTAAAGTAGTTATAATGCCCTATGTAACTTGGGATTTTTTTAACACACAAGCTTCAAAAGTTATTGTAGACACAGAGCATACCGATTTTAGTACACTTCCGATTGTGCCAATGAAGTATTCTAAAAAATTACAATATACTCAATTTAGGGAACAGTATATAGAGGAAACTATGCAGTTGTGTCTGGATAATATTAATAATCTCTATGTTGCCTGCACTCGTGCCGAAGAGGTTTTGTGTATGATGTATACGACACAAAGTTTGCGAACGCAACAATTGTCTATGGTGAATTTTATGAAAAGAATGGAGGATTTGTTTCTAAAGAATTTTGATGTTGAATTGACGAAATCAGATACGAATGTATATGAATGTGGCGAATTGGCTGCTTTGCCCACAAGCAAAGAAGTTAAACAATCCGGTCACCGGTTAAGTGATTATACCGTTTTTAATAAACGTCCGGTTTTGTTACCGAATCCCGAAGCAATGCAGTTTTTTGAACTGCAGAGCAGTCATGCTTTACGGTCTTATGGTCTTACCATGCACAAAATATTAGAACGTATTGTTACCCTTGATGATGTCGAACGGGCGGTGCATTCATGTGTACTGGAAGGGTTGCTGGAAGTACACGAAACAGTAGAAATGCATGATTATATGAGGAGTAAAATTCAAGATTCAAAAGTGAAATCATGGTTTGATGACAGCTATACGGTTTTGTCTGAGCAAACTATATTATTACCTTCGGCCGGGGAAAAACGTCCCGACAGAATAATGATTTTGGATAATCATGCAGTAATTGTGGATTATAAATTTACCGATCAAACAGCGACCTCACACAGAGAGCAAGTTGCTGAATATATGAATATTATTGCCTCAATGGGATATTCTGTAGAAGGATATGTGTGGTATGTACAGCACGGAGCTTTGGAAAGGGTTGATGTTTTGTAGGTACGAGTTTATTGGTTGAAGGGATAAATGATCTTATTTTATGTTCTATAATTGTGTATGAATTTTTACTTCTTTTTGCATTTTCTTTGTTAATTTCGCAAAAGCAAGCTCATACGAATGGTCAATCCAATTTGTGAGTAATTCTTTATGTATACTACCGTTCAGGTTTATAGTATTCCAGTGTTTTTTATTGAAATGATATGCAGGTGTTACTTCCGGATATTGTTCTCGTAATTCGAGAGCCAACTCAGGATTGCACTTTATCGATATGCCCTTGCTATCATCTGAAAGATCAAGTAAAGCAAACATTTTGTCACCTACTTTAAATACAAAAAGCGGTGTCGTTGAACGGAAAACTTTCGTGAACACCAAGTTTCGATAAACAATAATTGCGGATATCTTCGATAGAATTCATATATTAATTACTTTTGTGAAATTGTAAGCTAATATAAAAAAAATAATGATTTTGTAACTTTATTTTTTTTCGGAGCGTATATATAATTGAAAGTAGAAAAGTAGAGTTTTTTTTAATAGAGTATAATTGAGAGTAGTTATAAAACATACACAAAACACATTGTTTCGTGTATGTTTTTTTTTATACCTACGAACATAATTTTTTCATTACAGAAAATGCATTTCCGCATTCTAATGATTCTCGTGCCATAGCAATACAGTTTTCAATACCTAATTCTTGACGAATGCTTTTTATTCCCATTGCAGCATTTGCAATTACAACATCTTTTTGTGATTGTGTAGCGTTGTTTTGAAGAATGTTTAGACAAATAGTGATGGCATTTTCTACAGTAGAGCCTCCCGAAATATTAGCAGCCTTGGTTTGTTGTAAGCCAAAATCTTCAGCGGTCATTTGTCGTTCAAAATCATTCGCAATTATTTTTACCGAACCGGTTAAAGATATTTCATCGTACCCATCAAGAGAATGCATTATTATAAAACGTTTTTTTGCTTTTTCTAATACATATTTATATATGCGGGCAACTTCTAAATTGTACACACCTATAGCTTGTGCTGTTGGTGAGGCGGGATTTACGAGTGGTCCTGCCATGTTGAAAAAAGTACGAATTATGAGTTGTTTTCGTATAGGAGCAACCTCCTTCATGGGTGGGTGAAAGAGAGGGGCGTGCATGTAACACATGCCGACTTTTTCTATTTCGTTTTGGAGTTTTGCACTGTCGTTTGAAAATGTATATCCCAATGCTTCCATTAAATTTGATGAGCCACAACCCGAGGATACACCATAATTACCATGTTTTGCAACATTTACCCCGGCTCCGGCAACCACAAATGATGATATAGTAGAAATATTAAATGTGTTTTTTTCATCGCCACCGGTTCCGCACATATCAATTGTTTCGTATCCGTTTAAATCTACCGAAACGCAGCCTTCTTGTAGTGCTTCTATAAAGCCGGTCATTTCATCCACAGTTACCGAACGCATAGAAAATACAGTTAAAAAAGAAGCTATTTGTATGTGATTGTGTTTTTGCTGTGAGATTTCTAATAGAATTTTTTTCGCCTCGTCTTTGGTAAGCGTTTTATACGTAAAAAGTTTGTTTAAAATATCTTTCATAATGCCTTATTTAGAGATGTAACCAATTCGAAATTATATGTTTTCCTTCCGGGGTTAATATTGATTCGGGATGATACTGTACCCCAAATACAGCATGTGTTTTATGACGAATGCTCATTATTCGGGAATCTTCATCTTCTCCGGTAATTGTGAAACAGTCTGGAAGGTTCTCCCGAACAGCATTCCAAGAATGGTAGCGTCCAATTTTACTCCCTTGCGGAATGTTTTTGTATAAAGGGCAGTTCGTGTCGGTAATAGTGAGTGTTGATTCTATGCCGTGATATACTTGTTTCATATTGTATATT
>CAZLCY010000112.1:0-8318 GCA_964558075.1 uncultured Bacteroidales bacterium
CATGAAATTATAATTTTACTATTTTTATAATGCATTTAAAACAGAAGTAAGAACAGCATCTGTCGTTTCAGAAAAAACAACAGGAATCACAGTCTCTACTTCTAAAGTAGATTCATGAGTATAAGAATACAATTGCTCATCAGAATCTATTGCAATACCAACAATTTTCACCGCAGCATTTATTGGAAGACTTACCCCTTCATAAGGATTCTGAACATGAACAAGACACTTATAATCGGGCAAATACACATACATTGTAACAGTATTTAAATCATCTGTTTCTGAATCAAATGAAAGTTTCACAACATTTTGATTCAAGATTGTTTTTCCAGCACTCGTCCAACCCGTTTGTTGTATGAGTGCACTATAACCGTAATCAATCACAGTAAAAGTCTCAGAAGAAGTCGTGAAACGAATATTTTGTTTCGATTTATCCTGATACATAACCGATATAGATTCTTGTGGCGAAAGGCTTGGCATTTCGAGAGACCAAACACCCTGATTTCGCAATTCTAATTCTTCATCATTTTTAAAGAAACGGACACGAGTCACCCCTTCACAGCCATATAAACCGACATCATTAATATGCGACATATAAAAATATATCATATCTTTAGGAGAATACAGTTCCACCAATTTTAATATGAATGGAAAATATATACTATCACCATCGGAAAATTGCAAATTACTTTTATCTACACAAATGTGGGTTCCCAAATTACCCACAATTGGGCAGGTACCTAAGGTATCTATAATAAATTCCTGCTCTTCAGGTTTTTTTGATTCAAAATAATCATCTAACGATTCGTACGTGATTAATTCCTCCTCTATTCGTTGTTTTGAACATTGAAAAAAGAACAAAGAGCTGATACCAATTAAAATTGCTGTTAAAATATGACGTTTCATAGTAATTATATATTAATGTACATTACAATTTATTTACCGGGACATCTTACCGCATTTTCTTTTCCGGTTGAATGATATCCTCCTCGTGATTTCTTTCCTTTCGATAAACATCCGAAATTATATAACACACCTATTCGCACATTTGCTTCTTTCCACACCGGGTTGTAGCGATATTCAAAATAGGGTCGAATACATCTGTTTAAAATAACACCGGCACCAACATCAAAAAGCATATTATTTCTTTGAGCATCGGGCATTGGTGACACTTCGTAATTATACCAAGTATTATAAGAGATATTTCCAAGCACATACCAATTATACTTTTGCTGCCATACATTAATGTGTGTACTTATACCGAGATGTAATTCATGCACATTATTAAACGATGGATATAGCGCAACTTGTGGTGCAAAGTGAACAAAAGCTACCGGAATAAGTGCTCGAACTTCAAACCCAACGCTTTCAGTTTGAATATTATACATTGCACCTGCACCGAGAGATTGAGAAAACGTCGTTGTTGCTGAGAACAAAACAAGACACCATATGATTAATCGTTGCTTCATAAATGAGTTGTTATAAATTAAAAAAAAAGCCCTGATTTTCAGAGCTTTTTCCGTTTGCGGTCTGGACGAGACTCGAACTCGCGACCCCCTGCGTGACAGGCAGGTATTCTAACCAACTGAACTACCAGACCATTTTTCCTGTAATGCGGTGCAAATATACTACTGTTTTTTAATTTACAAAATAGATTCAATAAAAATTTACATTTTTTTTATATTTTTTTCTCCTCTCTTCTTTTCTCTACATATAATTTGTATTTTTGAGAAATTCTAAAAGTATGGGTAAGGTGATTAATATTTATCAGATTTTCACTCGTTTATTTGCAAATCAAAATACAACAAATAAAGAGTATGGAACAATTGAAGAAAACGGATGCACAAAGTTTAATGACATCACGTCTGATGCATTACATGAAATAAAAAAACTTGGTATTACCCATGTGTGGTTTACCGGAATTATCAGACACGCAACATGCACCGATTATTCTAAACATAAAATGCCGGCCGACAATCCGCATATTATAAAAGGACGTGCAGGTTCTCCATACGCAATCAAAGACTATTTTGATGTTCATCCGGATTATGCAGTAAACGTGAGCAAACGTATGGAAGAATTCGAACAACTTCTCAAACGGACACACGACGCCGGGTTACAAGTATTAATCGATTTTGTACCTAATCATGTTTCTCGCACCTACGAATCACTTAAACGTCCGGCAGGCATTCAAAACTTAGGAGAATTCGACGACACAAAAGTTGCATTTAAACCAAGCAATAACTTTTATTATATTCCTTACGAAGATTTTATTTTACCAAAAGATATCTATTTCCCCTATACCGAAGGTCACGAACCTTACACCGAATACCCGGCAAAAGCTACAGGAAATGATGTGTTTTCGAACCAACCAAGTATTAATGATTGGTACGAAACAGTAAAATTAAATTATGGTATCGATTATCAAAATCTTTGGCACGAACATTTCGAACAAATCCCAGACACTTGGGTTCGTATGTACGAAATTCTCGAATTTTGGGCACACAAAGGTGTTGACGGTTTTCGCTGTGATATGGCCGAAATGGTTCCGGTAAAATTTTGGGCATGGGTTATTCCACAAATCAAAGAAATTAATCCGGATATACTTTTTATTGCCGAAGTGTATAACCCCGATTATTACAAAATTTATTCAAAACGCGGAAAATTTGACTACTTATACGACAAGGTTGGTTTGTATGACGTGCTCCGTTTAATAATCGAAGGATACGGATCGGCAAAATATATTTCTGATGTGTGGCGCGGGCTTGATGATTTAAGTCCGAAAATGCTGCGCTTCCTCGAAAACCACGATGAACAACGAATCGCTTCAGATTATTTCGCAGTTAACCCCGAAAACGCAAAAGCTGCAATGATTGCTGCGGCTACTCTACATTCCGGTCCGCTCATGCTATACTTTGGACAAGAAATTGGCGAAAAAGGTATGGACAAAGAAGGATATAGCGGACAAGACGGAAAAACATCAATATTTGATTATTGGGGTTTATCTGAATTTAATAAATGGGTAAATAACGGAAAATTCGATGGCGGACAATTAAGTACATCGCAAAAAGAATTGCGAGAATTTTATAAACATTTACTGCAACTTCGGCTTAAAACAGAAGCCTTGCGTAACGGCATGTTCTACGATTTAATGTGGCAAAATTATTCCGGAAACGTAAACAGCGATAAAATTTTTGCCTTTGTTCGATACACCGATGCTCACAAACTCATTATCATTATTAATTTTGATTTGGAACATGCTTATTCGTTTAAACTCATGTTGGGCGAACATGCTTTCGAAACAATTGGAATACCAAGCTCTGGCACATGTAAAGTGCGAGATATTTATGAGGGAACTTTTTCACAAACATATTCTTACGAAAGTATTCTTTCTGATGGCATGAGCCTTGATATACCAAAAAATTCTGCTCTTATTTTAGAAATTCAAGAATAATGGAGACAATTTCTCTTGGCATTTCACCATGCCCAAATGACACCTTCATTTTTGATGCTCTTATTCATCATAAAATTGACACCAAGGGCATTACATTCGACACGCACATAGCAGATGTTGAGGTTCTTAACAACATGGCTCAAAAGGGACAACTCGACTGCACGAAGGTTAGCTTTTATGCTTTTTCTAAAATCTATTTGCTGTATTCAATTCTCGATAGTGGCAGTGCTTTGGGTTTTTCCAACGGACCTCTGTTTATTTGTAAAAAAAACACAGCTTCTTCTCTCACCACAAACTCAATAATTGCATTGCCGGGAGAACACACAACGGCACATCTTTTATTTTCCATTGCTTTTCCCGAATACACAAACAAAACATATATGTTGTTTTCTGATATTGAACAAGCAATAGAAACAGGAACGGTTGATGCAGGAGTAATTATACACGAACATAGATTTACGTATGCAGAACGAGGCTTTGAAGCTATTTGCGATATAGGAAACTATTGGGAACAACTTACCAGGACACCAATACCTTTGGGTGCAATAGCTATACATAAACGTGTACCGCTTTCAACTGCACAAACAGTAAACACACTTATTCGGGAAAGTATTGAATATGCACGTGCACACCCCGAATCGGCTATGCCGTTTATTCAAAAGCATGCACAAGACATATCTCCCGAAATCATTTCAAAACATATAAACCTGTTTGTCAATGATTTTTCAATTCACCTTCAAAAATCCGGAAAACAGGCAATACGAACATTATTCTCCAAAGCGGCAAAATCCGGTATCATCTCCCCCATTCGCTCAGAGTCGATATTTCTGAATCCGTAATATGTGAAAATATTCAGTTATTATTACACACAATATTATAAGAGTATATATCTGAAAAACCTGCATATGATTAAGAGAAACAGTAAGCACTGCATGAGGAAATTTACTCACCCGAGTAATCCACTCAATAAAAAAATCTAACGATACCGAAACCAATTCAACCGCTATCAATGAAACATAGGGAATAAAGCTTGCAAACACCGTACTTATTATCACAAAAGCAAGAGGAATAACACAGATATTTGTGAGAATAGAATACAGGGGAATTGTCTGAAAATAATACACAGATATCGGAAATGTTCCTATTTGTACAACAATACTAACCGCAATAATACCCCACACATACTGTAACACTTTACTCCGGGGACGATATATATGAAGTAATTTTGGTGCACCATACATAATACTCATTACCGCCACATACGACAATTGAAATCCGGCAAGAAAAAGCACCTGTGGATTCATTACAAAAGAAATAAAAGCAGCCGCAGCCAATGTATTCCATGAATTGCTCCGCCGACGCATAATAATTCCAATTGAAAATAATGAAAACATTATTGCAGCCCTTTGCACAGATGGACTCAAACCGGTAATAGCGGCATAGAGCCAGATAGTACCGAGAACCAATATCATTTTTAGCCACATGCTAAAATTATTATGCGGAAAAAAAGATGTTATGAGTACTATAATAGAAGCAATTATTCCGACATGTAACCCCGATACAGCCATAACGTGCATTGCACCTGCTGTTGCAAAATGTGATTTTGTTTCGGAAGACACAAAACTTTTATCGCCAAAAACCAAAGCTGCAATAACAGCAACATGTTCCTTAGAAGAAATTTTTGTTTGTAAATAATTTAATGCATCTTGTCGTAATGCCATAGCATATACACGAAGAGATTGACTTTTCTGCACTCTTTTCCAAGAATTACGGGGAATATATGCCGAACTATATATGCCTTGTTCCGCCATCCAGACTGCATAATCAAATTGCGAATCAGCAAAATTAGTAATTACCCGAAATGCTCCCTGCAATTCTATTACATCACCATACATCAATTCTGCAGCACATGAGTCTTTGTGAATATACACAAGGGTTTTCGAAACACAATGTGTATCACGAACAGAAAGAGTCTCAATTTCACAGGCATAGGTTTTCTCTTTTTCAACTGCGTGAGAAATCAGCCTTGCAACACAGTGCTGCTCTCCCACCAAGGGGCTATACTCCTGATAATGCAACGAGGGATAAATAAAACCAAAGAGAAAAAACCACAGTAACACACTCACAACACGCACACGAATTATAAATATATACAAGATTCCTGCACACAAAACAGCAGAAATAAGAAGCAGCACAACAACTTCACTATCGGAAAAATATATCTCCAGTGAATGCTGCAAAATAAAACCAAAAGCGGAACAGACAAAAATATACACAAAGGGAGCATGCAATATACTCCTCCGAATAACATCGATACAAGCAGTAAATAATATCACAAAAAAACGTGTTGCGTTAATTATATGTCAAATATAAAAAAATCAATTTTTTCAACAAAGAATGAAAATGTTTTTTTGATATTATACTTTACGTTCACAAGTAAGATAACATATTGAAAATGTGATAAAAAAAGCAGTGTGTTAATTTGTCAAGTCGCTGAAATTCAGCAACTTTGTTTTACAAAACAAACAAATAAAAATATTGAAAAACTTATTTTGATAATTTTATACACTTTTTTTACAACAACAATATATTCGGAGCAAAATACTCAAATGAATTTACAATCAGGCTTGCTTTCAAAAAAACGTAACTGTGCTTCTCACATTGTCGACATTACAAAGAAAGGGCATCATGGTGTATATAAAAAACAAAATAACTTGACTATTCTGTACATGTTTTCTTTGAAATAAACATAAGAAAATCATATTGTTTTTTATACTTTTGCGGTATGAATATTTCAGAACGAACATCTGCTTTTATTAAACTCGGGGGAATTCTTTCACAAAAATGTAAAACCGATTCGGATAATGAATTTAATGCTATTATTCGCAAAGCGGAGCTTCAAAACCCTTGGTTTACCAGAACAAATATTATTTCGGCATTATCCGAAATTGCCATAATGTTGCATGCTGAAGAATTAGAAACCTGGATACGTCAATACGATTATCCTTCTGATAATAAACCTAAACGAATTGCTGTTATTATGGCCGGAAACATTCCGGCTGTCGGGTTTCATGATTCATTATGCGTACTTATTTCGGGCAATTATTTAATTGCTAAAACTTCATCGAAAGATGCAATACTTATTCCCTATATTCTCAAACTCCTGTGTGAAATCGAACCACTGTTTGCATCACAATACGAAATGTGTACAGAACAGCTACCGCAATTCGATGCAATTATTTGTACAGGCTCAAACAATACATCCCGCTATTTTGAATATTACTTCGGAAAATATCCACATATAATTCGCAAAAACAGAACCTCTGTCGGAGTCGTGGTTCCCGAAGATGATTCTGAAATTTTTAAAGCTCTCGGTACCGATATTTTCTCATACTTCGGAATGGGATGTCGAAATGTTTCGAAATTATTTATTCATGAATCTATTGATGTAACCAAAATTCTTGATGAATTTATGAACTTTGATTGGCTCCAATCGCATAATAAATATATGAATAATTACGAATATAATCGCTCTGTTTATCTACTCAATCAAATACAACATCTTGATACCGGTTTTATGCTTTTAAAAGAAGATGAGCAGCTGCACTCACCTCTTAGTGTTGTATTTTACGAAACATTCAGCGATATCACGGAAATCACATCAGGTCTTACCGATATAAAAAACGAACTACAATGTGTTGTATGTTCACAAAATCTATTTTTCAAAAAAAATACTTTTCCCGGAACGAGTCAACAACCAAAGGTTTCGGAATATGCAGATGATATTGACACAATAAATTTTTTATTACATATTTAACTGTTTTTATGATTTTAAAAATACGTATTATTTCAGACGAAGTAGAAACATTTTTTATGAATATTGAAATTGATGAATCTGACACGTTCTCATCACTTCACAACCTGATTCAAAAAGAATGTAATTTTAAGAATGAACACATAAGTTCTTTTTTTATATCGAACGACGACTGGGAAAAAGGGCATGAAATAACCTTACTGGACATGGGCGATGAGAGCCCGAACACATCAGTCATGTCGGAGACATCATTACACGAACATATTACTTCTATTGACGATAAGTTAATATATATTTTTGATCAGTTTAACGACCGGGGCTTATTTATAACAGTAATTGATATAAGTGAAGAACAAGAAGACGTTGACTACCCTGTTTGTTCTCATAAAACCGGAAATCCACCGGAATTAACCGAGGATGATATTATATCTCTCTTGCAAGATTCTGAAGATATATTTGATGACATATCTGGCGAATCATCAGAAAGTGATTATTTTGATTCTGATACCGAAGATTTATATTAAACAAACATGAATCAGCTCTCGAAACAAAATTCGCACATTGTAATTGTCATTTCCGGCCCCACCGGTGTGGGAAAAACGCAGACCGCAATTCATATTGCAAAACACTTCGACGCTGAAATTATTTCCGCCGATTCCCGCCAGTTTTTCAAAGAAATACCTATTGGCACAGCAGCACCAACGCAAGAAGAATTAGAGGCAGTGCACCATCATTTCGTGGGAAACCTTTCTATTACAGATTACTACAATGCATATATGTTTCAAAAAGATGTATTGGAGATACTGCCAATCCTTTTTAAAAAAAACAAATATGTGGTTCTCTGCGGTGGTTCCGGAATGTATATAGATGCAGTGTGCACCGGCATAGACGACATTCCCGATATAGATTCTGAACTTCGCACATCGGTAATTACACAATATAAAAATGAAGGGCTCGAAAGTTTACGAAACACCCTCAAAAAGCTAGACCCCGACTATTATGCAGAAGTTGACTTAAAAAATCCTGCTCGACTCATGCGAGCAATTGAAG
>CAZLCY010000113.1:0-8235 GCA_964558075.1 uncultured Bacteroidales bacterium
ATATTCAAAGGATTTCTTCCGAGCGACCAATCAGCTTCAAGAATCAGAGCATTCTCAAACAATTCCTTATCCGCACTATTTTCAGCAACCGCATGAGCTAGTATTGTACGTTGAATTACCATTTCGGTAAAAAACCAAATTTGAGAATTATCGCAAGCACGACGAGAAGGGCGTGTCGTGGAATAATTAGCTTCATTTTGTTTTGCTTCAGCAATAATCGAAGCTTTCCTATTTTTCGCCAATGGAGGATCATTAATAGTTTGCTTCGAAACTCAATACGCAGCAGTCGCATATAATTGATTTCGGGAATTCCTTAAACCAGTCGATGAAGAAGATGTGCACAAACTTAAAGTATTTACATCATCCTCATACATCGTAGTTCCGGTAATAGTGTACAAAAAAGCAGCAGCAGTAGCGTTAAAATCAGCACCCGTCATATTTCCCGAACCAATACTTTGTGAATTTGTCAACATTTGATCCGGCAATTCCGAAGCATACGAATATGCAGCAATAGCACTATCACGATACGCTTTAAATAAAGACGTGTGTCCTGCTATTTGAAACGCATAAGACAACATAGCTGAATTTGCAGAATTCGTCCAGGCCGCAACCGCAGTGTTACCTGCTTGATACAATTCATTTGAACCGTTCGGGTTATTGAGTCCGTGACTATAACCTTTACCGTCACGTAAACGAAGCCAAAAATCGACTTCATTTCGAGCTTCATCCAATACATCAGGAATACCGTTTCCACTTTCCGCAATATCCAAATCATCATCAGAAAGCAGACCATCACTTAAAATGTACGGTAAAAGCATATCATAAATAATAGCCACATGACCGAGATGCCTGTCCCAATCAAGTGCATCACTATGTCCGCCATATGCATTAGGGTTTTCACGACCGGTAGAATACCCTTCCCAGTCATCCTTACAATCCCACTTATCGCCGTCACACAAACTTTCCCATTCCGGATGATACGGGTGCATTGTGGTAATATATACTTTACAGTCCGTCGGTGACACATCGGGTATCCACAAAGGTCGTCGCGGTATCGGACTCACACCGGTACTATCTTCACCTATACGCATATAAAAAAATCCCTGAGTACTAACCTTAAATGGAATTGCATATGCTTGCGGAGAAATTTCAAATTCCTGACTACACCCAATCCCCTCGACAACAAGACGATATGTTCCCGGCGTATTAAATCCGGTAAAATCAGCATTCCACACACTTCCACGAATCATTTCATGATCGTGCGAAAACTCGGGAGACTCCGATTGCCAAAAAGACAACGAGCCAACTTCCTGCGTTGTTTGAGCAGTTACATCATATATAAAAACCTTATTTCCTTCATAAGAAGAATAATCACGAGTTCCTCCGTCACCCATCCACATATACACATCAGCAGATTTTATACTTTCAGACGAAGCATATCCGGCAAGATTAATATGTATTGATTCAGAAATATTTGACGTCTCATCATAGGTAAAAGAAACCTCTGTAACATCCGAATTAAGCGTGTTTTGAATAAAAACCGTATACGTTGTTCCCGACACCAAAGAGCTTGGTAATTGTAAAAAAACTGTATGTTCGTACGCCCAGTCATAATCAAAATCATTGGTAGAAGAATTCCAATTTTCCTGAGACATACCGGTAAGCTTCGATTTGCGATGAACAGCTATCGGTTGTTGCCCGGAACTGCCATAATTCGCATCATCAGTCGAAGAAACAGACCAATTAGAAAGGGTTGACACTTCAGATGTATTTAACGGAGTGCCAAACATAATCAATTCATTATCGTCAGCCGAAACAGAATGATCAAAAGCACCACTTCCGAGACCATCATCTACAAAAGTAACTTCACCATCTTGAAAATAGATCATAATATAATCTTTATCAAGAGCTGATATCGAAACGAGCTTAGATGCCCACAAAAATTGAGGATTAAAACTCAGACTTGTAAATACAAGCAAAAATGTAAAAAAACGCATATAAGGAAGATTTTAATTATCACTCTCTCTGAAATCTCCCCAACATATATAAACAAGGATGCCTAAATTATTCTTCTATTTCTATCATTTTAAATGGTATACGAATAATTGACTGATAATCTTCTCCGGCCTCCAACATATCTTCATCATCCTCCTCATAATACCAATTAATCTCAATCTCTTTTCCATTTTTAGAAATTCCTTCCAACTTTTTGAATACATCAAGAATACACTTCGAAGAACTTGTATTAAAATATTCTAATTGTATCTGAACCGTTGTTTTATCTTGGGGATTTTTAGTGTACTCTTCAAGCCAATCAATCATTGGTTTATAAAACTCTATTGAATTTTCAGGGATAGAACGACCTTTAATTTCAATTAATCCTGATTGATAGTCAAAATTTACTTCCGGAGTTTTAGGCGAGCCGTCAATTTTTATACTTTCCATTTTTTTACTTTTTCAATTATATTGTTACAAAAATATACTTATCATATTAAAAAAAAAAATGAAATCACTATTTTTCAAGCAAAACAAATTTTTTCTTCACTATTCTACTTATTTCCTGAGCATCATCCAAAGCCAATTCATCATCTGCATCACAAGTCCATTCAATTTTCAAAGAAGGTGCAGTATGTTGAATAATAACACGAATAAATCGCACCAAATTCTTTAAGGAAGATGAATTATAATAATCCAAATCAACATGCAACACCGGATGTTTCATTGTTGCAAAGTCAGATTCATTTTTCGTAATCCAATCACAAACATCAATATAAAAACCATCTGCATCTTCAGGACGAGATTGTCCGAACATTACTATCTTTTCATGTTTAAAATCGAATTGAATTAATGGGGTATGTTCTGTTTGGGAAATTCTATATAATTTCATATTCTGTAAATACAATTTTAACTCAAGAGTAAAAATAGTAGTTTTTTTGGACTTCTGTTCAAAATTATATTCAAAAGGACAATTTGTTTTTCTTTTTAGGATAAGCAAACCAAGCCCGGCTCCACCTTTTTTTGTTTTTTTCTCTGTTTTAATTGTCGTTAGATAATGTGCTTTAAGCTCTTCATCCGACAAATAATTTAGAAATCTCAAATAGGTCTGAATCTTTTGGGCAGATTTTGTTGAAACCGGATTGCTTGACACTAATCGAATTTTATCACAGCAATAAAAAATCTCAAAAAACACAGGAAAATCAGACAAAACCTGTTGTGAATGTTTGTACATATTATCAAAACATTCAGCCGAAATCATATACAAACTTCGTTGTAGCTGAGGAGGAAAATGCATGGTATCAACTAGATTTGAAATTGAGGTTAACGCCTCATTGACAGAATCATAGTCAATAACATCACTTGAAAACGAATATATTTTTTTTTCTTCCATACTTTACGACATCAATTTTGCCAAACGCTGAGTTTTGACAAAATGATCCAATA
The DNA here is from genome assembly GCA_964558075.1 of uncultured Bacteroidales bacterium. Taxonomy (GTDB): domain Bacteria; phylum Bacteroidota; class Bacteroidia; order Bacteroidales; family UBA1715; genus JAQICB01. Next base: position 3,442 of record CAZLCY010000113.1, read on the forward strand.
TTATTTTCACAATAACTGTTATCGGTACTGCTAAAATCATACCGGCAACATTCCACAAATAGCCCCAGAGTAACAACATTACAAGAATAGTAACCGTATTGATTGAAAACGTTTTTCCCATAAAAATAGGCTCCACAACACTTCCGAGTAATAATTGTAATGAAATTAATGATAATGAAAATAACAATAAAGATGTTCCCGGATCTAACTGTCCCATTGCAAAAATAGATAAAGCAATTGTAACAACAATAGAGCCAAGCATTTGAATAAAATTCATACCAAATGCAAGTAGCCCCCAAAACACGGGGAATTTTACATCAAAAAGAACACACATTAAACCAAACGTGACACCGGTAGCAACACTCACAATAAACTTCACGACAATAAACTTCACTATACTTTTTTCCATTACCACAAACACCCTCATCGAAGGAATACGTTTTTTAAATATTGCATTTTCCATAAGTTTTTGCACATTTATAGAACCTGCCAATAATAGAAGTAAGAAGAAAATAGCCATCAACAACATTGATATACTAGAATTTACATAATTTATAAATTTGCCGAAGTGTTTTTGCATAGCCTCCGCAATCGTTTCACTATGAATAAACACATCAAAATTTGTCTGATCAGGTATTTGGTCAATAGCCATAAAATCCTTAACAGGAATTAAGACTTGATCGAGATTATCTTCAAACTTTATCCAAAAACTTCGATCAACGGATAGAATTTCCTGTATACTGATACGCAAAACAATAAAAAGACAAAAAACCAGTAAAAAAATAATACCCGACACTATAATCATTGACAACCATCGTGGTACATTTTTTTTTGATAATTGACGCAAAAAAGGCAAAAACATCAACCCAACCAATAATGCTCCAAAAAGAGGCACAAAAATAAACGATAAAATTTTAAGTAAATATAATACCAAAGGTACTACAATACACAATAGTAGTTTATTTGTTGTTCCAAGAGAGTTAAAATTATCCATACCGTACTTTAAGATTTAAATATACATTTTTTTATTCAACAAGCATTAATTCTTGCAAGATATATTCAGATTTTCCATATTTTTCAATACAAAAAAGAATATATTTTACATCGACCATAATATTTCTACATATTTTCGAATCAAAATACAAGTCACTCATTGTTCCATGATAATTTCTATCGAAATTCAATCCAATCATATGACCATAGGCATTAAAAACGGGACTACCTGAATTTCCACCCGAGGTTTGATTATCCGCAATGAAATTTACATGTAAAGTATCCTTCGAATAGCTTCCGTAATCCTTCTGTTGAATATATGAAAACAAAAGTGAATCAGAAACATATACTTGTGAGTCTACATTATTTTTAGAGATTATCCCCTCAGCTGTTGTATAAAAATCATACGCCAATGAATCAGCAGTATACCCGCGAACACCACCAAAACTTACCCGTAACGTGCCATTAGCATCGGGACTGATGAGTATTCCTTGAGTTTGTGCATATTCCATATTTAATTTCACATATTCTTTTTGATAATAATTAAATAAAACATGTGCATACACATATTCCTGATACAAAGAATCAAGAATATACGAATATATAGTTTGAATAAATTGCATTCCTTTATCATGCTGAAATAGAGCAAGACAATCGGGAATTTCGGAAGACTCACACTTCGATAAAATTTTATCATACTCTCTGGTATTAAACAAAAAACTTTGTCGACTGAGACGAGAAAAATATTTGTTTCGCTTTTTATTCGTCATATTTCGATATTGTTCAGGAAACATATCCAAATAACCATAATCAAACAGATAATTAATACCATTAAGAAATGATTCTTTTTCAACCTGCACATTCACTTTTTCAGCATACCCATCATACAAAGATTGTATACGATTCAAACAGACAGAATCGCAAGGGGAATCGGTATCAGCAATTACAGAAAATATTTTTTGACCCGTTCGAAAGAAATCCATTCGTACAAAACTTTCGAAATAACTAATTAAATCTATATACGATTTATAAAACCGACTCGCAGATTGATTGTATACATACAAAACAGAATCATATTTTTCATACAAAGAATCCTGATTTTTTAACCAAGAAAACAATGCTTGCTCATACTGTTTTTTATGTTTGATTACCTGAGCATTTTCAATTCCAAACTGTTCGCCTTGCCACTTTTCGTAATAATTCAGCAAACGATAATATTTTGTATAATACTGCAAATGCTCACTTTCTCCTCGCTTCATATATTGAGCAATGGGTTTTAGACGTTGCTCACGCAAAGCTATTTGAAGCGGATTCAAACTATCGTATATAATACTGACTTCGTGAGCGGTAGAGAAATTATCTGTTTCTGCCGGATATCCCATTACCATAGTAAAATCGCCTTCAGCAACTCCGGTCGTGGATAAGGAAATACTCTTTGGGGGAATATATGGTATATTTGAAGGCGAATACAGTGCCGGATTATTGAGTGTATCGACATACATTCTCAGTAAGGCAAAATCAGCAGTATGTCGCGGCCACTTCCAATTATCTTTATCTGCACCAAACGAAGCAATGTCGGCAGGCATAAAACCAACAAGCCGAACATCGCGATAGACACGCGATGAGAACAAAAAATACTGATTGCCACTCCAAAAAGGTTCAATAGAATATTCTAATGTGGAATCCTGAGATTCATATACTGCTATTAAAGAATCGATAGTAGCATCTATGTGTACTGCATACATATATTCGGAGAGCTCATGAGAAACAGAAGACAAAACAATATCGGTAACATCTTCAATAGTGGACAAAACAGAAACAGTAAGCCCGCGAGCAGGAATTTCATCTTCTTTCCCCTGAGCCCAGAGGCCGGTTTTGATATAGTTTTGAGAGAGCGAACTAGCCTGTTGCACAAAATACTCCACACAGTGGTAATTGGTGATAACTAAACCTTTTTCCGAAATTATACCGCCGCTACATCCATTTCCGATTTTCACAATGGCATCTTTTAAGGATGGATTTTCAACATCATAAATATCCTGTGGAGAGATTTTGCACCCCTGTTTCTCCATAGACGGAAAAATAGAATGTTCAAGTAAAAATGGCATCCACAACCCCTCATGTGCAATTACGGAAAAATGCACACATAAAGCTACACACAAAATTAATACCCTATACATCAAAACTCATTATTTGTCTGTACAAAGCCTGAACCGGCAGTCCCATAATATTATAATACGAACCAAATATTGATTCTACCCCCACAAATCCAATCCATTCCTGCACCCCATATGCTCCGGCTTTATCAAAAGGTTTATATTCTTCTATATAATATTGCACCTCATCGTCAGATAAATCAGCCATACAAACATTGCTATACGAGACAAAAGATGTGTGTTTTTGGTGCGTACCAAAACAAACACCGGTAAGTACTTTATGTGTTTTTCCCGATAGTTTCCGCAACATATTCCAAGCATCTTCAATACCCGAAGGTTTATGCAAAATTTCATTATCAAGAATAACCACCGTATCAGCAGTTATTAAAAATGTATTCTCATTGATATCTTCAGCAATTGAAAGGAATTTTTTTTCAGCTAAAAATTGGGGAACGTCCTCAACATGCATGTCATTCGAAAACGATTCGTCAACATCTTTAGAGCAAATTTCAAATTCAATTCCCAAATCACGCAATAATTGAGATCTGCGGGGCGATTTTGACCCTAACACAACAGAAAATGGTGCTAATTTATGTTGCAATGGATTCATAGCAGAAAAAAGTTAAAAAACGGAATATATACATTCCCATAATCATAATAATCTTGAGCAGTGTACTTACAGTGCCATATTCCCGCGATGTTTGAGCACGAATAAACAGTATTCCAGACACCAAAAGAGGTAAGACAATTGCAATATATATATATAAACCCGAATACCAACTGCGTAAATACGCAAAATAAACAAAAATAAGAGCCCCGAGAGAAATAACATATACAGCAGAAATTATAACCTTTGCAACCGGAATTCCTAAACTTATTGGTATTGTATTGCGTCCATATGCTTTATCTCCCTGTAAATCTTCAACATCTTTCACCATTTCTCGAAGCAGAGATAATAAAAAAGCAAAAAATGCATACCCCAAACTCCAAAAAAGCATACGCTCAAAACTCAAATACATCGAACTCAATATCCGATGATAGCTTGCATCAAGAGGTATTAATTCATAAATTGCAACAATTATCGGAACCATTGCTACAAGAAGAGCAACTACAATATTCCCCACAAAGGGTTGTTTACTAAATGTTGTTGAATACAGCCACAAAAAGGTTATAATAAGCACAAAAATTGCGGTAAAATTTATATAGCCAATCGAATACGAAACAATACCTCCCAAAATAATTCCGAGAATATTAAATACCCAATGTAATGCAATAGCAATGCGACGTGATATATGTTTACCAATAACGACCTTATCGGGTTTATTAATCATATCGGCATTAACATCGAAATAATCATTAATAATATATCCAGATGCACAAATCAATACTGTGGCTAAAACAAGGAAAATAAATTGAATAAACGGCAATTGCAATTCAAGACCAATACCAACTGCAGAATAATTATGCCGAAGCAAAGGTTCAAACAAAGCGTATCTTATAATAAATTGTGTTGCAATTATCATAAGAAGATTTTTGTACCGTATAAGTCTCAAAAAATGCATCATAATTGGTTAAATTTAAGTTACCACACAAAAGCCTCTTTATGCATCCAATTCCCGTGCACCTTTAGTAATTGTTCTACCAC
>CAZLCY010000114.1:0-8091 GCA_964558075.1 uncultured Bacteroidales bacterium
CAGGAGAAACGCCCCCTTGAACAGATATAGTAGGTAACGGAAATACCTCTACCAGTTTAGTTGCTTCGGCCGGATCAAAAGTTGCACTCCGAACACGCACTCCATATTCTGTATTCGACGTTGGGTTAACTTCAATATCTCTGGTGGTTGCGATAATAGTACTTGGACTAGATAATTCAAACCATTCATATGTATACTCACCACTTCCGCCCGATGGCTCAGCAGTAAGAGTTACCATATTTCCAAGACACAAAGGTTCAGGCTGCTGAACAATTTCAACTGTTATTGGCTGTCCAACCACGGTAATTAATACAGTATCATAATCATAACATTGGTTATCATCTTCAACATACAAGATAAACCGAGTAGACTCTTTCAAAATAGATGTCGGATTCGGAATCAAATTAGATGTTATAATAGAATCTTCGGGTTGCCATTCATACACATACGAAGGAGTTCCGCCACTTGCACTTCCGTCCAAATTAAATGATGTATTCCAATCCACATTGCGGTCAAGTCCGGCATCAGCTATGGGATTTTCGAGAGGATTAATTGAAATCTCATCATACCCGACACAACCATATTTATCCGTTATAGCAATACCAACGGTATAGGTATTATTGTCAGGAAGCGTAAATTTTGGATTAAGCGTTTGAGTATTACTCAACTCTGTTGTATCCAACACCCATTTCGATGTATACGGTTCGTGAGCAAAATCAATAGTTGGATGCAAAATAGTGTCTTGTCCGATACACAAATCAATATCATCACCAAGCGTTACATCAGGACTTTTATACACAGAAACAACCTCCTCCGTTTGAGACGTACAACCTGTAACGGTATTTTCAGCTTCCATTATCACTGTATAGTCTGTAATTGGATTTACTGCCGGAGCATTAAAAATAACCGATTCGCCAACAGAAGGAGAAATATATGTTCCCGCATTACCCGACCACGTATACGTAACATTCGGTTGTCCTGTATTTGCCAACAACTCTAAATCACTATTCTCACAAATAGTAATAGGATTCGGATTAATTATCTCACCTACAGGGTTCGGATTCACAACAATATTTTGACTTGCCATATCCGATTCACAACCATTATCTGCAGTTACTACAAGATTAACCGTTTTAGTTCCGGGTGTAGCAATAGATAATGTCGGATTTTCGAGAGTAGAAACCACATCTCCGGTCCACTCATAATCAAAAGTTGCAGACGGATTGTCAAGCACTTCAGGATTGGCATTTAATTGCACTCCTTGAGAACTCACACATAATGGCCCTACCGGATCAATCGTAACAGTTGGTTTCGATTGCACTTGAATAACGGCAACATCAGAGGTGTCGGCACATCCATTCGCATCAGTGAAAATATATTGAAAACGAGCATATCCAAAAGTATTTGTTTGGAAATACGGATTTGGTATTGTCGTACTACTTAAATCATTTAACCATGCCGGATCGTTGGGTGAGAACCACGAATGCTCTCCGCCGGAAGTATTACCTTGCACAACCGATCCTTCAAGCTGCACAGCTTCACCCACACAGATTTTATCGGGTGCAGAAACAGCAACAACAGGATTGTTATAAATAACAACTTCAACATTTTCTTGTGCCGAACAATTATTTTGATCAACTACAGAATATTGCAAATAATATGTACCGGTAAAATCATCAGTATTAACAATTGCATGATCATCACTTACTGCGGTTTCAAGAATTTGAACATCTTGCGACCATTCGTGAGTATACTGCGGAGTACCTCCATCTACCACAGGATTAATCTCAATAGCACTATTCTCACAACTTGGAGCCGGTGCAGACATCGTTATTGTCGGATTAGGATACACAATTAAATCATCAGACGCAGACACTACATCATGTGGGGTAACACCGTTATCTGTTACTGTAACCGAAACATTAATAGTAGATTGCACATCATTTATTTGTATTTGATCATCACTAAGTTGAGTATAATCAACACCAACAGGAACAGTCCAATCGAAATCATACGAACCAAAACCTCCGGTACGTTGTGCCGTTACTATAACATCTTCTCCTGTACACACCGGATTTGCAGAAAAATCTAAATTAACATCAACCGGTTCATATACATCAACCAAAATATCAGCAGTTGCAGTACATCCGGTAATATCATTTACCACATCTAAAGTGAAAGATGTTGGTTCAGATAAGGCTACCGTTGTTGGCGATAATGTGTTCGCATCAACTAAATTAGCTGCATCATTCCATGTATATGAATATTGAGAATCTGGTGCCGGAAGTATTGTTGCCTCAAGATTCGCAGACTCGCCAACTTGCAGTTGACCGGCAGGATTTTGAATAATCGACACCGTTACCTCAGGATTTACGGTTGCATTTGCCAGTTCAAAATGAGAGCATCCTTGATTTTGGATAGTATACGTTAATTCAAACTCACCGTCTCCGGTAAGAGCCGGGTCAAAAACATTTCCGCTTACCCCCTCACCCGAGAACGTGCCACCTGCAGGAGTTGCCGAAAGAGTTATTGTTCCGTCATCTTCACACAGTGCAAAATCATCAAACACAATATCATCTAATGGAATAACCGAAACAGTTAATTTTGAATACGTAGGACATATAGGATTATTATATAATTCAGCATAAAACACATCACCATCAGAGGCAAAAACCTGCGATTCATCGACAACCGGAGTAGTATAATTTTCATCAGTATACCACATTATAGTTGCACCAGCATCAGATGTTATTAAATCCCTCACTTCCGTTAAATCAACAATACCTCTGTCGCCACCGAGAGCAACCACCTCACACACTTCAATAGTAGCAGAATCGGTCACTACAACCGGTATTTCCGACACCTCTATTGTTAAAGAACCAATATGCCCACATTCATCATCAATAAAAGCCCAAAAAGTTTGAGTACCGGTTACAGTAACATTTTCCGGATCTTCAACAGGCTGAGTTAATGACGCATCAAGATACCAATCCTTATCAGCAACTAAAGCACCACCAACGTCATATCTATATTGCGTTAAATCAAAACCAAATATTTGATTTCCCTCTGACGCACAGGTATCTGTTAAAAACAAATCACGACCATCACTACCCGGAGGCATTACCGTAATAAAGGCATAAGCAGAATCAACACGTGTTAAATCAAACTGGTTCAAAACTTTTGCTTTTATAGTATCACCGTCAGTAACGCGGTAATTATAAGGATCCTCTATTAATTGATCATGATCAACGATTTTTCTTTGAATATTATCTATATAATACCCCCACGGCATTTTACCTGATATAGCCCAATAATTGTCGGTATAAACACGAATACGTGCTTTATTAATTTGTTCTAAATCGTATCCCGAAAAATCAAAATTCATAGTTTGCCACGAGGGGTTTTGCAAGTCAGTGCCACTTAACGTGCCACCCGGCAAACGTGCATATGCACCAGATGCATCAAACAATTCTAAATACACCATATGATTACCGAGTTCCCATGTTTCCAAAGTTGTTCCATCAAACATAATATCAAACGAAAACTCAGTACCATAATCTAATGATGTAGTTTCAGTTAAATCAATATCATACCATACCGACTGATTATATTCATTCCAATCGGTATATCCAGGTTCCAGACTTGCAGGATTATCAGCATTCATACTGGTTTTCTCAAGATGTCCGATAGTGGTACTTCCATTAACAGCATCAGGAAGAGGATTAGGTTCTACAGTCATAGAACCATTATTTGCCGTACCCGTATACTCCCTGTTTGTTTCAAAATCATCCCATATTTCAGTATACCCATACACCGTTTTATACCAGGTATCAACATAATATCCGGTCAATAAACCTTGTTTCCCCACCATTGTGTCGTTGAGATTATATAAGTTATAATACTCACTTATGTCTGTATAGGGAGGTGTTGCACACACCGTATCATATATATCATTCAGATTTGCCTGTGGTACAATCTTAATCAGTACGCTTCTGTTTTGCACACCATAACACTCCGTCGTAATAGAAGCAGTATATTTATAAATTCCGATATTATTTATAAGAACCTTCGGATTCTCGACACTGGTATTAGTCATAAAGTATGGTGATTCCATCTCACCCCAATCATTTCCATTCCAGGCATAACCAGTCCACTCAAACTCATAACCACCACCGGCTAAGAGGCTCACTTCTGTACCGGCAGACACCGTTATTGAAGTATCATTATTATTAAGAATAATAGCCGTCGGTTCATTATCACTAAATTTTGAAAAATAGCCATAATACGAGCCCATCAAACGATATCCTTCTCCATCGCCCCAATCATGAGCAGTAGAATTCATCATAGCCATATGAAATAACGAAGTTGTATTTTGCAAATAATAAGGACCGACCGGCATGTCAGTTGGTGAAAAATACACGCGTGCAACCTTCCAGTCTGTTCCTATTATTGTTTGAAATTCAGCATCCTGAATTGGATTTGCAGGCACACCATTCAACAGAAAATTATCTTCACCCTCACCTTTTACCATAAGATTCATATAGAACTCCTCATTTGCATGAGTTCCATATGTTCGCACAAACCCCATTTTATACGAACCCGTACAGCCATCAACAGCAGGCAATAAGGCGGCAGCCATTTCACACTTATAACCGGAGTGATGATACGCATAAACCGGGGCAGTTGACGTAATGAAAGAATAATTTGAGGTTGTTGGATCACCCAATTGATACGAGGTTTGTTGTCCGGCATCTATTGTTGTATAATATTCACCATTTATTTCTATGTCAGTATTATCTTCAGTTGCAGTAATAAACACTCGCTCCTGAAAATCAGTTCCTTGTGTTCCATCATTTTCATATCCTTGACCTTTTACGACAATATATTCAGTCCCAATTATATCAGTCGGCACAATTTGATCGCCGGCATAATCCTCACAATCACCCGAATCTGTATACCCTTGTGGATAAACCGAATCATCGGCAACCGTAACTGCTATATCCTTATTTGATTCAATATACGTCCCACCCATTTTTCCGGCACTTGCTGTCTGATTAGAAGCACGCACCACATAGGTTTGTCCTTTATTCAACAAAACGGTTTTAGTGGTTCCTGCAGGAATACCAACTGCATCGGAAGTTGGAGTAATCTTCACTTCAGTATTATTTTCGGTTGCTGCAATAACGATATAAGAATAAGCCGGATCAGGTATTGGACTAACACTCGTTCCATTATGAATAGGATCATTATCCCAAATATTTTGCATAGGAGCATAAAACTCCGTTCCCAACGCATTTTGACCTTTCAAGGAAAAAATATCAGTATTCAACACTGAAGATATTTCATAGTATGCAGTAATAAGAGATGTAGAACGAACATAAATTGCTTTATTTTCGACCACATCACCTGCATTTGACGATTGAATATCATTAATCCATTGCGTAAGATCAACATAATCCGTACTATTCGCAGGAATTGTCAGATTAATAGGCTCGAAGGATTGATTGGAAGGAATAGAAATCGTAATATTTGCCGGAGCATCTTGAGTTGCAAGACGTAAATAAATTGGTCGACCACCAATTTTGTACTCATAATCTTCAGGATACTGAGGAGCATGGTTTTGATTGCCATACGGAGCAGCAAACCAAAACTCAAAATCTACTTGAGCATATCCGGAAGAAACTGAAATAAAAAAAGCAATGCATACCATTGCAAACTGACGTACAATACGTGATAATATTGGATTATTCATATATGTAGAAATATAATTATGTTTCACGATTCATTATTTATAGACAACATTTTTCAAGAAAAAGTTGCACCATACAAAATAAGAACTTATCCTTGATAAAAGCAAAAAATATCTGCTAAAAAATTGTGCTTTGGCACACAAAATAATCAACAATAATATGTGGTTATTCTTCTGAAAAATAAGCAGATATTTTTCTATATTCACTAAAGACAGTTGCACGTGATATAAACCCTACATATTTTCCATTATCTAAAACAGGAAAATTATAATGCCTTGTTTTTTGAATTATTTTCACCACATCATCCATATGATCCTCCGGTGAAAAAAAATATTTAGGCATATGCATTAAGGTTCTCACATCCACCTTATTATACTTTTTCACATCAAACATAATATCTCGAATATCATCGAGCTTAATAATTCCATGTAACACCCCATCATCGTCAACAACCGGAAAAATATTTCTGCGAGAAATTTTAATAAAATTAACCAATTCCCCAAGGCTGGCATTGACATTTATGGGCACAAAATCTTTTTCAATTAATTTTTTTATGTTGAGAAGTGTTAATACCGATTTGTCATTATTATGTGTTAATAATTGCTTTCGTTTTATGAGTAAATAGGTATACACCGAAGATGATTCAAACACACGAACCGTTGCAAATGTGATAGCAGACACAAGCATAAGCGGAACAAATAAATTGTATCCGCCACTCAACTCAGCTATGAGGAAAATTCCTGTTAATGGAGCATGAAGTGTTCCGGCAATCATTCCGCACATACCCAACAAAACAAACACACTAACCGAAACATGAATATCAAAATTCAGGAATACCACAGCAAACAACATTCCTATATTTGCACCCATAAAAAGAGCTGGAGCAAAAATACCACCAACACCTCCCGCACCAAAAGTTACAGAAGTAGCAACAACCTTAATAAATATAACTGCGATTAATAAAAAAACAACAACAAATATATTTTGTGAGAGAGAAGAAAAAATGGTGTCTGTAAATAAAAAAGAATAATCTCCGCGGACACTCATATTTATTTCATTATATCCCTCACCATATAAGGAAGGAAAAAAGAACAAACACAAACCTAAAACACCACCGCCGATATACAAACGCTTTCTCGGTTCTTTAATTTTTTCGAACAAGCCTTCTATATAAACATACATACGCTTAAAATACACTGAAATTAAGCCGACAATTACCCCAAAAATAAGAAAGGAAGGTATATCTATTAGATCATAACTGATTTTCTGAAAAATAACTGAATAAAATAAAACGTCTTGCTCCATTAAGAAATATGACATTAATGTTGCTGACGAAGCTGCCAACAATAAGGGAACAATAGAAGACATCGACAAATTCAGCATCATGACTTCCAACACGAAAATTACCGCAGCAATGGGAGCATTAAAAATTGCTGCCATTACCCCGGCGGCTCCACAACCGATAAGCAACATAACCTGGCGGTAATTGAGTCGAAAAAAGCGTGCTATATTTGAACCATATGCAGCTCCCGACACAATACTCGGCCCCTCTAGTCCGACAGAACCACCAAAACCAACTGTTAAGGCACTGGCAACTATTGAAGAGTACATATTGTGCGGAGCAATTTCTCCTCGCTTCATTGACATAGAATACAAGACCTGTGGAACGCCATGTTTCACATTTCGTTTTACTATATATTTGGTAAATAACAATGCTAATAAAATGCCCATCAAGGGAAATAAAAAATAAAAATAATTCCCTTCCCCAAATGGCGACCAAACGTGTAAACCATATGAAATAATATGTGCTAAATTTTTTAAAGCAACCGCAGCAACCCCAACAATAAGCCCGGTAATAACACTTACCATATAAATAAAATGTTTGTCGGTAATTGCATCTAATCGCCACTTATAGAAGCGTACTAAAAATTTATGAGAACTTACTTTCATTAAAATTTTTGTTCTTGAAAATACTAAATTAAATAAACATATCGTTTATTATAAAAAATACAAAATATTTTGCCTATGAATAAACATTTTACTCGCTCACAAAGTTCTCAATCTTTTTGTAAAAACAAAATTGAATCCCAAAGTTTTACACACAAAATTTTATTTTTACAAAGTTACTGTAGAGCTTTTACTGTTATTAAAACTAAATCAATTAATTCTTTTGATTTTGCTCTCAATTAAATAAGTGGTTATTTACTTGTTATTATTAAAAGAGGTTGTTTCCTAAACAGCCTCTTTTTTTTTGAAAAAATTGTAATTAGTGCCTGCTGAGAAAACGGCTCACTAGCAAAACCATGTGTCAAGCATAAATTTTCGATAAACGAAATAGAAA
>CAZLCY010000115.1:0-7865 GCA_964558075.1 uncultured Bacteroidales bacterium
ATGCAAGAAAAGTTATAGAAATCAAAGCATCTTTATTTTCCATGTTAGACTCATACTTATTAATAGTTTCCTGATCAAAAGCCATAGCAACACCAATTTGAGCTGCTAATTGTCGAGATGTAATTAAATATTTTATAGAATTTTCCGATTGTTCAAAATGAATAAGATAATTCAAATCGGCTCCATAAATACCCAGATTTACAGCCTTAGAGCGACTGGTTGTGTAATTTTGTGCGTTTGTATAAGGATTCAATAAATCGTAATTAAAAATATTTGGATTTGAAGATAAGGTTTTTATCATATTGTCCGAAATAACCATATTTTTAATAAGGTAATCTAATTTTTGAGGCAAGCCTATTTTTTCAAGTGTTTCAGGTAATTTCTTTTCCGAACTTAACTCAACATTTTCATTAAAATCAGTATCATTTGATTTTTTATTATCAACACATGATATAAGAAAAAAACATGTGCTACATAATAATATAAAGAGATGTGTTTTATGCATAATATTATTGTTTTTGTTTCACGCTTCGTATTAAACGAAGTTGTTCATTAATTTTTTCAATGTCTTGTCTATATTTTTCAATCTTAGCATCCATTGTTGTCATTATATCTGAGGATTTATCACTCACAGTAAAAAAACCTTTGTTGTTTTCCAATAATAATAACTCGTCTTCAATATGCTTTCTTTTCGTTTTTAATTTATGTTGTTCTGTTTCAATTTTTGAAGAATCTTTGTGGTAGAGCGTTTCAATTTTTATTTTGTACAACTCTGCCTGTTTATCTTCTTCAGAAATATGAAGTTCTTTATATTTATCATGAATAACCGTATTGTATTCGGCATACAAAACATCTTTATGTTCGTCTGGTACATTTCCTATAGCATTCCAATCGTGTTGAAGTTGCTGTAGTTTTTGTAAATCGTCTTTGCTTTGTTCCGATACTGCAATATTTTTTATGCTCTCAAGCACTTTTTTCTTTTTGTCGATATTTTCGAGAGTTTTATTGTGCAATTGTGCAAAATGCTCATTCTTTTGTTTGAAAAATCGATCACAGGCTTTACTAAACCGTCGCCATATACTATTTGAATCACGCAAGGGGACAGGACCGATTTGTTTCCACTGCTTTTGCAGTTGAATGTAATCTTTGGTTGCGTCTTTCCAATCTGTTCGTCCGAGCATAGATTCAGCCTTTTCGCATAAAGCTGTTTTTTTATCTTTGTTTGCAAGTTCTTGTTCATAAATCGATTTAAAGAACTCTCTTTTTTTTGTGAAAAACTCATCACATGCTTGTGAAAAACGATTGTATATTTCTGCATTGTGTTTTTGAGGAGCAAAGCCAATTGTTTTCCATTTCTTTTGTAAAGCAATAACTTCTTCGCTTGCTTTTTTCCAGGTTTTTATATTTTGTATCGATCGTGAATTAATTTCTTCAATTTTTTCGCATAAATCTGTTTTCGCCTCTAAATTATCTTTTTCTTTATCTTTTAGGGATTTAAAATAATCTTGATGAGCTTTATTAATGACCGTTGTTGCCGATTTAAAACGCTTCCACAAATCTTCCTTAACCTCTTTTTGAACCGGACCTATTTCTCGCCACAGTTCGTGAAATTCTTGAAGTTTTGCAAAAGCTTTCACTATTTGTTTTTCCTCACTTAATGCTTCTGCTTTTTCACACAACAACGTTTTTGCTTCGAGGTTTTTTCGTAAATCTAAATCGCGAAGTTCTTTGTTAATATTGATATAATCGTAAAACCGAGCTAATTGAATATGATATGATTCCCATATTTTTTTTCGTTCCGAAGGGGGAACCTGACCGGCATTTTTCCAGCGTTCCTGAATGGTTCGAAACACATCAAATGTGTGCTGTAACGTTTCTTTTGTGTTAATCAATTTTTCAAGTTCTTGAATAAGATCCTGACGTAATGTGAGATTGGCCTGTTTCTGCTTTTCTATTCGCTGATAAAAAGCATCGCGTTTTGATTTATATTTTGAATATAAATCTTTAAATGTATTTTCGTCAGTATTATTGAACACAAAATCTTCCGCTTTTCCACCTTCTTCAACATACGCTTGTTTAAGCTGATTGTATTCTTGCTTGTTTTGCTTATAAAATTCAGTTTTAATTTCTTCAACCTTGGGACGAATTTCTTCAATATTGTCTTGGTCTATTAAGAAAGCTAAGGTTTTGAAAAGTTCAGGTACCGGCATATCTTGAAAAGTATCGGGGGTAACGGTCTCTTTCGGTTTTGCTGTTTCGGAATTCTGACTCTTATCGTAATCAGCTTGTTCCTCAATATGTTTTTCTATTTCTGTCATACACCATTAAACTTTAGGCTTCATTAATCGATTACATACAAATATATGAAAAATACTTTTTAAATTACTAATCGAAACAAGCAACACCACAAAAATACATAAATTACTGCGTAAAACGTATTGTTTTTTATCCTTTTTTAATGAAACTCTGTTCAACTTACTGATTTTTTCAAAATGGTGATGTATTATGTCGGAACTACATTACGAGAATGTTCTGATTTTTATAATCTCATTATGTGGTTTCAATCAGTTTGGTATCATATATAGTTAGTGTTTGCGAGAAAAGTCATAATTTGAGAAGTCTCTGCATGGAAAACTTCAAAGACAAGGCTTTCGAAGGCTTATTAATTGGGAGTTTACGTGTGTAAATGACCAAATAATAAATCGAGAATAACGCAGTATTTGGAGTTTTCGGGCAGAGACTATATATTTATTTCTTGTGCTGCTCTATTGTATGTTCAATAATTGCAGTAAAAACATCAGATTCTTTTAGTCCGGCCGCTCGTATTTGCTGTGGAATTATACTGGCTTTACTCATGCCGGGAACAGTATTTATTTCGAGCATATATAAGGTGTTGTTTTGTACAATATAACCAATACGACATATTCCTTTACATTGTAGTAATGTATATATCTGTTTAGTAAGTTCCCGGCATGTTTTTGTAAGTTCATTCGATAATCGGGCAGGGGTAATTTCGGTACTTTTGCCTTCGTATTTTGCCTGATAATCAAAAAAATCATGTGTTGTTTCTATTTCGGTAATCGGAAGAACATGAACTGTGTTGCCTGTTTTGTAAACGCCGTTTGAGATTTCAATACCTTCAATAAAATTTTCTATTAAAACCTCGGTATCTTCGGTAAGTGCACTTTTAATAGCAGGAAGCAGTTGTTCTTCTGTGCTTACCTTTGATATTCCAAAACTTGACCCGCCATTATTTGGTTTCACAAAACAAGGGAGTCCGAGTTCTGAAAGTATATACTCTTTATTGATTTCTGCTCCTTCAATAATTAATATGCCCTTTGCACTCGTTATGCCGAAAGAGTTTAAAAATGTCTTTGTAGCATATTTATTAAATGTAAGTGCAGATGAAAATACATCTGAATTTGTATATGGTATGTTCAGTAAGTCAAAATATGCCGATAAATGTCCGTCCTCTCCCGGGGTGCCGTGAATCGAATTGTAAATACAATCAAAAGATATAACTGTATTATTTATGGAAATGGTAAAATTATCTTTCTGTACCGGATATTGTATGCCATTATATAATGCATACCACGAATCTTTATCGATAAATATCGGATACAAAGAATATGCTTGTGTGTCCATCATTTCGCATAATTGATGCGTGCTGTTTTCTGATATTTCTGACTCGGAAGAATATCCGCCTTCTAAAATCGCGATATTTTTTTTGTTCATAGGTCTTTTGTTTTTTGTGTCCTTTGATTAATTATATATTGATCGATGTATGAATTATATGTTTTTAGTATTAATTGTATAATATTGTTGTTTACGGAAAATGTCTGTGTGCCGATAGATTTAATGGGTAAAATTCGAGGTGAAGTTCCGGTAAAAAAAGCACTTTTATATTCGGGTAATGAAGCAACAGGTATTTTTTTTTCAACAACGGGTATATGTAATAAATGTGCTATTTCAATAATTTTTTTGCGACTGATTCCATTCAACACATCTTGTTCGGGAGCTGTGATGAGATTTAACTGCGAATCGATAAAAAAGATATTTGTACGACTCCCTTCGCGTATATTGTTTTGCGAGTCAACAAGCACAATATCATACAGTTGTTGTTTTTGTATCTCTCTATTGGCAATTTCACGTACAGGGAGCTCTTGTTTTACTTTTGGGTTGCTCCGTTCGGCATATAAAAGGTCTGATTCTACCCCGTTTTCATACATATATCGGTGAGGGTAGGAATGTGAAATTTGATAGATATATAACTGTTTCGAACATGATGAACAATTACATGAAATTCGAATATTTCCTTCCACAATATTTTCTTGAGCAATAAATTCAACAATTGCTTTGTGCAGTTTTTGAGGCGTATAAGAATGAGGTACATTTGTAAGAGAAAGACTTTGCAAAAACCGATTGAGATGTTCTTCCCAAAATAAAGGAATAGAGTTTTGAATACGAATTACATCGTAAATAATTTTTTCGGATTCGGAAATAAAAATTGAGCTCGCAGGTTGGAATTCAAAATCTACCGAAACATATGTAGATATACAATTTGGAATCATTCGTTTATTTTAAAATTCAAATATACACACTTTTTTTACTGTGCAAATAATAAAAATTTAGAGAAACAATATTACGAATCAATTTTCATTTTTTATATTTGCTGACACAAAAAAAATACTATGGTAATTCACAACAATACATTAATAACAAAACTGCAAAAAAAATACTTTATCTCTATAATTGTACTTGTTAGCTTAATTGTATTAACAATAGCTGCTGACACTATTTTGTCGGAATTCGGATATAGAGAATCTGTAGGTTTTTTGTTTCGATTTTCATTTATTATTCTGTGTTGTGCTCTTTTTTATCTTTTTTTTCGTGAAGATTTCTCTAGAAAACATCATTTTATTTATTTTACTGACGATGACCCGCAGTTTCTGGTATTTCGGTTTTATCCACTATTTAAATTCAAAAAATCATATACAACATATAAATTGCCCATAACGTCATTTTATTCTTCAGAAATACAGCGAGACGACAATAATGTTTGGTTAATTCTGTATCAAAGAAATGAACAAGGAAAAATTGCAAAATATCCGGCAATAAATCTTAATAGTTTTTCGGAAAAACAAATACAATCATTATCAGAAATTTTAACTCAGTATTCACAAAAAAAATAAACACATATGAAAAAATATACATTAATATTCGTTTTTTTATTTTTTTCAGTAACTGCCGTTTTTTCACAACGATCAAATCAAAAATGGTTTAAAACGGCTATGGGTATGAGAATAGAAGGAGGTGCTGGTTCTGCAGGTACTGTTGGTTTTACATACGAAAGAGCTGTGAGCACAAAAACACATTTTGATTTTTTTGTCCTTACAAATTTCAGTTCCGGTGTTGAGGGAAATGTCTTATACAAATTTGTAAATCCTATTCCAGATGTGCCTGCTACTTTGCGTTGGTATATTGGCTTTGGTGCTCACGCAGGAGTTTGGGGTAATGGTCATTTTGACGCCGGTCCCGATGGAGTGTGGGGTATAGGATATGTGTTTTCTCCTGATGTGCCGCTCAATTTAACTGTTGATTGGCATCCCGGTTTTGATGTGGTAAACGGAAATTTTAATGCGGCTAAATTTGGCTTTAGTATTCGGTATGTTGTTGAATAAATTTATTGTGATGAAAAAAACTATTTATATATTAGGATTTGTTGCCTTCTTTTTTTCCTGTTCTTCCGAACAAACGCAAAAAGATGATGTCGGTATGTCGAATCACCTGATTCAACCAACCGTAGAGTTAACATATGAGTATAATATGTATGTGCCTCAAGAATATTGGTTTATGAAGGGGATTAACGGTGATAGATTTATATCAAAGCTTTTTGAACAAACAGCACAAGGGGAGGTAACGGCGTTTTATCCGTTTACAACAACCGCATATCCGGAGGGACAAGCTGCAATGACCTTTTCTCGGGAATCTCAGTCGGCTGTTCCGATAGCCGAAATTACACATCTTGTGTTTGATGAGAAGTGGGCTTTTGATTCTACACTGAATAAAATGGTAAAAAAAGTGAAGAACTACTCTTTGGTACGTTCACAAAAAGTTAAGGATTCGGTTACTGAAATTAAAAAAACACTTCTTGCGACATATAATTGTGACGAAGCAGTGCAAATAGATACAAATGATTCTCATATTGTATTGGTGGAGTCTGATATAGCCTATGAGGTTTCATTTGATAATCAGATATTTAAAAACTCTTTTGATAATTTCCCAACCTCTCATGTTATTCAGGTACTGACAGATAATATATTATCGGAAAAGCATCCTGTATATGTGTTCACTTCTCGCGAGCCTTTGCAAAAAATGACACCTCAGGAGGTTCGTGAAAGTCTAGGTGAGGAAGTTAAGGAGTCTGAATACTATTTTGAAGATTCAGATTCTGATTCGCTTCTTACTGAATACGACACGGTTCGTATGGATTATTCCGAAATAAAAGGCTTTGCTTTTATTGAAGACTGGTATATTAATACCAATAATATGAGTATTTATAAAATTGTTAAAGGATACGCTCCGGTTCGTGAATATCCTAAAATGTTAGAAGAAGATTATTATGAATTGGTACGAACAATTCCTTGTTTATTGTTTTTGTCCGATTCTACAGAATAAAATAGTACTTTTTACGAATTTTTTTTTATGTCGCAACACACATCTCGGTATCTTTTAGCATTAAATATGCTCGAAGGTATAGGGCCTATAATGGCAAAACAACTTGTTACGTATTTCGGTAGTGCCGAAGCAGTTTTTAAAGAATCGCCACAAAATCTCCAAAAAATCAATCGCATCGGAGGTGTTTTAACGCAGGCAATCAGACACAATAATGCCCTGCGTAAAGCCGACGAAGAATTGGAATTAGCAGATAAAAAGAATATTAAAATCTGTGCTTATACCGATTCTTTTTACCCGGAACGATTACGAAATTGTGAAGACTCTCCGCTTATATTTTTTTATGCCGGAAATGTGGATTTTAATTCACAGAAAATAATATCTATTGTCGGCACACGCAATGCAACCGAGTATGGACGAAAAGTGTGTGAAGACATTATTACCGGACTGGCATCGTATAAACCAATAATAATAAGCGGTTTGGCTTTCGGGATTGATGTTTGTGCTCATAAAAGTGCCTTACAAAACGGATTAGAAACAATTGCAGTATTGGGCTCACCCATGCAACGAATTCATCCGACGGGACATGTTTCTATTGCAAAGCACATAACAGAACATGGTGCTGTTATAAGTGAATATCACAGTAAAACCGTTTTTGAAAAATCATTGTTTGTGAGGAGAAACAGAATAATTGCCGGAATGAGTGATGCAAGCATTATTATAGAAAGTAAAAAAAGAGGAGGAGCCTTATTAACTGCCGATTTTGCTCAACAATACAACAGAGACGTGTTTGCCGTTCCCGGCTCGGTTGGTCTGTCATATTCGGAAGGATGCAATATGTTTATAAAAACAAACATAGCAGCATTAATTGAAAGTGCGAATGATGTTGTGAAAAACTTAAATTGGGATATACAAACCAATCAACATGTCCAAAAACAATTATTTGTTGAACTTACCGATGATGAACAAACAATACACACACTCCTCACAAACGAAACAGAAATGACGGTCGATTTAATTGCGTTGCGAAGTGCGTTTCCTATGAGCAAAGTATCATCCTTACTTTTATCTCTTGAGTTTAAAGGTGTGGTGCAAACATTGCCGGGAAAACGATATCGCTTGGTGTGAAAATAACATATGGTAAAATGTGCTGTCGGGTTTTAAAATTTTTATCGGACATTAATGAATTA
>CAZLCY010000116.1:0-7824 GCA_964558075.1 uncultured Bacteroidales bacterium
GCTAAATTTACTGAGAAACGAATACATGCAGGCTACAGCTGTTGTGCCATCAACATCATAATCGCCATACACAAGTATATTTTCCTGAGAATCTAGAGCAGAAAGTATCCGCTTAATAGCCTTTCCCATATCTTTCATTAAAAAAGGGGAATGAGTTCGGAAGACTGAGGGAGAAAAAAAACTCTCGCATTGTTCCGGTGTTTTTATTCCCCGTTGGAGAAGAAGCCGGGCCAATACAGGATGAATATTTAATTGTTCAGAAAAAGGTATATATACGTCTTCGCTTATGTCTGTATTAATATTCCATTTGTATGCTTTCATTCGGTAAAAATTCTAAAGGCTGTGTTGCTAATTGTTGTTCAACCTGCTTAATTTCTTTAAATTTACCTACGTCGAGCCAAAAATCTTTGGTGTGATTAAATGCTTTTATGCAATTATCTTTTGCCAAACGTAAATAAATGTCCATAATTGAAAAAGAGCCGGTTTCGTATATTAAGTCAAAAAATTTCGGATTAATTATTTGTATTCCGCTAAATGCCCGGGCAATGTATTCTTTGCATTTATGAATAATTATTTGTTCGTGAGTATCTCTGTTTTCCCATGCACAGAGTTCATTGTCGTTGTTAAATAACAGGTATCTTGAGGTTTCTCGGTCTTTTACTGCTAATGTGATTAAAGCATTTTCGTGAATGTGAAAATTATAGAGTTCTTTTAAATTTATTGTGCTGATAATATCTACATTATATACGATAAAAGGGGAGTTGTCTGAAAAATACTTTTGTGCATTCAGAAGTCCTCCGCCGGTGTTAAGTAACTGATTAGATTCGTCGGATATATGAATGGGTATTCCAAAATTTCTGTGTGATATGAAATCAATAATTTGTTTCGAAAAGTGGTGAACATTAATTACAATTTCACTTATACCATAATGTTTCAGTTTGTAAATTGCGTATTCGAGAAGCGTAATGCCATTGAATTTTACGAGAGCTTTGGGTTTTGAATCTGTAATGGGTTTTAAACGGGAGCCTAATCCGGCCGCAAAAATCATGGCTTTCATCAGAGAATTCTTTTAGAAATTTAAAAAAAAAATATTGCACTGTTAACACAGTGCAATATAGATAAATATTATGTAATATATACCGTTTATACGGTAAAGATTTATTTAATTTGTCGGGCTTCTTGCAATGTTATTCGTTTTCCCTGATAATAAGGAACAACAAAACAATCGGCAATTCCTTTATTTACTAAGGTTTTTCTGTAATTGCTTGCTTCACCTACCGTTTTAAAAGCACCAACGGTGTATTTTGTCCACACACCTGTTTTTTCTTCATATATTGTTTCATTTAGACTATATTTTCGTTGCAATTTAGCTATTTCATTTTTTGGGTCTTTTTGTATCGCAAGAATTTGTATACGATATACTAAACCGGTTTCTGTTGATACATTTTGTATTGACGATTGCTGTTTGAGTGCATCCGACTCTTCAACTACCGGCACATCTTCTGCTTCCTCTATATCTTCTTCAACTACCGGCACGTCTTCTACTTCCTCTAGAGCTTCTTCAATAATAGGTGAAATTTCTTCAGCAGGGGAAACCTCTTCGACAATAGGTGTTTCTTCAATAGGAACAGTGTCATATTTTTCGCTAATAGTAACTTCTACAATTTCCGGTAATACTTCTGCCTCCTGCTCCTCAACAACAACTTCTTCTTCCACAACAACCTCTTCTTCCACAACTTCTTCTTCAGCAGCTTCTTCTTCTTCAGCTTCTTCTTCTTCAGCTTCTTCTTCAACAACTTCTTCTTCAACAGCTTCCTCTTCTTCCATAACCTCTTCTTCAGCAGCTTGTGTCATGGTAGGAACAGCGGTTACACTTTTTCTGCCGAATGTATATGAAATACCCAACGCAGAATAACCGTACATGTCCTGAAATAATCCGTCACCACCACTTATGGTTGCATCAAGTTTATCACTGTTTACGATACGTAAAGAAACATCAAGATTTGCTGAAAGATTTTCGGTGAAGCGATAGTTAAAACCAAATCCTATTGGTGCAACTGTTTCAATTGTCGGGCTTGTTTTGGTGTTTCCATCGTAGCCGTATGATGCATATACTTCATTTGTTCGTAAATCTTTTTGTTCGGTTCTGAAGTGTACAAAACCTAAACCTGCATAAGTATAAAACGAAAGCGGATTTTCTGCACCAAGTACGATTTTTGCAACAGTACTGTATTCAAAAAGTGATGCATCGAAATATAAATTGGCAGGAACGCCCGACGAGTACTCTCGTTTTGTCCCCGATAATGTTCCGTACAGAACATTTCCGCGAAGATGAAAATATTGATTAAATTCTTTATCTAAAGAGAGTCCGGCTGCCCATTTGCGTTCGTTATTGTATTCTTTTGCAGGCCAGAATTCATAGATACGTACATCACCATAAAATAAATTGGAACCGCCATGGAGCGTTATTGCCCAGCCGTTGTGTTCAGATTGAGCTTCCACAGGGTACGAGGTCGATTCTTGATATGTTTGTGTCTGGGTTTCTTGAGCCGGTGTTTCTTGTTCATCTTCGTATGAGTTTTGAACGGAGACTTCTTCAACTTCTGTTGTTTCAATAGGGGGAACTGGTTCTGCTTCAGAAGGATCTGTCTCTTGAGTGTTCTCCGGTGCTGTTTCAACAACCTCTTCCTCGATTTCTTCTGTTTCGTCTATTGGAGGCAGAGGCGATGCTTCTATGGTATTAGTGTCTTCCTGAATCTCTTGTGTCTCTGATACAGAGTCTCTTGTGGGTTGGTTTTCTTCAATATTCGACAGCACTGTATCTGCCTCTTCCGATTGTGATGATGATGTTGTTTCTTCAGTTTCTTCAGATTCAAAAATCATGTCGGGAGGAGGGAGTAAATCTTCTTGTGCAAAAGAAAAAAGAGAAGAAAAGTATATAATGGTGAGTATGCTTGCAATTCGGGTAAATGTATTCATATGTATGAGTTTTTTATGTAATTTTTGTACTGTAAATATATATAAATTTTGTGTATGTTGTATACGAATAACTTACAAGCTATACGGATATTTTTGTAAAAGGTTATATTTTAAGTTTTAATTGTTTTGATACTGCAAAAGATAATCGATGATATGTGCTGTAGCCTTTTTCTAATATAGTTTCTCTATGATATTGTGTCGGGTATCCTTTGTTTGATGCCCAATTATATATCGGAAATTCTTGATGAATTTCTTTCATATAATCATCGCGATATGTTTTTGCGAGTATTGACGCTGCTGCAATAGATAAATATAAACCGTCTCCTTTTACAATGCAAGTATGCGGAATTGTTTTGTAGGGGTTAAATCTGTTACCGTCAACAATAATATGTTCGGGTGTAAGTGTTAAAGTGTCAAGCGCACGGTGCATGGCTAAAAACGAAGCCTGAAGAATATTTATAGAATCAATTGTTTTATTGTCGACAATACCAACAGACCACGAAAGAGCCTCTTGTTCAATTATCGGGCGAAGTTTGTGGCGGGCTCGTTCGGTTAATTTTTTTGAATCACTTAATTCTGCATGGTAGTAGTCGGGAGGGAAAATAACTGCTGCTGCAAAAACAGGACCTGCAAGACAACCTCTTCCGGCTTCGTCGCAACCGGCTTCAATGCAGTTTTGTGTGTGAAAAGATTGTAACACTATTTTTTATTAATTAATATTGAATTAATCTCTGCAAAAAACAACACCCATTTATCTCCGCACACGCCCATTCCCATGTGAGTAAATTTGGGGGTCATAATTTTTGCACAATTTTGGCTAAAACGTGTATTTATCCATGTTTCGACTACATTATACACTAAGCTGTCGAGTTCTGAGGGACTCGAAATTGAACCTAAAGCGAAGCCGTGTCCTAATACTTCACCGATTTTAGAGGCTTTGAGAAAATATGTTCCTTCGTCTGTTTCAAATGTTTCGCCTTTCAAAAATGTGCTGTTTACTCTATCCCATGGGTTTTCATTCGTTTTAGGATTAATGTGTTTTGTGTAGTTATATTCAAACATACTTACTGCATGCTCCTGAGCTAAACGATGGAGTATGGTGTCCCATTCTACCGTGAAAACAGGTTTCATATATACAACTTCTCCCGTATCGCATTCGCACCCTTCATCACGCCACTTATTTACTGCTTCTAATGCATATTTGCGAATAAGAGATTGTTCATGCGATGATGGGTAAATGTTAAATTCATTACGAAGTTGTTTTTCTTTTTCATTTATTTTTTGACTTGTAGGCATTATTTCCAGTGCCATAGATGTGTATTGAAATGTGTTGCGTAAATGAATGGAGTCTCTCCAAGTACGCACAGTATCTGATGATTTTCGGAATTCCTGTATTGAATTATTAATCAGATTGAGCCAAATTTTTTCTACCTGAGATGTAAATTCTCTATCGTCTCCATACAGTTCGATTCCTTCTTTTGAAAAATTAAAAAAATAGTCTTTGTTTTTGTCACCTTTTGCAGTGTCTATGCTTAATAAAATGGCATCTTTAAATCCGTTATTTATTGCATATACGTTTCCGTATTTGGGTTTGTAGTTGTGTACTAACCAAAATAAATCGCGAAACATCCAATTTTCTGCTAATAGTAAAGCTCCTTTGGTAAGTGCTGTGTAGTTTTCGTGTGAGCTGCTGATGTCTTCCGGCGATTTTTCGTATACCCTCGAAATTTGACGCATACATTGTTCGTAATTCCCGACATGAGCGTATATTTTTGCTAAATCGAGAGCTCCGGTGTTTTTTCCGAATGCACGCGAAAGGCGTTGTAAATAGAGAATTGATTTATCCTGATTAGTCTCTTTTATTTCATTTACATAATATTCTGTGTATTCGTAAATCAGTTGTAATTGATCTTTGTGTTCTTCAAAAATTTCTTCATCACTATCCTTTATGCGTAAAATGTTGAGTGTTCGCAAACATTCCATTAGGGGGTCTTTTGTGAAGTCTGTATAGCGTTGTGGCAGTTGTGCCATTTCGAAATATGAAAGTGCTTTCAGATAATATGCTTCGAGTGCATATTCGTCTTTGCTGATGATTTTGTCGCTTTTTTCAACGCATTTTACAAATTCTCGTTCATCGTAGAGTTTATATAATTTTTCAATCGAACGTGATTGCGAAAAAACTGACAATTGACAACTTAGTATGAAAAATACGAAAATTATTTTTCTCATCTTATTTCATTAAATATTATACATTCAAACAAATATACATATTACCAATGATTTTCAATAATTTTTATTGCTTTGATTTTTTTTAATCGGAATTGTATATGTTTTTTTTATCTGCTTAATCATACTTACAATGTTGGTTTGTGTATGTAGTGATAATTTATTGCCTATATCGTGCTGTTGTTTTGGTAGTAAATAAGTATTTTTGTGTAATTCAATAAAAAAAACATGAATATATGTCAATAATTCAGGCAGAACATATTTCAAAGCAATTTACCGACACGCTTGCTCTTAATGATGTTTCGTTGGAAATTCCCGAAGGCAAAATTTTTGGTTTGTTGGGCCCCAATGGTGCAGGTAAAACTACCTTTATTCGTATTCTTAATCAGATATTATCCCCTGATTCCGGAATAATTCGTATACGCGAAAAATCTTTGCATGAAGATGATATTTATCGAATCGGGTATTTGCCCGAAGAACGGGGCTTGTATAAAAAAATGCGGGTCGGTGAGCAGGCGGTATATTTTGCTTCGTTAAAAGGAATGCATCCTTCGGTTGCAAAAAAAGAACTAAAAATTTGGTTTGAACGAATGAATATTTCCGATTGGTGGAATAAACGTGTTGAGGAACTGTCGAAAGGAATGCAGCAAAAAATACAGTTTATTATTACTGTGTTGCATGAACCTGAAATTCTGATTTTAGACGAACCTTTTACCGGATTTGATCCTATAAATACCGAAATGATTAAGCAAGAGATTCTTGAGTTGCAGACAAAAGGTACAAGTATCATCCTTTCTACGCACAATATGAATTCTGTTGAGGAACTATGTGATTCTATCGCATTATTTCATCATGGAAAAAAAGTGCTGGATGGTGCCGTACACGATATTAAACAATCGTTTAGTACAAATCAATTTATATTTTCTTTTGAAGGGTATTTCGATAAATTATCGGCTTCGCTCTCGAGTTCGTATAAAATTATTTCACATTCGCAAAATGCACATCAGACTGACGTGTGTGTGGAGTTGGTCGAAGATGTGTCTCCAAACGCAGTCTTATCTCATTTTGCCCAAATGGGAACTATTATAGGGTATAAAAAATTGCTTCCGAGTATGCATGATGTGTTTTTGCAAACTGTTTCACAAAATTCTTCTCAAAACTAATCTTGTATGAATAAAATAGCTCTCATTTTTAAACGGGAATTTTCGACGCGAATTAAGAATAAGGCGTTTATTATTATGACTTTTTTAGGACCATTATTGATAGCAGGAATTTTTATTATTCCTATGTGGTTAGAAAAAATGCAGAAAGAAGAAGTTAAAAAAGTGGCAGTAATAGATGAAACTCATTTATTGGCATCAACGATTAAGGACTATCAATCTTATAGATTTACACTTCTTCCGGATAAATCGGTTGAGGAGGTTCGCGAAAATATCGAAGAGTTAGGATTTGATGCGGTATTGTTTATCCCTAAAAATATTTATAAATCCAATTGGGCGGTAATTTATTCGAATGTGTGGGTTGATGATGCTCTTAAAGCATATGTGTCGTACGTTTTGCGTCGCGATTTGGAATATATGGCTCTCATGAAGGAAAATGTTGAAGCAAATGTTATTAAACGAGTGAGAACACCGGTTTTTGTGGGAGTACAAAAATGGTCGAAAGACGGTACTTATATTGATGAGGAGTCTGCTCTGGTTAAGAAGTCTGCAATTGCTTTCGGGGCTGCTTTTTTACTCTATTTTTTCATCTTTATTTATGGGGTTTTGGTTTTGCGCGGCGTTATCGAAGAAAAGGTAAACAGGGTGGTCGAAATTGTGGTGTCTTCGGTGAAACCGTTTCAGTTAATGGTAAGTAAAATTCTTGGCATTGGTACGGTAGGTCTTATTCAGTTTATTGTGTGGACAGTTCTTACTATTGGTATTGTGTATACTGCTCAGGTAACACTTTTTGCCGATTTATACGACCCGACTCCTCTACCCGAAATGGGACAAAGCATTGATGCCGCTCAGTCGCAAATGCAATCAACAGCAAAAAATATGGCAGATATTGATTATGCTGTCGATTTGTTTGAATCCTTGCAGGGAATTAACTGGTCCGTAATGATTAGTTCGTTTGTCTTGTTTTTTATTTTTGGCTATATTTTATATGCAAGTATTTTTGCAGGTATAGGTGCAATTATCGATCAGGAAACCGATACCCAACAGTTTGTCTTGCCGGTTTCGTTGCCTTTGGTTCTTTCAATTTTATTGTTGCAGATTATTATTACTAATCCCGATGGCTCATTGGCTTTCTGGATGTCTATGTTTCCGTTAACATCTCCGATAATTATGTTGGCTCGTTTACCGTTTGGTATACCGTACTGGCAAGTTATGTTATCGTGTGCAATATTAATTTTGTCGTGTTGGGGGAGTATTTATGTGTCATCAAAAATGTATCGGGCAGGTATTTTGCATTATGGTAAAAAAATGTCGATATCTTCTATTTTAGCTTTATTTAAACGCTCGTGATATGAGTAAATGTGTGTTTTTTATCTTTTGTTTCTGTTATACTGCTTTTGGTTTTGCTCAAGGAATTACGGGTGGCGTTTTGTCAGGTGCAACTACAAGTCAGATAAAT
>CAZLCY010000117.1:0-7754 GCA_964558075.1 uncultured Bacteroidales bacterium
CATATTTTTGAGAAATTAAACCGGCTATTTGTGGATAAACACTATAAAACTGGCGACAGAGTTTTAAATTTGTTTCAGACAGCCCTTTTATATCAATTTCATTCGCCAAGGTACTCAGCACCTTCTTTCCGTATTGGGCTCTATCTTCTCCTTTTTGTTCATATTCCACGATATAACATCCAATAAACCAATTACGGATAGTGAGCGATTGATTAACAGCTAAGTTTGCTCTCTTTTTTAATTGAGAGTCAATTTGTTTTATCTGAGTAATAAGTTTTTTCAGTTTCATTACTATTTAATTCGTAATTCACAATTCGTAATTATTTAATAAATTATTCGATATAAGACATTAAGGATTGACTTTCTTCATTTCTAGTTATCAGGAGCTATGCTTTCTATCTCTTTGTCAATAAATTAAACAACTCTTCGTTTATATAATAATTTCCGGTCCCTGCAACGTCAGTCTCCCGAGACATTCGATACAAGCTGCCACAGAACCTCCCGCCATTTTCTATATTTTCAATAAAAGTACAGCTTTTTCCGGATACAAGGAAAAAATTATGAAACTTTAATCAGGGTTTTTAGCCTGAAATATTCATAAAAAGGGGGATACCTAAAAATAGTTGAAATATCAGTATATTTAGGGGGTAAAAACAAAAAAAACAGATAATCTTATAGTTTCTTGGTTTAAAAGTCCAAATCGAAAGTTAAAACTTGGCTCCCCGCCAACCAACATTCAAAATCAAGCTCTGTTGTCAACCAATCGGTTATTCCTCACCAAGCCCAATTTGGATATGGCGTTAATGCTTGATTATATATGAATTCTCCTTTTTTTAATACATATCTAATTGATGCATCTGCGGGATGTAACATTATCTCAGTTTGCAGATTATTTAAAATATTTGCATCAGAAGGCTGTTGTGCATACAAACAATTACCTACTGTCAATATTGCTAAAACTATTTTAATAAATATTTTTCCCATTTACATGTCTGGTGTTTGTGTTTTTTTTGCATTGGTTACAACTAGTAAATATTCACAAGTAATTTCCATAATCTGCACAGTTTTTTTTCAATAAATGAGTGAATTTTTTTTTATAAATATGACATAATCAAAAATATCAAAAAAAAGTTCATATAGTATATACGTATAGTGAATTATATTTCAGTGGCTTGTGGTTTTTTGTAATTATTTGTTTATAACGTAGGTATATATTTCGGTGGTTTTAGGAACTGCTGTCGTCAAAAACTTTGTATAAATTATAGGTTTACTCATTGTAAGTCCGGTATTGTACTAAAATATCGGCATAAGGTGTGTTTTTATACCAAAAATTAAGGAAAGAAGGAATATCACACAGTACATGTAATTACTTTGTATTAGTAGTAGTTTTAAATGTACTGTATTATTTTTTGTCTTTAAATGTTAGTTTAAAGACAAAAAAATAGATATTTTTTTTTAAATAATTCTTTCTTGTTGAACAAAAAACTCGTGTCAGACATTTTTTTATTTGCTTCAATTTCTTATTAGAGAGTGTTTTATAAAAAAGTTCGGAGCTTAGATAACTCCTATACCAAACATATTCTTAATTCCTGTAAGTACCATATTGATGCCAATGGCACCAATAAAAAATCCGTTAAGGCGGAGTAAGACCTCCATGTTTTTATCGTAGGCTGTTTTCCATTTTTTTCCTTCGAGATTATCACGCATTTTTTTTAAGAGATAGATTATTGTAAAGTTTAACAGGAAAACAATAATCATTATTGCGAGTCCTATCCACGTAGTGTGGTTGTATGATACAAGAATACTTAATGAAATAGTGCCGGCACCTACCATAAAGGGTAAGGCAATTTCTGATGCAAGATCATCGAGATTTTCTTTTATCATAATTAAGGCTTTTTGTCCTTTTACAATAAAAAAGTAAGCATACGAAAAAATGATAATGCCACCAAAAATGCGAAATGATTCAAAATCAATTTGAAACACTGAATTGAATATAAATTCGCCAAAAAAGAAAAACAAACAACATATGGTAAATGAAATAAGTGTTGCTTTAAATATTACTCCAATAAATTTTTTATGGTCTAAGTCCTTTCGTATTGGTTCGAGATAGAGAAAGAGTGCAAACGGATTGAGCATTACAATTAACTCAAGTATAGAAGATAACATACAATTTATTTTAAGTGTTTACATTTTTGTGCAAAACTATTAATTTGTATTCATTACTGCTTATATTAAGCTGTTTTTTTTCTTTGTTTCTGACACGAAAGTTTCGAGTACGATATTTTTTTTGAACACACGCAAACACACATAATAAGTGTATATGTCTTTTAATGTGCAAGTTTAAGCTATATACAAAATCAATTCACAGTTTATATATTCGGTGATTTTGTTGAGCAGTACAGCAAAAATCGAATGAAGAAAAGAACGTTAGTCTGCATAAATTTGCTCAAGATATTGCTCTATAGATTCGCCTCTTACATTTTTTGCAATTATGCGTCCTTCTGCATCAATTAAAATGGTAAACGGAATGCCGCGAACTTGAAATAACTGACTGTATGTGCCATTGCTGTCGTGTGTGGTTGTCCACGGAACAGGTTGTGTTTCAACAAAATTCTGCCATTTTTGTTTGTCTTTGTCTGTTGAAACCGAAAAGGCGGTAAAACCATCGTCGTTATATTTTTCATATGCTTTTTTAATATGCTCTATTTCCATTAGACACGGACGACACCATGTTGCCCAAAATACAAGTAAAACCGTTTGTCCCCGGAATGATTCTAATGAAACGGTTTTTCCGCTTTCGTCTGCTAATTCAACATTGGGGATTTTCGAACCTTTTTGTAGATGTTCAGATTGATTTACATTTCTGTGAAAATTTGCTACTACAGAATTTTCCGGGTATTTCTTATAGAGAGCACTGTCTATTAATGTGTATATTTCCGGGTATTTTTTTTGATCAACTAAATCTATTAGTGCAAGAACAGATAACGACTCTGCATTATCTCGTATTGTTTGTATAATAAATTGTTCTTTTTCTTGTTCGATAGAATCAATTTTTTGCTTGAATGATTCTTGTAATTCATTCATTTCGTGCATATAGTTCAGTAATGCCTGATTGTTCTGTTGAATTAATTCAGCATCTTCGGCTCCTTTTATTGTATAAGTTTGAGACATGTTTGTGTAGTCGGCTTCAATTTTTACTGTTTCGTCAGAATTTAGTACTATCAAAATAAAATCTTTGGGGGTAAAATATATTTTGCTGAAATCTGCTCCCTGTGAAGGGTAGGTGTAGGTGAATTTACCATTTGGAGAAACTGCAACTTTATGTTCTATGGGCTTTTGTGAGCCAAATGTTGCAATGTTAAGCGAGTCGTTTCCGGTGTAATTATTGATTTTTCCGGTAATTGTGCTATTTTGGGAAAATAAAAAAGTGCTTATTCCCACAAAAAGAAGTAATGTAATAAAAAATCTCATAATTTTGTTTTTTTAATTTTTAACGATGGAAATATACAAAAACATACAGCATTACAATGAAATTTTTTCAACAAATACATTTGCGTATTCACTCATGCTCGATGAAAAACCGCCCGAATTCACTGTTATTATTGCAGATAGCCAGACAAACGGGAGGGGACAAAAAAATAATATCTGGGTGAGTAATCCGGGTGAAAATCTTACCTTTTCAGTTATTTTGTATCCAAAACATATTTCCGCTTCTCACCAATTTGTAATTTCTGAATGTATTTCTTTGGCAATACGAAATGTTGTCGTACAATATTGTCCGAATACAACTATAAAATGGCCGAATGATGTGTATGTCGGAGATTCTAAAATTGCGGGAATATTAATAGAACATGTTTTGTCGAGTTCAGCAATTGCGGGTTCGGTTGTTGGTGTTGGACTAAATTGTAATCAATTGCAGTTTCCGCACTCTATCCCCAATCCTACTTCTATCAAAAAATCTACAGGGAAACATGTTGTTATGAAGGATTTATTCTTTGAATTACTGGGTCAATTTTACAAGATATATTCCCGTACACAATCAGATATTGCATTAATTCATGCACAATATTTACAACATATATATTTATTTGAGACTTATGTTACTTATAAAGATGCGAATGGAGAGTTTCGAGGAAAGATTGTACATATAGATGAAAATGGCTTATTGCATATATGTGACGACCTCGGAAAAATACGCACATTCCTTTTTAAGGAAGTCGAATTGGTACATAATAAAACATAGGCAAATACTATTAACATGAGTTCGACGTAATTTTTCAAGTTCAGGTTGATGTAACATGTTGAAGATTAAGGCAAATCGATGAATCTTATCGGGATAAGATGAAGAGATTTAACGCAAAGCAATCAATGAAACGCTTATAAACAGCAATCTTCTTCTGAAAAATAATTCGATTTATCCCGATAATACTCATTATTTTTAATCGAATCTTGCTATTTCTAAGCGTTCTGAACTCAAAAATTATATCGAATTTACGTTATTATTTTTCGCACAAAATTCTATGGTATCGTGTGGGTTAGTTCATAAAAAATGTCTAATTTTGACCCTGGTAAAAATTATATAAAAATTAAAATCAAAAAATAGTATGTCAAACAGTTCGGGTAAATTATTTGAAGAATTTGCACCGGTTTCTGCTGAAGAATGGAAAGAAAAAACCATTAAAGACATTAAAGGTGCCGACTATGAAAAACGTATGGTATGGCGACCGGTAGATGGATTTCGAGTAGAGCCGATTTATCGACAAGAGGATTTGTCTTCGTTGTCGTATTTAGATGTGTTACCGGGAGAGTTTCCGTATATACGGGGAACAAAAACCGATAATGATTGGTATATTCGTCAGGATATACGAGTGAAAGATGTGAAGCAGGCACATGCAAAAGCATTGAATATATTGCTGCGTGGAGTAACTTCTCTCGGTTTTATTATTGACGATACCTCTCAGTGGACAAGTTCGGATGTGTCTGATTTATTATCTGATATTGAGTTGTCGGCTATAGAAATATGTTTTGTAATTAAAACCGGAAAAACGAATTTCCTTTCCTTGTTTGTTGAGTATGTAAAAGCAAAACAATATGATTTGTCTCAAATTGTAGGGTCAATAAATGCCGATTATATTGGCAATTTAACACTCACCGGAGCATTTTGTTTTGATTCGCAAGAAAAATGCGAAACATTTTCGCAAGATTTGTTTACCATAGCAGAAGATTTACCTCAATTCAAAACTTGTGAGGTTCATGCAGACTATATTGCAAGTGCAGGTGCATCAATTACCCAAGAATTATCTTGTGGTCTTGCTATTGGTGCCGAATATTTGTCGGCTGCTACATCAAAAGGAATAGATGCCGGGTTATTTGCTCCGCGTATAAAATTTAATTTTGCAGTGTCTTCGAACTATTTTATGGAAATCGCCAAATTTCGGGCAGCTCGCTTTTTATGGGCAAAAATAGTATCGGCATTCAAACCGACTTGCAATTGTGATGATGATTGTTGCGACCATTCCGACTCAAAATGTTCGTGTGGTGGAGATAAAATATGTACCTGTGCCGGAAAAATCAATATTCACGCAATTACATCTACGTGGAATAAAACCATTTACGACCCCTATGTAAATATGCTTCGTACACAAACAGAAGCAATGAGTGCAACTATTGCCGGTGTCGATTCTCTTACTGTATTGCCATTTAATGCGGTGTTTGATGAGCCATCTGAATTTAGCGAACGAATAGCTCGTAATCAACAAAATATTATCCGTGAAGAATGTCACTTCCATGAGGTTGTTGACCCTTCTGCAGGTTCGTATTATATTGAAGAATTAACCGACAAAATAATAGAAAAATCATGGGAATTTTTCTTGACTATTCAAGATAAAGGAGGTTTTATCGAAGCATTTAAAACCGGATTTATTCAAGATGAGATTGCGAAAACGGCAGAAACGCATAATGCGAGAATTGCAAGCAGACGCGAAAATATTCTTGGTGTTAATCAATTTCCTAATTTTACGGAACGTGCTGAGAATTTCTTAGACGAATCTTTGTTTAAACCTCAATCGTTTGAGTCTCCGAATGCTATAGC
Source organism: uncultured Bacteroidales bacterium (assembly GCA_964558075.1). Classification (GTDB taxonomy): domain Bacteria; phylum Bacteroidota; class Bacteroidia; order Bacteroidales; family UBA1715; genus JAQICB01. The sequence continues at coordinate 6,092 of CAZLCY010000117.1, forward strand.
AAAACCGCTTGCGTTGTATCGCGGTGCACAAACAATAGAGTTGTTGCGATACAAAACAGATACCTATGCCAAAGATAATAAACGACCAAAAGTATTTATGATACCAATCGGTCATCCGGTATTCCGAACTGCACGTGCTCAGTTTTCTTGTAATTTCTTTGCCTGTGCCGGTTTTGAAGTTATGGACAATAAGCCATTTTCTTCGGTAGAAGAGGGGGTGAAAGCTGCTCGGGATGCACAAGCAGATATTGTTGTGGTGTGTAGTTCAGACGATGAATATATGCAATATGCCGTTCCGGTATATAAACAATTGCAAGACAAAATTGTGGTTGTTGCCGGAGATCCTGCTTCAAAAAGTGAATTAGAGGCAGAAGGTATTGAGCATTTTGTGAGCGTAAAATCAAATTTGCTTGAAACATTACAAATGTATCAGGGCTTAGTGGGAATTAAATAAAATCAGATAACATGAAACCGGATTTTAAATCAATAGATATAAAAAAATTAAAATCTCAACCTTCAGTCGAAGAGTGGGAGAAAAAAAATATTATTCAGAATAAATGGGAAACACCGGAGAAAATTACTATAAAATCGGCATATACCAAAAATGATATTAAAGATGCTGAACATGTGAATTTTACCTCAGGTTTTCCTCCTTATTTGCGTGGGCCGTATACGGCAATGTATCCGTTTCGTCCATGGACAATCAGACAGTATGCCGGGTTTTCAACAGCTGAAGAGTCTAATGCTTTTTACAGACGGAATATTGCTTCGGGACAAAAAGGTTTGTCTGTGGCTTTTGACCTTGCAACGCATCGCGGGTACGACTCAGACCACCCTCGTGTGGAAGGCGATGTGGGAAAAGCAGGTGTGGCTATTGACTCGATTAAAGATATGCGAATTTTGTTCGATCAAATTCCACTTAATAAAATGTCTGTTTCAATGACAATGAACGGAGCTGTGCTTCCGATAATGGCATTTTATATTGTTGCGGGACTTGAGCAAGGTGCAAAATTGGAAGAACTGTCGGGAACAATTCAAAATGATATTTTGAAGGAATTTATGGTTCGAAATACGTATATTTATCCGCCGCAATTTTCTATGCGAATTATTGCCGATATTTTTAAATATACTTCGGAACATATGCCTAAATTTAATTCAATTTCTATATCGGGGTATCATATGCAAGAAGCCGGTGCTACCAATGATATTGAAATGGCATATACCTTAGCCGATGGTCTCGACTATCTTCGTACGGGTATTGAAACAGGACTTGATGTGGATGCTTTTGCACCTCGGCTGTCGTTCTTTTGGGCTGTTGGAACAAACCATTTTATGGAAATTGCTAAAATGCGTGCAGCTCGTATGATTTGGGCAAAAATTGTGAATCAGTTTAATCCGAAAAATCCAAAATCGCTCGCTTTACGTACTCACTCACAAACTTCGGGGTGGTCATTGACCGAACAAGATCCGTTTAACAATGTGGGGCGAACCTGTGTGGAAGCTATGGCAGCAGCTCTTGGTCACACACAATCGCTACATACCAATGCATTGGATGAGGCAATTGCATTACCAACAGATTTTTCTGCTCGTATTGCGCGTAATACACAAATTTATATTCAACAAAAGAAGGATCAATGTTTTTTCTGGCCATTTTTATTGATTT
>CAZLCY010000118.1:0-7753 GCA_964558075.1 uncultured Bacteroidales bacterium
ATATTAATTTTACGACGTGTAAATACAATGGTAATTTTATTAAGCAGACCAATATGATTTTCTGTAAATACTGCTATTGTATATTGTTTTGATTCCATAATTTCTGTCAATTTTTAGTATAAATAGATTGATTTTTTGTCGGATTATTCCAATTTGATATCACCAACGCCAAGTCCGGGTTCTATCATTGGAAGAATATTTTCTTGTTTTTCAACCGTTACTTCTAACAAAAACGGTCCCTCCTCGGCAAACATTTCTTCGATAGCCTGAGCAAGTTCTTTTCGTTCAGTAACTTTTTTACCTTTAATACCATATCCCTTTGCAATGGTTATGAAATCGGGACTTTCAATATCAACAAACGAATAGCGCGAATCAAAAAACCGTTCTTGCCATTGACGAACCATGCCTAAATAATGATTATTCAACACAATCATTTTAACGCCAATATTATTTGTTGCAATTGTTCCTAATTCTTGTATTGTCATTTGAAAACCGCCGTCGCCACTAAATACAACCGTGTCTTTGTGCGGACTTGAGACTTTTGCACCCATTGCAGCCGGTAAGCCAAATCCCATAGTTCCCAAGCCGCCGGAGGTAATAATTTCCGAACCTTCTTTAAAATCGTAATACCGACATGTTGCCATTTGGTGCTGACCAACGTCAGTAACCACAATAGCTTGTCCGTTGGTTTTGTCGGAAATGCGTTTAATAACCTCACCCATTTTTATTTCACCGGCTTCAGGAAGCGTATCTTTTTTAATTATTTTCTCATATTCAGTTACATATGCATCTTTAAATTCTTGTAACCATTCAGTATGTGAATTTGATTTTACATTATCTACCAAGATTTGCAATGCAGCTTTTGCATCGGCATGAACCGAAACAGCTGGTTTAACAATTTTACCGATTTCAGCAGCATCAACTTCTATATGAATAATTTTTGCTTGTTTCCCGTATACAGCAGTATTACCGGTTACCCGGTCATCGAAACGAAGACCAACACCAATAATAACATCGGCCTCATTTGTTTTAATATTGGGACCGTAATTTCCATGCATTCCCAACATCCCAACATAATATGGATTGTCTGACCCGATATTGTTTAAGCCTAAAATAGTTGTTGCTACCGGAATACCCGCTTTTTCGGCTAAAGCTGCTAACTCCTTATGTGCTTTTGAAATATTCACACCTTGTCCTGCCAAAATTAATGGTTTTTTCGCAGCATTTATTAACGAAACCGCCTCATCAATTTGTGACTGTATAATTTTCGGATACGGATAATATCCGCGCATATAGGTGCATTTATTATATGCATATTCCATCATTTGTATTTGAGCATCTTTGGTAATATCAATTACAACCGGGCCTGGACGACCTGTTTGTGCAAGATAAAATGCTTTTGCTAAAGTCTCCGGAATTTCATCTGCAGATGTAATTTGATAATTCCACTTCGTAATTGGCATGGTTATACCAATTACATCAATTTCCTGAAACGCATCTGTACCAAGAAGAGGTGAAACTACCTGAGCGGTTATTGCAACCAAAGGGGTAGAATCAAGCATTGCATCGGCAATGCCGGTGGTAAGATTTGTGGCTCCGGGTCCCGATGTTGCAAAACATACACCAACCTTACCGGTAGCTCTGGCATATCCCTGAGCAGCATGCACCGCTCCTTGTTCATGACGAGCTAAAATGTGTGTAAGTTTATCACCAAAGTCAAATAACCGATCGTAAATCGGCATAATAGCTCCGCCGGGATATCCGAAAATAGTATCAACCCCTTCTTCTATCAAAATTCGCAATAAGGCTTCAGAGCCGGTTATATGTTCGTTTGTTGTATTCATAATAAATTTTTCATATAAATTAATATAATTGATTTGTAATGTTCATACGAAACACTCAATTTGTGTTAGATTTTTTAAGTTGTTTCATAATAACATATCATTTTTTGTTTGCATTATGTATAAAACAGACTCGAAATTCATGTATTTTCTTCATTTTATTATTTCTTTTTTTTAGTACTATGTAATTTTTCATTTGCTATAAAATCTTTAATAACCTGTCCGAGACTTGCTATTCCTTTTTCGATAGTTGCTTCGTCAACGCACGAAAAGTTAAGTCGAAGGGTCGAAATAGTTTCTTCGGTATCGACATAAAAGGGGTTTCCCGGTACAAAAGCAACATCTTTTTCGATTGCTTTTTGCACCAAATCCATTGCAGAAATCCCCTGAGGCAATGTTACCCATAAAAACATACCACCTTCGGGAAGGGTGTACGAAACCTCTTCAGGAAAATGCCGTTTAATGCTTTCAATCATCGCAAGGCATTGATTTCCATATACCTCTTTAATTTTTGAAATATGTGCATTCAAATCATTGTTTTTTAAATACTCGGTCAGAAGTTTTTGAGTAAAATAATTTGTATGTAAATCAGATGCTTGTTTTGCAATAATTAATTTTTCCATAATCTCATCGGGGGCAACAACCCATCCTGTACGGAAAGAAGGGACAACAGTTTTTGAAAACGATCCCAACAAAATAGTTTGTTCGGGCAAATAATTCATAAATGAAGATTGCTGTTCGCCTCGATATCGTAAATCACCATATGGATCATCTTCGATAAGAATAAGAGGTTTGCCACGTAATACCTCAGCAATTTCTTCCCGTTTTTCATTCGAATAGGTAATACCTGTCGGGTTTTGAAAATTGGGAACAGTATACATGAGTTTTGTATTTCGTTTTCTCGATGCTTTTTTTAATTCAGCAATATTAATCCCATTCTCCTCCAATGTTACCGGAGAGAAGCGTGCTTTATAAATCGAAAATAATTGAATAGCACCAAGATATCCCGGTTTTTCAATAATAACTTTATCTTTTTCGTTTATAAACGTTTTTCCCAACAAATCAAGTGCTTGTTGCGAACCGGTAGTTATAAGAATATTTTTCGGTTCAATATTCAAGCCTTTCACCTCTTTGTATCGCTGAGAAATAAATTCTCGAAGCGGCAAATACCCTTCCGTATTACTATATTGCAAAGCATCTTTGGGATTATCATTAAACACTGCATTTGCTGCATCTTGTAATTCCTGAACAGGAAATAAATCTCTGTTTGGCAACCCACCTGCGAACGAAATAATATTTGGAGATACAGCTACTTTAAGAATTTCACGAATATAGGATTTTGGCACATCCGAAATTCTATCAGCAAACATACTGTTTGTCTCCATTACCCGCCACGACATTAAAGTATTTCGATTTACTTTATTATTGAGTGTTGATGACCATGCGGCCATCTGGTCGAGTATTTTTTTATTCGTTGGAATTTTAATGCCTGATGCCCAGGTAACAAAAGCATCATATTTTTTAGACATTCTCATAACTTTGCCAATTATTTATTACTATTAATCGATTAATCTCACTGCACCCAAATCTGCAGATGAAACATTTTGCGCATACACTTTTAGTGCTTTCGACACAACACGGTCTCGAACCGGTTTAAATGCCATATTGCCTTTTGCTTCTTCCGTTTTACGACGTTCTGCTAATTCTTCATCGGAAATGAGCACATCAACCTTTCTGTTCGGAATATCAAATTTTATTTTATCGCCATCTTTTATAAGACCAATTGCTCCGCCACTTGCAGCTTCGGGAGACACATGCCCAACCGATAAGCCGGATGTTCCACCGGAAAATCTTCCGTCAGTTATCAACGCACAATCTGTTCCCAAATGCATAGATTTTAAATATGATGTCGGGTATAACATTTCCTGCATTCCCGGTCCGCCTTTCGGTCCTTCATATATTATTACAACTACATCTCCTGCTTTTATGTAACCTTTTAAAATAGCATCAACAGAATCTTCCTGCGAATGAAATACTCGTGCAGTTCCGGTAAATGTGAAAATTGATTCATCAACACCGGCAGTTTTTACAATACACCCTTTTTCCGCAATATTTCCGAATAGAATTGCTAATCCACCGTCTTGAGTATATGCATGTGGCACACTTCGAATACAGCCATGTTCACGGTCAACATCTAATTCTTTATAAGTTGATGCTTGTGAGCCCATAACTAAATTTGGTTTTCCTCCCGGAGCACTCCTATATATTTCAATTGCATTCTTGTCGGCGGCATCACTTGTAATATCATATTTTTCAAGTGCTTGTTTTAGTGTTAAGCCATCTGCACGCATTACAGAAGAGTCAATAAGTCCCGCTTTGTCCAGCTCATTAATAATACCAAGAATACCTCCGGCACGGTTAACATCCTCTATATGATAATCTTTACTGTTTGGAGCAACTTTACAAATACACGGAACTTTACGCGAGAGTTCGTCCATATCTTTCATAGAAAACTGAACCCCTGCCTCTTGAGCGATAGCAAGTAAATGCAAAGCCGTATTTGTTGATCCTCCCATTGCAATATCAAGCGTCATTGCATTCATAAATGCGGTACGGGTTGCAACAGAACGAGGAAGTACCGCATCATTCCCATTAAAATAATAATCTTTTGTAAGAGCAACTATTTTTTCTGCAGCTTGCTCAAACAACTTCGTACGATTTGCATGAGTTGCCACAATTGTTCCATTACCCGGCAAAGCCATTCCTAATGCTTCGTTAAGGCAATTCATAGAATTTGCCGTAAACATTCCCGAACATGACCCACAGGTGGGACACGCATTTTTTTCCACTAAATCAAGGGTTTTGTCGTCAACTTCAGAATCTAACGACATAACCATAGAGTCAATTAAGTCAAATTTCTTATCATCAACTACGCCGGCTTCCATTGGTCCGCCCGACACAAAAATTGTTGGTATGTTAAGTCTCATAGATGCCATGAGCATTCCCGGTGTAATTTTATCGCAATTACTAATACAAACCAATGCGTCAACTTTGTGTGCATTGCACATATATTCTATACTGTCGGCAATAACCTCACGAGATGGTAATGAATATAACATACCGGTATGTCCCATAGCAATACCATCATCAATTGCAATAGTATTAAATTCTGCCGCAAAAAAGCCTTTATCTTCAATTAACTTCTTTACTTTTTGCCCGATTTCATGTAAATGTACATGACCCGGTACAAATTGCGTAAATGAGTTCGCAATAGCAATAATCGGTTTACCGATTTGTTCTTCTTTCATACCATTTGCACGCCATAAACTTCGTGCTCCTGCCATTAATCTACCTTGTGTTGAAGTTGCACTTCGTAATGTATATCCCATAATTTTATATATATAATTAATAATAAAAAAAGCAGCAAACTCAAAAGAGAATGCTGCTTGTATATTTTTTTTACAAAAGTACTATGCAGAAGTCATTCTCTCACTTCATTTCTGAAATGACAACGACAACGACGAGCACTATGTATAATAAATTTTTCATAATCATTTTTAACGAAACAAAATTAATGATAAAAAATCATAAAGCAAATTTTTTGTATTATTTTTTTATTTTTAACCATCTGTAATTACCGAAACAATCCTTCTATTATGTCTGAATAGTGTGTTTCTAAAACTCTTCGTTTAATTTTAAGTGTTGGCGACAAAAATCCTTTGGGCTGAGTCCATTCCTCGGGAACAATGTGGTATTTTTTTACTTGTTCATATCCGCCAAAAAATTGATTATACTTTTTCACTTCCTCCCGAAACCGTTTTTGCACTTCGGGGTAATTAATTATTTCTTCATTGCTAGTGTAGAAAATGCGATGCTTAGTACACCAATTTTTCAGGTATTCAAAACTTGGGGAAATTAATGCCGCTGCAAATTTCTGATTTTCGCCTATAACCATCATATTTTCAATAAATGGTGATTCAGTAAATTTTGTCTCAATAGCTTGTGGATTTACATATTTTCCAAAAGAGGTTTTGAATATGCTTTTTAACCGTCCGGTTATGACTAATAGACCTTCAGAGGTAAATTTTCCAATATCACCGGTATGGAACCAGCCCTCAGCATTAATAACCTGTGCCGTTAATTCCGGGTCTTTATAATATCCGAGCATCACATTATGTCCGCGACATAAAATTTCATCATGTTCACCGATTATAACTTCTATTCCGGGTAGCGGCGGTCCGACTGTTCCAAATTTCCGTTGATTTTTCCCTCTTTGGCTTACCGCAATTACGGGCGAGGTTTCACTTAAACCATAGCCTTCAAATATCGGCAGACCTATTGCGGTAAAAAATGCTGCCATATGCTTTTGTATTTGCGAACCTCCCGACACTACAATATCGAAATTACCAACAATTGCGTTTCGCCAATTTGCATAAATTAATGCGTTGGCAATTGTATATTGCAGACGGTATAATGGATTTTTACTGTGTAATGTATATCGTGTTGCCAGATTAAATGCCCAATAATATATTTTTTTTTGCACAAAAGATAAATTAAATCCCGCTTGATATAATTTGTCGTAAATCTTTTCGAGTAAACGGGGTACACACGACATCATAGTAGGATTGATTTCTTTGATGTTTTGTGCAATTGTACCGATACTTTCCGCATAATAGACAGATATGCCCAAATAATGATACAAATACACGAGCATCCTTTCGTATGCATGACATACGGGCAAAAAACTAAGGGCTTTTTTGTTCCATTTCTGTGGAATATGAGCAATGTTCTTAAAATTATTTACAATATTACTGTGCGACAACATGACCCCTTTGGGGCTACCTGTAGTGCCGGAGGTGTAAATAATAGTAGCCAAATCGTGCTCATTAATTAATTGTTTGGTCTTTTGCAGGTTTTCGGGCTGTGGATTGTTTTTTCCTAATTCTATTAATTGGTTGAGATGTTTATATTTATCTGAAATAGCATCGAATGTCCATATCTCTGCTAAGTCCGGCAATTCGGAAAATACAGATTGTAATTTATGAAGTAAATCGACACCTTCTATACAAATCATTTTTATTTCCGCATGTTTGAGAATATAGCTATAATCGTCCTGACTAATAGTTGGATAAACCGGAATCGGAATGGCTCCTATTTGCATAATAGCAAAATCCATCATATTCCATTCGGGGCGGTTGCTACTCACAATACCAACATGGTCGCCGGCTTCAATGCCCAATGCCATTAAACCATAACTCATATTGTTTGTTTGTTCAATATACTCGTGTATACTTATTTCATGCCATGTGCCATTACTTTTTGCAGCCAAAGCGGCCTGCTGATTTGGATATTTCTCTGCATAATTGTCTAATAAATCAAATAATCGTGTTACTTCCATAGCTTTCTGTATAACATCTTTTTTGTATAGGTTTTGCCTATTACCTTACATTCAAATCGGTTTTTTACCCGTAATTCGAAATTTTTCATTCACAAATTACACATAAAAATTGAAATACACATACTATTTTTCAGTATTAACCTGAGTTCGATATAATTTTTCAGGTTCAGAACGCTTATAAATAATGAGAAGAAGATTGCTGTTTATAACTAAAAAAAGTATGCTTTGAGTAAAGATTGTGTCATTTTACTCCAACTTGGGATTTTGCAAATGCCGAGCGGCATCGCGATCTGTTTTTTTTGCAATATTTTTTTCAAACGCCTCGCTAAGGTCAACACCGGTTTGGTTGGCAAGGCAGATTAATACCCACAACACATCAGCCATTTCGTCGGCAAGGTTAAGTTCTTCTCCTTTTTTAACAGATTGGTCTCCATATGTTCGTGAAATTACACGTGCAAGCTCTCCAACTTCTTCGGTAAGTACGGCCATATTGGTTAATTCACTAAAATAGCGA
>CAZLCY010000119.1:0-7743 GCA_964558075.1 uncultured Bacteroidales bacterium
CCATAATCACCTTCACATACAACTAACACCCCGGCACCATACCCTTTATACGAAAATGATTCGGGTTTGTCACACGACACAAAAGTTACGACCGTGAGACTCAAAAATAAACTAAGAAAAAAATTACGTGTTTTCATAATACATACAATTATTTAATAATAAAATTTAGAGAAAATTCGAAAGAACGTCCGGGCATAGGATACGAGCGAATTAACTCATATCGCTTGTCCGAAATATTTGAAACGGTAAAGCGTATATTCGATGTTACTTTGTGCGAACGAACCGTAAGATTTACAAAAAAGTCGACTGTATAATAAGACGGCAATACTTTACCGGTGCTATAATATCTATACGATTGGTAGTTGACATACGAACCAAACAGCCAGTTTTTATATCCGGCAGCAGGAGAATAATGCATACTGATTTGCGGCACATAATACATTTGATGATTAGATGCCAGTTCATCTCCTTGCATTTCAACAATATGAGAAATATTATAATCACAGCCGAATTTTTGATGCAATTTGTATTTTGGTCGGGAAAACATATGATGCGTACGCAATTCCACACCTTGAATTTGAGCATGTGAAACATTCATTGGTTTCCACACCGAACCTTGGGGATTCCACATAATCATATCCTTGATATCTGACTGAAAATATGCAATATCTGTTACCAAAACATGCTGATTTTTCGTAAACGAATGTTGCACACCCGTTTCAAAGGAAAAGCCATATTCCGAAACCAAATCAGGGTTTCCCCACCCCTGCCAATACAAATCATTAAATGTAGGGCGGCGGAATTTTTTACCGACAGACACACGAAAAACAAGTGGTAAGGAATCGCAATGATATTCCGCTCCAAAATTATATACAAATGGAATATCTACATTGTGTACATATTCTTTTCGAACACCAATCGAAGCAAGTACACGTTTCGTCTCATACCTCAGCCCTGCAATACCGGCAACCTGCTGTTCCTCCACAACATCGCCATAATTATCGACATGTGCACGTTTAAACGAATATTGTCCCTCAACAAAAGAAGTTATGCGAGAAGACAGATACAATTTATACGTAGCTGCCGATAAACTTTGCAGGTTATCAATTTCGCTCAAAGAAGAATACAACGTATCAATAGGAGTCATTTTTTTGGTATATTTTTGATACGAATTAAACAGAGCCGATTTTACCGTAAACACACTCTGTGAAAAAAGTTTTTTATACATAGCAAACATCCGTACAACCGAATCCTTTTGCGTTTCCACATTTTCCATATTTGTGCCAATAATACCGGGAAGACGAGCATCTTTAACCGTATACCACACCCCTGCCTGCACAAGCGAAGAATGTGAAAACTTATAATGAATATTTTGCACAAAACCATAGGAGGAATATTCAGCATTTTTCCGATTTAAGGTATCAAGACGAACATAATCGTAATACGGATAATTACCCTCTGATTGAGAATAAAAAAATGAGCCCGAAACATTCAAGCGATTCGTACTTATAGTATGACGAAAAGAAGCATCATAGGTCTCAAAACTCGCTTGAGACAATTGAACGGCAAACAATTTTTCTTTTTTCCACGAAGGTTTATACGACAAATGAAGCACTCCCCCCGCAGAACCACTTCCATATGCAGCAGCAGAACCACTATGGTCAATTGCCAAATAATTAAAAGACTGTGCCGGGAGAAGAGACAAATCTGTTTCACCCATGGTAATTGAATTTAACTGAAAACCTTCCCACATAACAGCAGAACGCGAGGCTCCAGCACCACGTAAGGAAAGCGACGAAGCTGCACCGGAATGTCCATAAGATTTTATAAGCGACGAGGTCGTATGCATTAAAATATCACTTACCGTAGATGCTCCTGAAGATATCGACAATGAATCAATAATTTCTAATTTCGCTCCATCGGTAAAAAACTGTTCGGACTCTCCAACTACAGTAACCGAAGATAAGCAAATTGTATCTTCATACTCTTGCGAATACGCATGAAAAACACCAAAAAAAATGCACAATAATAAAAATGATTTATTCATATAATTACATTTCATAAAATGATTATTCCGATCACTTTATAATTATGGAAGGGCAGGTTTTCTGACTTATCCTTTCTCAAGCTACCTTCCCATTCGCCGAGACGAACAGTGGTTATGAAGAATTGTTGAGAATCTTCAGGACTTACAGCTGCGGAAACAGTTCCGGTTTTTCACCGGATTCCCTTTTAACACAAAGAAATGATATTTCTTCATGCACCAAATCCGCAGCAAACATACTGAGATTTTTTATAAGAAAAAAACCATAAATTAAAAAAATATATATATTTTTGTCGTTGAGAGTATATTAGTTAAAAATTAAGGGTTTCAGAAATTATGACATATACATTTACATTAAAAAACAGTGATGATATTGCTGTGGTTGATCAAGAATCGTATGATTTCATCAAAAATGATACTGAACTTACACGAATACATTTCATAAAAAACTTACGAAAACATGCGAGTGGGTATGCTTTTTTTCAAAAACACTGGAAACAAGAAGATGGAACAACAAAATGTCAAACTATTTATTTACATAAATTAATTGCCGAAACATTTATTGAAAAACCGGAAAGCACAAAAAAATTGTATGTTCGTTTCAATAATGGTAATCCTTTAGATTGCCGAATGGAAAATATTGAATGGACAACCTTGGCAAATGTTATTCGCAATACAAACAAAACAAACAACAAATTCGGATATCGCGGTGTAGTACAAGACCGAAATAAATTTCGTGCAGTTATTTATCACAAACGTAAACCCATTCGTTTAGGAATATTCGATACTGTTGAAGAAGCTGCTGAAGCATACAACAAAAAATCTATTGAATTGTTCGGACATACTCGCAGCATTAACACAATACGAGAAAATTAAATTTTTTTATTATTCGATATTCAAAAAAAACGCCATGGAATTTGTATAAAAACAATCCCATGGCGTTTTTTTGTGGTTCATACTATGGCGTGTCCCTACAATTTATAATCAACACCTTGCTCCCGATGATGCACAACAACATTCACCTTAAATTGTGATTTACAATATGCTGCCAATTGATCGGCAAAATACACCGAACGATGTTGCCCACCGGTACAACCAAACGATACCATTAAATGTGTAAATCCGCGTTCTTGATACCTAACAATACTTTGTTTTACTATTGCATGAGTGTGCAAAATAAATTCATGTGAATCAGGTTGTTTTTCTATATATTCGCCAACCTCGACATCACGTCCGGTTAGTTGTTTATACTCATCGAGCACCCCCGGATTGGGTATTGCACGGCAATCAAACACATGTCCACCACCATGTTCGGTGAAATTAACCGGATAGCCTTTTTTAAATGAAAAACTAGTAATGTAAATAGTAAGTGTAGCTGAACTCATACGTCATAATTTTTGAATAATCGGCAATGCGGCAATGCGTGAATATAAATATGGTAAAGATATTATTGATTGTACCTCTTCAACATGCTGTTTTAGATTTTCAACAGCAGTCGGAATACTTGAAACAAAATGAGGTTTCCCTTCTATTAACCCTCGCAAACCATAGGCTCCGAGAGTTTGCAAAATACGTAACAATACAAACCCCTGAAAAATCTCATAAAATGTGCGAGAATCAATTTCGGTATATTTTTGTATTTCAGCAATATAATAGTGCAACAAGTCGTGCCTAACATCCATACTTAGTTCTGCTTTGGCCTGATACAACAACGAAACCACATCGTACTGCAAAGGACCTTTCATTGCTCCCTGAAAATCGATATACCGAAACAAATCGTCTTGCACCATTATATTACGAGCCTGAAAATCGCGATACATAAAAAAAGAGTGGTCGGCCTGAGACAAAAAAGCAGTGAGTGTATTAAAATCCTCCTCTAATTTTTGCTCATTACATTCAACGCCTGATAATTTCAGATAATAATATTTGAAATATGACAAATCCCACTTCATAGCAATTTCATCAAACTCAGGACGCACAAATGCCTGTGAAAAATCGCAATTTGCACCTTGAATTTGAAATTGTATGAGGTCTTGTAAAACCTGCTTGTATGCTGACCGTGTTTGATCGGGAGTAAAATGCTTTTTCGCAGACAACAAATCTACTGTACCACAGTCCTCTAACAAATACATCCACGGTTCATCTTCACTTGCCAAGACACGAGGCACGGGTAATCCTTTGTTATAAAAAAAAGAACAGAAATACAAAAATGCGCGATTCTCTGCGAGCTGAGTACCTTTGCATACAATTGCGGTTTTTTCTTGTGCAAAAAAAATACGAAAATAACTACGAGGCGAACCCGCAGCTGTAAGTGGTTCTATACGAGATATTGTTTCGGAAGAATATTTCGAAAAAAGTGAAGCGATGCGTATATATAAAGAATCATCTATCATTTACAAATCGCTGGCTTTTAAGCGTTCCGCATTTTCCTCCACAATCAATTTATTAATTATTTCATTCAAATCACCATCAAGAATTGCGGGTAAATTATAGAGCGTAAGATTTATGCGATGGTCTGTAACCCGCCCCTGCGGATAATTGTACGTACGAATTTTCGCAGAACGATCACCGGTAGACACCATTGTTTTCCGTTGCGAAGATATCTCATCTAAATGCTTTTCATACTCAAGGCTATATAAACGTGAGCGTAATTCCTTCATTGCCTTATCAAGATTTTTTAATTGCGACTTTTCATCCTGACAAGTAACCACAATACCGGTTGGAGTATGCGTAAGACGAATTGCCGAATAGGTTGTATTTACCGATTGACCACCGGGGCCTGAAGAACAATACGTATCTTTCCGAATATCACTCATATTTAACTCAATATCGAACTCTTCAGCCTCAGGCAAAACCGCTACTGTTGCAGCACTGGTATGCACCCGTCCCTGCGTTTCTGTTTGCGGAACGCGTTGCACACGATGTACACCCGACTCATATTTCAGAATACCATATACACCATCGCCTGTAACATTCGCAATTATCTCTTTGTAACCACCCTGCGTACCTTCAGTAGAGCTGGTCATCGAAATTCTCCAATTTCGATGTTCACAATATTTTACATACATTCGGTATAACTCACCGGCAAACAAAGAAGCCTCATCGCCACCTGTTCCTGCACGAATTTCAAGAATAGCATTTTTAGAATCTTGCGGATCTTTCGGTATCAACAACATTTTTATATCCTCTTCAAGTTCCGGAACTTTACTCTGCAACTCCTCAAGTTCATCCTTTGCCATTTCTCGCATTTCAGCATCTGTTTCTTCTGCTAATATTTCCTTAGCACTTGCAATATTATCTATAATATTTTTGTATGTGTGGTATGCTTCGACAAGATGTTGCAATTCTTTATACTCCTTATTTAATTGCACAAAGCGTTTTTGATCGGCAATTATTTCAGGATCGGTAATTTGCTGTTCTACCTCCTCGAACTTGAGACGTAAACTTTCAAGTTTTTCTAACAATGAATTATGAGCCATAGTATGTTGAATATATTTTGATGCAAATGTAATATAAAAAATTATATTGGACTCAGGTTAAAAGCTTAAAATAAAAACAGTACTACTGAATTATAAAAGTAAGAAAACTCTAATTTGATTTTTATTCTATTACTTTTTTAAGGTAGCCTTCAATTTTTTTTTTATTATCCGTCAATAACAAAACTATAGATTAAGTTCAACCGTGAATTTTCACTGAGAATTGCATGCTTCTTTGAATTCATAATTAACGTTTGCAAGAAAAGTCTTGAATTTAGAAATCTCTGCATGGAAAACTTCAAAAATAAAGCTTTCAAAAGGTAAATAATTGAGATTTTCATATGCGTAAATGACCAATTAATTAGCCAAAAATATTGGACTATTTGGAATTTTCGGGCAGAGACAACGAGAAATCACCTAAAATCGTTTTGTATATGTATGACAGTATGGAAGCGTTTCTTTTCGTTTATAATAATCCTGGTGATACTCTTCGGCCTTATAAAAAACCGTTGCAGGCGTTACTTTAGTCTTCACATCGTATCCCCTATTTTTAAGAATCTTAATAAGTTTTTCGGCAATTATTTTTTGTTGTGTATTCGTATAAAAAATTTCTGAACGATATTGTTTTCCAATATCAGGTCCTTGTCTGTTTAATTGAGTGGGGTCATGAATTTCAAAAAAAACTTTTGCTAAGGTCTCATAATTAGTCAATGACGTATCAAACTCAACCTGAACTGCTTCAGCATATTCGGTTGTTCCGGAACAAACCATTTCGTAGGTCGGGTTCTTCTCAGAACCGCCAATATAACCAGACTCTACTGAAATTACCCCTTTTTGTTTGTGCATATAATATTCTACCCCCCAAAAACAACCTCCTGCAAAAATTGCCACTTCATAATTTTCTTGTGTCGGGATAAAATCTAAAGATATTGAATTAACACAATGACGAGTGTTTTTCTCTGTATACCCTTCATTAAGAAAAACATGACCAAGATGTCCATTGCAATGAGCACAGACTATCTCTGTTCTTAGTCCGTCAACATCAGGAATACGCTTTACGGCACCTTCAATTTCATCATCAAAACTAGGCCATCCGCAATTTGAGGAAAATTTATCTGATGATGTATAGAGATGACTTCCGCACTGTTTACAAACATATGTGCCTTTTTCACTAAAATCATAATACTTTCCGGAAAAAGGAGCTTCAGTACCTTTATCAAGAATAACTCGTTTTTCCTCGGCAGTCAATTCTTTATTATTGTTTTGAGCCATAAGATTAAGGTTTGAAATTAAAACTACAAATAGTAATAGGTATTTCATTGTATACTGTACTTCAATTTATATTGTCTCAACAATTTAGAGAGAAGTTATCAAAAAAACTTACCTCAATATTCGTAATTTTGAATAGAAATTAGTTTTTTTTGAAAATACTGAGAACCTAAGCTAGAAATTACAGCAGTAACTAACCACAAATTATGCTTTTTCAATGAAGCATTTCATACATACTGAAAAAAATTGAAATGGCAACAAATTCTAATTAAGAATAAAACTCATACAAATTGAGCACATAAAAACGAGTAGGTAAAAATCATGTGTTAACCTTACACACACTATTTTATGTTAATCAACCGAATCAAATAATTTTATTTGATTAGAAAGAATTTTAGTAAATCCGCGTACATCTTCTCCCGAAAATGCAGTATTTAACTCTCCGTATTGTGCAAATTCAGCCTGCATTAAATCATATTTTGATTCAATACCGATAACATCAAAATTATACGGCATAAGTTGTACGGTTACTTTTCCGGAAACATGTTTTTGCGAATCGTCCATAAACTTTTCAATATTCCGCATTACCGGTTCTTGATATTGAGCCTCATGCAATAACATACCATACCAATTAGCTAATTGTTCTTTCCAATATAATTGCCATTTGGTCAAATTATGTTTTTCTAACTGATGATGTGCTTTTATAATAACCATAGGGGCTGCCGCCTCAAAAGCCACACGTCCTTTTATACCAATAATAGTATCCCCCACATGCATACCCCGTCCGATTGCATATTGTGATGCTATTTCCTGTAATTTAATAATAATATCAACCGGGTTTTCGTACAGAACATCATTTAATGCAACCAACTCTCCTTTGTCAAATTGCAATGAAATTATTTCCGGTTCTTCCTTCTCCAATTGCGAAGGATATGCTGATTGAGGGATTGTTTC
>CAZLCY010000120.1:0-7656 GCA_964558075.1 uncultured Bacteroidales bacterium
ATCCAGTTTCCGTGTGTATCAAAACTATATGTGTAGAGTGTAGAATCTGATACTTCGCCTAACCAATAATTACACATTTTTGTTTGTAATGGAATGCGGTGAAAAACCTCAAAATATCGTTTCCGCAACAACATACTACTACTGTTATCATATTCAGCTATTTCTTTAATATGCCCCATATCTGTTAATGCATATTCAAAACGACGTTCAAAAGATGCCTTTGACGAAGAGTGTTCTTCTGCAATTTTTTTTCTGTTATCGTTATATTCGTATCGCCATTCGTACTGAAGTTTATGGTAAGGGTCAAACAACTGGCTGAGAATATGATTCCCGTCTTCATCATATACATATTTCATATAATTTGAAAATGTACCTTCTGAATTAAATTGTTTAATCATTGTTAAGGTTGTGTCTTTATATATATATGAACGAGTATTTTGCAACCCCATATCCTGAGTAAATATTTTCACTTCTTTCACCTGCAAATCTTCATCATACACATATTCTTCGAATGAACCATTTTGCTTTTTATTGAGTATTTTTCCTTTTTTGGTAAACAGTACTTTGGTGTGAGCAGCATCATTATCATTTAAATAACTAACCGACTTTACCGGTCCCGTAACCTCGTACATATCATACTCTGTTTTCACTTCTGCAGTTGGGGAACACGAATACATGCCACATATAGCGGCACATAAAATACTCAAAAAAAAGGCTTTTATCTTCATATCTTACTATAAAAAAGTTTTGGACAAATGTACGGAATAAGATTATACTCCCCTATATTTGCTAAAAAAAAATGTTTGAAGCACTTTCTCTCGGGGGAACAATTATTATTATTATTTCTATACTATTTGTGGGTATGGCAAAAGCAGGTATTGCCGGAGCAGGAACAGTTGTTATTCCGGTGCTTGCAGCAGTATTGGGAAGCAAACCCTCAGTCGGTTTTTTACTGCCACTATTATTATTTGCAGACATTATTGCTGTCGTTTATTACAAACGAACAGCCCACTGGAAAATTCTTTTTTCCATTTTACCATGGGCACTTATTGGTATTGGTACGGCAACACTTATTGGCACACATTTATCAAATACCCAATTCAATATTGTCTTATCAATCATAATTATTGTTGGGGTTATTCTTACAATTTTACGTGATAGATACGATATAGGTAAAAATGCACCAAAACACCGGGCTTTTGCGATCGTTATGGGTTTTTTGGCCGGTTTCACCTCAATGCTGGGAAACGCTGCAGGACCAATAATTACAATATTTTTACTCTCACTTTACCTCAAAAAAGAAGCATTTGCCGGCACACGAGCATGGTATTTTTTTATTATGAACATGATAAAAATTCCCCTCCATATTTTTGTCTGGCATACTATTACATACAAAAGTTTTATGTCGGGACTCAGCCTTTTCCCCATTGTTATCGGAGGTATGATTATCGGTTTTTGGTTAATAAAAATTCTTCCCGACAAAATGTATCGATATATCCTTCTAATTTTAACTATTCTATCGGCTTTTATTTTAATTTTCAAATAAAGCATAAGGCAAAGCGGTAAAAAAAGAGTACTTTATTTCGCACTATGACGCTAAAAAGAATTACAAATTTTAAAATGAATGTAATAACAGCTTTTGTTCATCTCATTATTTACTCTTTGACATCATAAGCGACAAGACCGGAAGCAATAAGGCAACACTAACATTTCACATCTCATCTATAAACGCTGTCGAAAACTGCGAAAAAAGTCATGTTTTGAAAAGTCTTTACATAGAAAACTTCAAAGACAAGGCTTTCGAAAACTTATTAATTGGGAGTTTCGTATGTAAATGACCAATTAATAAGTCGAAGGTAATGCAGTATTTGGATTTTTCGGGCAGAGACTAAGGGCATTCTTATTCTTCTTCGGAAAATTTATGAATAAAACCACTCAAAACACGTGGTTGAACTGTGCAGTCTTGCCAGTATTCGTACACATCACAAACATAATAAAACACCCCATCGGGTAAATTTTTCTGTGTTCTTTGATGCAATCCTTTCCAATTCAATTCAGGATTTTCTGTCTCAAATACTAAATCACCCCAACTGTTATATATTTTCATTTCAACTTTTTGCACATATCTGTTTTGTGCCGGGACATATATTTCATTTTCACCGTCATTATTAGGGGTGAAAATATTTGGTAAAATATATGCCGGACATGTATACAAACAGGTATCGGTATTCTTTTCACTTTCATTTCCTGCTTTATCTACACTCGTTACATAATAGCAGGACGACATGGTTTCGTCTTGTTCCGAAAAAGAGTGTACATATTTTTTTGTATCATACGGAACCTCATCCAACAAATTAAAACCATCCCTTGCACACGAACGGTGATAGATTTTTACACTTTCAATATCAGAAAAAAGTGAGTCCCATTCAATTGTATGGGTAAAATTCTCGCAATTTTGCATAACAGAAAAAGAAATAGCCTGAGGCGGTATCGTATCTATCGGTTGTGCACACATTATTTGAGAAGAATTATATACCCGATTAGGTAATTTTTCGGAATTAAAAAAACCGGAAGTCGTAACATAATAACAATACTCCTGTAAATTAACTAAAGAAGAATCTCGAAACACATTATTTTGAAATATTCCGAGAGAATCAAATTCACCGAGAGAATCTTGACGAAACACAAAAACTGTATCATTTTCCCAACTCACATGAGAATCCACATATAATTCCAAAAAAGAATCGCCGGCACCTAAGGATAACAATGGAGAAGATGATATCGGAGAAGATGAAACAAACACTAAACTATCTGCTACACGCGAATACATATCTACCCGATACGAATACGGATATAATTCTGAACACACCGACGCATCATAAAAAACCGTATCGGTATTATTGGTAAGGTGTAGAATTTCGGTGAAATTATTTGTCGAAAAACCTTCTGTCCGCAGCAATGAATACTCATACGGTTTCGGATATAACAGAGTATCAATATTTCGGGGAATTGTCCATTTTACCATTATTTCACCCTCATCACAGGACGTGTTTTCGACACTCACATTCGTTATAACGGGCGTTACAGGTTCAACAGTCACACAAGTTTCATCGGAAATATAGCTTGACACAGTATCTGTTTTGTACACAGAAAACAGTCGATAACAGTAAGTGAAACCCGGGCTCACTCCCCAATCATCATAGGTATCTATAAAACTTAAATCTCCGTTTGATGCACTTCCTACAAAACTATAATCCCCAGACAATTCTGCGGGCATACCATACTCACAATATGAGGGCGTATACACTGTTTGTTTTTTACTTCGATACACATCATACCGCATTACATCATTGGTGGTATCATCAAAGCTCCATTCCACAATATTTGTATTATCTGCATAATCAACAGATAATTGTTCTGGAGGGTGACCGACAACAGTAATATTAAGATATTGGAATGCCGACAAGGGAACATCTTCTCCGGCATCAGTTGCCTTAAATACTACAGTATATGGCTGCTTCCGCACCTCCGAGGCTCCGGGAATCCAAACAAAATCGGCTGTAACGGTGCCCGAACCGGAAGCATTTGAAAACTGAGCCACATTGCCGGTCGCTTCCAAAGGACCTCCACGAGCTGACAGTTCCATATAATCGCCGTCAGGGTCAGTTGCAGAAACGCTTACTCGTACGGTATCATTAGCACGCACACAAATATCTGCGAGCGGATTGAAAACCGGCACCTGATTATCTGTTTCGAACACTTCTATCTGAATATCACGTGCGACATAGCCAATTTTAATACCATCACGCCATTCCTCTATATGCATTGCTACATTATAACTACCAACTTCAATTGGAGCATCCCAAATCAAATCACCATTAACAGAATCAACACGAAGCTCATTACTCGCAGCCGGAAAAGTATAATTAGGAATTTCTTCCCCATTTGCACCGCGACACACAGCCAAAGTATACGAAAGACTGTCGCCATCAACATCAAAGGCGGCGGGATTATGAACAAATCGCTGTCCCAAAGCCGCCTTATCAACCGGCGGATTCAACAATATCGGTGTACTATTACCTCCCAAAATCGGATCTATTTTTACCGTTGTGGAAATCGAAAAAGGAATATTTACCGAATCAAATATATTTTTTATTCCCGAATTCCTATTGGGGTCTTCCATAACAATTTTATACACCCCGGGGCCGGGAAAGGTGTGGGTAGCAACATAGGTGTTTTTTGAATAATTATCAGGCAAATATTCAATTGTTTCTCGCTGCACATAACTTGTCGTTCCGTCTCCCCACTCAACCGGCAATTGCCCTCTATATTCATTCGCAGCACTCGGAGTATAGGTGTAGGTTACAATTGTAACTTCGTAAGTATACGCTGAAATTTGTTTGTACGTAATCTCCCCTGCTCTATTATGTGTTGCAAACACAAATTGAGTACATACCAGACACAGCAATACAGTACCAAGAAAATTTTTCATCATTGCAAATTAATAGTTATATTTTGATTTTTGCAATCTAATACATATCCTTTTTCAGCATTTTCTACCGAAACAATACATAAATTTTTTTGTTCTTCAAACACTTCACATAAAAGCGAATTGGTAAACAAAAAATTATGTACATCTGAAGGTAGCTTCGCATGGGCATATACCCAATAGAAATCATCTTTTCCGAAGCACGAATCAATACTCATATACAAGTCTTTAATTTCGGTTGTGCAGACCATATGGTTATTAAAAATTTCTTCGATTTCCGCCTCAGGAAGTTCTTGCCACGAATTTCCAAATACAAATTCAACATCGTGCATATATATTTTTGTAAGAAATTGAATAGAGTCATTTTGCACAAAAATTTTTGTATAAGAAATATGCACCGGATGTAATACAGCTGAACTTGTAATAACGACAAAACCAACAAATAAGCCTATTATAACATGTTTTTTCAAATTCATAAACTTATTATTTTTTCATAAAACACCGAGCACAAAACCTTATTTCCGGTCGTAATCGTAATCGTTCAATTTGAATATCCTGTCCACATTTTTTACATGTTCCAAAATCATTATCATATTGATTTTGTTGTATTTCTTGTAACAAATGCAATCGCTCTTTGGAATTTCGCACACTTGCCTCGTAAATAGTTTTATTTTGTATTGCATCCATGCGAGAAACTCTGCCAATAGCATTATCCGGAGAAATTGGTTCAATAAAAGACTGCAACTCCTCGATTTTTATGCTTGTTTTTTCTATTTCACGTGCAATAATCCGG
The DNA here is from genome assembly GCA_964558075.1 of uncultured Bacteroidales bacterium. Lineage (GTDB taxonomy): Bacteria > Bacteroidota > Bacteroidia > Bacteroidales > UBA1715 > JAQICB01. The sequence goes on from CAZLCY010000120.1 coordinate 5,283, forward strand.
CGAATTTCAACTTTATCTTCTTCCTTCATCGTTCTAAAAGCATAAAAATTATTACATGCAAGTTACACATAAATCCGGAAGAAAACAGATAATTTCTATAAAGAAATACCACCGGAAGCTTCCATATGTGCAAGTGTTAATTTTATATCCTGATACGTATAATCATGTGGCACATGCTCTTTTAATTCTTTTAAAGAATACGTTTTTTGAGAAGAAATACACTTTTTTATTGTAGAAACCACATCTTCGGGAATAATATCCAAAACATCAATCATACCCTCAGCTACAAAATAACAAAGATGTCCGGCTATTGTGCTTGGCTTGAGACTTCGCTCGGTTGCAATTTGTTCGATACTCATACCCGACTCAAACATTTCATAGGATATTTCCTGAGTTGAACGACCATCTTTAACTTTCGAAGAAGACTTTGTTGATTTTTTTGCTTTGACGTTCGTTGGTTTTAATTTTTTTCTTTTTTCCTGAATATATTCCGGCAGCATATCTTTTTTCTGCACATCCTGATTGGAGAGAACGGCCTCAATAATAAGAATACATTTCCGCATTTTCTGAAATTGATTAAAGCACAGCAATTCTAAAGAACGCAATTCATTTTCGAAAGTTTTCACACCTCGTTGCGACTGCACATCGTCAATAATGAGAAAAAAACTGTTTGAAATCTCATCAAACAAAGGCTCAAAATAATTGACTGCGGCAGTAACCCGTTCAAGCACAAAAGTCAAATCGTTTTCACTCATAAACATCCTTTGCACCTGTGCCTGAAACTGCATAGCCACAGTTGCGAGCGGTGGAATTTGTGTACTTATTTGCTCGACTGCCTTTTTGTAAGCTTGTTTATTCGAACGTCCGGCATCTTTTGTATACGTACTCAAATGATGATTCATTTCGTACTTAACAGCCGAAATATCAAAAGCTTCCATAATAAACGATTGCACATAATTTCGCACCCCATTCTGATACTCAGAATTTAATTCATCATTCGATAATTTTCTGTTTGCAAACTGCAGCAAACGTCTGTTTTGTTCGGGAATATTGGTATGAATTGCCTGAGTAAGCACAAGCCCGTCGAGAGATTCAAGACGCGACAAGGCAACATAAATCTGACCCGGAGCAAAAGCATCAGACACATCTATAATAGCTTGTTTAAACGTAAGTCCCTGACTTTTATGCACCGTTACAGCCCAGGCCAATTTTATCGGATAATGCGTAAACGTTCCCAGCTCCTTTTCCTCAATTACCCCTGTTGATTTATTTAACTCAAAACGTTTATGCTCCCAAGTATACCGTTCAACCGGCACGATTGTATTGGTGTCGGGAAAACGAACCAAAATCTCATCATTACTCAGCGAATGAATGACCCCAATTTTCCCGTTATAATAGAGAGACTCACCCGAATAATCATTTTTCACAAACATTATTTGTGCCCCCTCTTTAAACTCAGTTTTATATTCCAAAGGATATAAATGCTCCGAAAAATCGCCACGCACAACCGCTTCATAATAAAAAGATTCCGAAGGTAATTGAGCTAATTCACGAGAATTTATCGTATTGGCTTTATTATTATGCGTCGTAATGTGAATATAGGAATCCTCTTCCTTAGGTTTAAAACCGGGTTGCACATACCTGTTTAAAATTTCAATATCAGAATCAAGAACAATATTATTTCTCAAATTATTCAAAATTGAGACAAAATCCTTATCAGTTTGACGGTAAATACGTTCCAATTCGATAACAATTGGTTTTTGTTGTTGAAAAACCTGAGCATCAAAAAAATACATGCTTTTATAATAATGCTGCAATACCGCCCATTCATTATCTTTCACAATAGGTGGCAGCTGAAGCATATCACCAATAAATAATACTTGTAAACCACCAAAAGGCAATGAGCGTTTTCGACGAACATATCGTAACACAAAATCTATTGCATCAAGCAAATCGGCACGTAACATACTCACTTCATCGATTATTAACAGTTCTGCCTGTTTCAATAGATTTCGTTTTGCACTATTTAGTTTTATTTTCTTGGGTAAATACGACAAAGGTGTCAATTGAAAATTGAGCATATTAGACTGTGTAAACTGAGCCGTATCGGGCACAAAAGCCCCAAAAGGTAATTGAAATAAAGAATGAATGGTAACACCACCCGCATTTAAAGCCGCAATACCGGTAGGTGCTGCTATAATATATTCCTTGTGCGTATGCGACACAATATTATGCAAAAGCGTTGTTTTTCCGGTTCCTGCTTTTCCGGTAAGAAAAATTGCACGATTTGTAGCATTTACAAATTTTATCGTATTAAGAGCTTCTTCATTATCTGTGAAATTCATATATCAATATTTTTAGTGTTGCAGCACAA
>CAZLCY010000121.1:0-7653 GCA_964558075.1 uncultured Bacteroidales bacterium
TGTGCTAATTCTATCCCATTACCTGTGGTAACAATGTCAATATCTTTGTTTGCTCTTTGTAAAAAAATATCTCGCACAAATCCACCAATAACGTACGTATCGATATTTTGTGTTGAGATTATTCCGGAAATCTTTGAAAAAACCGGGTTATTTATTGTATCTTTCAAATTCATTGTGCCACAAATGTAATAGAACAATTTTAATTACAGGCGGAATTTTTTTTGAAAAAAATAAAAAATGTGTAATGATTTGTAAAGTGGTGCGACCAAAGCGATAAATATTAATTTAAAACTATAACTATGGTAGAACATTTAACAGCAGAAACATTCAAAGAAAAAGTGTTTGATTACGAAAAAAACAAAGACTGGTCATTTAATGGAAAAGAACCGGCTATTATTGATTTTTATGCCGATTGGTGTGGTCCTTGTAAAATGGTAGCTCCAATTATTGAAGAATTATCGGAAGAGTATAAAGGAAAAGTTACTTTTTATAAAATTGACACTGAATCTGAGCAAGAATTGGCATCAGTATTTGGTATTAAAAGTATTCCTTCTATTTTGTTTATTCCGGTAGAATCTCAACCGCAAATGGCTCAAGGTGCCTTACCAAAAGATGCATTTAAGAATGCAATTTCAGATGTATTTGGTGTAAAATAGAGGCAAAGAACCTTTGTTGTTTATACCACCAATATTATATTTAACGAAAATTTTTACTTATTCAGAAGTATAAACAACATTACAAAAAGAACGGTAATTGTTATCGTTCTTTTTTTAGTTTAATATTGCCGATAAACTCTATAGCTTTTCGTGCCAATCTGTAGTATAGTACTATATAAAGAACAATACACATAAACCAAATCACAAAAGCATTTGCCCAATATGTTGTGATATATGACCCGAAAAATGGTTTATAGGGAGCATAGAAATGAGCACGTAAAAAATTTCCGTTTGGTTTTTGAAAAACCGGATCAATTTTTTGAATTAAATGACCATCGTATTCTATAAGTACGGTGAAGTCATTTTGATTTGTACAAAATTCTTCCAGAGTTTCATTATAATGATTCTTTTTAATTTCTAAAAACGCTTTATTTCCTACATTATCAATAAATTCGGGTGTACGTTCTTCTATAGGAATATTGTTCTTTTCTGCGTAGGCAACTCCTAATTGAGCAATAATAGCATACGTGAGTGAATCTTTTTTTGTACGGTAAAAGTTATTTTTTTGAATATAATATTGTCTAAGCAAGTCTATATAGTAGCGTGTCGTATCTAGAATTTTTTCGTTAATTCGATTGTTTAGCACAATTGAGTCGTAGGTTAATTGGTCGAAAAACGTATATTTATATTGATGAGGTTCTTGTAATTCTCTTTCAAATTCGTTTCGAATAACTGTTAAATCCTGTATGATATTTTCTTTTTTGTCGGGTTTTCTGATGTTTCGATTTATTGTATTGAGTTTGTTGGAGATTTGATTGTACCATTCTCCTCGTTTATAGCTGCATTCACTAATAATCAAATCGTAATCGAAAAAAGGTTTTTGGTATGCATTGTTTGCAAATTGATATGTTGCTAATGCTTCATATGCCCAGCGAGAGGTGATAACCTCGCCATAAATTGGAATATTTTCAGGATTAGAAATAAGAGGGTTTAATTTATCAAATTTCACAATAATACCACTTAAAATAATTTGAGGAATTACCATAAACGGAATGAGAATGTAAATTGTTTTCACATCATCAAAACTGTCGGAAATGATGAGCCCAACCATATTGGCAAAGCTCCAGGTACTAAAAGCTATAAACCAATACCTGAAAAGCATTCCGGGTATTTCTAATATTGCATTTCCAATAAGTACAAATACAAAAGATTGGATTGCCGAAATTACTAAAAGAATGCTTATTTTAGAAATCAAATAGCTCGACCAACTTAAATTAAGAAAAGATTCTCGTTTTCTGATTTTTTGATCGCGATAAATTTCTTCGGCACTTACCGTTAAACCAATAAAGAAAGCACAGATGACAAGCATAAATATATACACCGGAATATTTTCGTTATTCATGAGTGTATAATTCATACTTGTTCCTTCGTCTACATTCCAATATTTAATAATAAATGCAAGGAATGCGGCAATGATTGGGGACTCCAAACCATTGATAAGCATGTATTGCTTGTTCGATATTTTCGATAATACATCGCGAATAATAAACACCCGAAGTTGTCGTACCCAATTGGGAATTTTGAATGTGATTTTAGGTAAAAATTTTGGGTACTGTTTTGTAGTCAGAACCTGCTCTTTTTTTCTTCGTTTTATATAAAAATTGAACCAGTCAATTGGTGAGAGTTTTCTGATTTCTTGTTTTCGTTCGTTTAAAAGAGGCGTGCCATCTTCGTTTAGAATCTTTGCCTCGGTAATGTTAAAAATTTGTTCGGGATTTACATTACCACAGGTCGGACATTCGCTAATATACCAATCGGCTTGATGTATTTGTTCTTTAAAATACATAATTGAGTCAACCGGTGCACCGTAGTATATTTGGTATCCTCCCGTATCGAGAATAATAAGTTTATCGAAGGTTTTAAAAATATCTGATGATGGTTGGTGAATAACCACGAAGACTAATTTTCCTTTGAGGGCCAATTCTTTTAAAAGATCCATTATGTTTTCAGAATCTTTTGACGATAAACCCGAGGTCGGTTCGTCTAAGAAAAGTATTGCAGGCTCTCTAATTAATTCGAGTGCTATATTTAACCGTTTTCGTTGTCCACCACTAATTTCTTTGCGTAATTCATCACCTACAATATTGTTTTTTCGTTCATACAATCCCAGACTTTGTAAAATTCGGTCAACCTTTTCTATAATTTCTTCTTCTGAAAGATTATCAAAACACAGTTTTGCATTGTAATACAGGTTTTGATATACGGTTAATTCCTTTATAAGCAAATCGTCTTGCGGAACAAAACCAATAAGTCCTTCTAGTTTATTTTCAACATCATTGTGTAAATCAATATCATTTATGGTAACTTTTCCTTCGGTTGGTTTGTATAGCCCGTTTAAAACATTGAGAAGTGTAGATTTTCCGGCTCCCGATGCCCCCATAATCCCAACCAAACTGCCTGATTTTTCTTCCAATTCAACACTTTCGAGTCCGATAGTTCCTGTTTTAAATACGTATTTAATGTTTTTTGCTTTAAATACAACACCCTCTTGTGAGTTGTCAACATTAAAAATATTTAATATTTCACTATAGTATATTGGTTTTATTTGCTGACTTCTAATTGCCGAGCCAATGTTAATTAAATTAATTTTATTTTCAAGTACCGGCTGACTATTAAGAGTGATTTCACCAACACCTTTTGATCTGAATATTAAAAGATTCGATGAGGGAACATAGAAAACTTTTATAATACCCGATAATTGTTTAGACAAAATATGTTTAATGTCAGGATTCTCAAAAATTTCATTATTATCAATAATTAATAAATTCGGAGATGCCGGTATGTCATCAAAATCATTTAAAATAAAGTTGCTTAATTCATTGTATTCTTCCGGTGAAATATTTAAATCTTCATTAATTATTTCAAAAAAGTCTTTTTCTGTTTGTGTTATTTCAGATTGTGTGTTTGAACTGATAAATTCGAGTACACTAATAATTACAAATAATTTTTGCTTGTGTGTCAGTTCTTTATTTATACTGTTGCAAATGCGGTGAATACGTGCCGCCAGTTTTGCTTCAATTTTATATTTTAATGCATCGCCACCCTTGGAACCGGCCTTTGCGGTAATTCTGTTTATATCTGAAATAACCTCTTGATATTCATTTTCGAAAGTGGGAAGGTATTTTTTCGCAAGCTCTTTGTTTAATTGAGCAGATAGAAATAATTCAATTATATTATTTTGATCTTCAATATTGCTATCCGGTTTTGCAAAAACGGCAAAAAGTTTTAAAATAGCCTGAATTATCCTTTCGCTCATGAGTTTAAGTGTCTATTATTAAAAATGTTGCAAACTTACGGATTTTCTTTTTTATACCCAATGCAAATATTTGCAAAATCGTCAATTATTTTTTCGCTGGCTAAACTAACTTTTATTGTACATTCCATAGTATTTGGAATTTCAAAATCCCAAAATGCAGAATTGTCGAAATTATTGTTGCTAAATAATAAGTTGTTTTCCTGGTCGTAAATATAAAATAATAAGTTATTTGGTGTTGATGATTCAACGGCTATTCTGTATGTGTTGCCACCTATAAAGGTTATTTTAAAACTTTCTGTTTCTCCAAATGTAATTGCAGTTGCATAAAATTGTGGGTCAATAATATATTCCGAAGTAATGTGTTTTGCACATGAACCACCTTGTGCAAAAGAAATTATGGAAGTAGTTGCTAACAAAAATAATAAAATAATTTTTTTCATATAAGCTGTTTTATTGTATCATTGATGTTCGTAATTTTTTTATTTCTTCTGTAATATTTTCCAGATGTTCCGGATATATTTTTACCTCAGATTTGCTGGTAAATACAGTGCGTTTTAAATTCGGATATGTAATGGGTTTTATATATGTGTATTCATAACTAATGCCATCAAACCAATAACAAATATTTACAATAGTATCAATTAGTTGTGTGAAGTCTTTACTTGTTTTGTAGTATGGCTTCAGTAATCCGAGAATGCTTTTTGCTGAAAACATATGTTCTGCAATATGTTTTCGAGTTTGGGGGTGTGGCGTTTCTTTTTCTATTTGTGTTAATAAGTATAAACTTTCAATCCAGCTGCCGGTTAAAATAAGTGCTGCTTGTTTTTTTTGATTGTCGTTTTTTAGCAACATGTCAGCTTCCCGGTATTTGCTGGTTATAATGTTTAGTACAGAGTCTTGAGAATTAATGTTGTTTTCAATACGCTCTATTGTGCTTATATCAAACACTTCAAATAAGCCTAATTCGTCTGAAAGGGTTTTGATTGTCGAAAAATATTGGAGAGCATCTGCCGATTGAGAAAAAGTATTAATATATGCCAAATCAATTCCGTAAATACCGAGATTAATTGCTTTTTTTAATGGTGTTACATATTTATTTTTGTGTGCAGTTGAGTTAAGTAAGGTTGTGTTGTATTGATTGGTAATAAGATGAATGTGCTTCGAGAAATTGTACGGGGACGGTATACAGAAAATCTCTCCGTTTATAAGTCCGACAATTCCTTTTTCTTTTTTAATATAAGTTTGTGAAACAGCCGCATCTTCGATTTCTGTTTTGTTTTGTGTGTTGGTACACGATAGAAAAAAAACGAATAATAATATGATACAAAAATTTCGACACTTCATAATAAGTATGTATATTTTTTTTAAAATTACAATTATTTTTTTAGATATACATAAAACTCATTCTTTTTTTAATAAATATTTTAATATTAGTAAGTTCTCATTAGGTTGCAATTTTAAGGGATTCATTATTCAGTATTTTTCTAATCTCCTCATTATTAGCGGGTAATTTTTTTGCAATCACATTGTGTTCAATTTCTGAAATTCGGCTGAAATCGGTGCTATTGTTAATGTTATTTTGTGCATGCTCGAAAACTCTCGATTTTAGTAGTCTCTATATGGATAACTTCAATGTCGTCAATAACGCAGTATTTGGAGTTTTCGAGCAGAGACTAATTACATATCTTACTATCTTTATACATACTCAAAGAGGGTAAAAGTAGTATATTTTTTTTTTATGTGCCACATAAACTCTGTGGGATATTATGTTTTATTGAGATATTTTTGTCTCCGAAAGATAGTATTTTTGCGAGTAAACCTATATATTTGAAGAAATTTCATACAAAAAAATAATAGTATTTATGATTATAAAAACTGCAGAATTTCTTACGAGTAGTGCTATTGTTGAACAGTGCCCGAAACGTGAAATTCCCGAGTTTGCGTTTATCGGAAGGTCGAATGTCGGGAAGTCTTCGCTTATTAATTTATTGACAAATCACAATAAGTTGGCGAAAATATCGGGAACACCCGGAAAAACACAAACTATCAATCATTTTGTGATTAATGATGCTTGGTTTTTGGTAGATTTGCCGGGATATGGTTTTGCGAAATTAAGCAAAAAAGCACGGGTTGATTTGGAAAATATGATTCAGTCTTATGTGTTGAAACGTGAAAATCTGGCGTGTTTGTTTGTGCTTATTGATTCTCGGCATAAACCACAAGCTATTGATATCGATTTTATTCGCTGGTTGGGTGAACATGAAATTCCGTTTGCTCTTATTATGACCAAAACGGATAAGATTAAGGAACAGGTGTTGCTGGAAAATATTGAGGCATTTCAACAAAAACTGTTTGAGGAATGGGAAGAGTTGCCTTTGTTTTTTTATTCATCGTCTGTTTCAAAACAAGGAAGAGAGGAGATATTGGATTATATAGAATCTATTTATAATATACTGTAACATGAACATTTTTGCCGAATATTCGTTGTGGTTTATTCCGCTGTTTGTACTGATTTCTCTCGGGATGTCTTATGTGTTGTATAGAAAAGACCGCTCGTTTAAGGAGGCTTCACGAACGGTTCGTTCGCTTTTGTTTGGCTTACGTGCTATTGTCGTTTTTTCTCTTTTAGTACTGCTTTTGGGTGTGTTTGTGAATATTTTTCATGTTCGCATAGAAAAACCTGTGGTGCTTGTCTTACAAGACAATTCGCAGTCTGTTAGGGTAACAAAGGATGCCGATTTTTATACGAATGATTATCCTGCCAAAATGGATAGTTTGCTGCACGAATTGTCGAACGAATATGAGGTGTTTACATACAGTTTTGGCGAAATTGTTGAGGAGTTGTCTGACTATTCTTTTACCGAACAAGAAACTGATATTGCAGGTGCTTTGGAACATGTTTCGAATAGTTTTTTTACTCAAAATGTTGGAGCGGTTGTGCTTGCGAGTGACGGTATGTTTACTCGCGGAAATAATCCTCTTTATGCTGCACGCAATCTTTCTTTTGATGCTCCGGTATATTCTTTGTTGCTCGGTGATTCTGTGCAGGCAAAAGACCTGGTGATTCATTCCGTGCACGCAAATGAAATTGTGTTTCGAAATACGCCTTTCCCGGTAAAGCTCGATTTACGTGCTTTTTCGCTTAAGGGACAAAGGCTGCGAGTGAGTATTTTTTCTGAATCCAACAAAGTGTTTTCAAAAGATATTTTTGTAGATTCCGACGAGTGGTATCACGAGGAAATCTGTTATATTTCTTCCGATGAATTGGGGAAACAGATATTTCGTGTTGAGCTCGAACATATTGAGGGGGAAATAAGTTACGAGAATAATACAATGGATTTTATTGTAGATGTACTTGAAAGCAAACAGAAAATAGCTGTTGTTTACAATCATGTTCATCCCGATGTGGGGGCTATTGTACAGGCATTACAATCTAATACTCATTATGATGTGCAGGCATTTCATATTTCAGATGTTGATGCTTCGGACGTTCATACTTATAATTGTATTGTTTTTCATGGTTTGCCTGAGCAGTCTTCTTCGGTGAATGCTCTTGTTGAATCGGCATATTCCCAAAAGGTTCCTGCGGTGTATATGTATAATATGCCGATGAGTATGAGTCGTTTGTCTCAATATGGTTCGGGGCTTTCAGTTTCTGCCCGAAACAATAATTTTGATGAG
>CAZLCY010000122.1:0-7536 GCA_964558075.1 uncultured Bacteroidales bacterium
GTACGACTTAGCATCAATGACCAAACCACTGGCTACAACATTGAGTTTAATGAAACTATATGAACAACAAAAATTTAATTTGGAACAAACTGTAGGAGATTTTTTTGATATTGAAGGCATAGACACAACAGGAAAAGACACAATTCGAATGAAGAATATTTTAACACATCAATCGCAGCTCCATTCGTGGATCCCTTTTTATCAGTATTTAGTTAAAGATTTTTTCAACAGCGAAAAGGCATATCTTTTTTCTCCCAGAAAATCTTCATTGTACCCCCACAAATTAAACAACTCATTGTACATACGCCATGATTATTCATTTGTTGATAGCAGCATATCACGAAAACCCTCACAATTATACTCAGTTCCGGTTTCTGACAGTGTCTATATAACAAAAGCATATCATGACACCATTTTTAATATGATTTTTCAATCTCCTCTTTATGAGAAAAAAGATGTGATATATAGTGATTTAGGCTTTTATTTACTGCCGGAAATCATACAAAAAATTTCTAACAAACGAATTGACCATTTTGTATATTCTCATTTTTATTCATCAATTGGTGCAGACAGATTATGCTATAATCCGTTATTTCAATTTTCAAAAGACGAAATAGCACCAACAGAACATGATTATATTTTCCGCCAACAAACTGTGCATGGATATGTTCACGACCCGGGAGCGGCAATGTTGGGAGGAATTAGCGGTCATGCCGGACTGTTTTCAAACAGTAACGATGTCGCAAAAATATGCCAGATGCTCATAAATGAAGGAACATATGGAAACACCCGCTACTTACAACCGGAAACAATATCCTTATTTACATCTTGCCCTTTTTGTAAGGAAGGAAACCGCAAAGGATATGGGTTTGACAAAGCCGATGTAAACCCCTATAAGTTAGATCCAACCTGCAAATGCACCTCACCACAGAGTTATGGTCACTCCGGGTTTACCGGCACCATATTTTGGGTTGATCCAAAATATGATATTATATATGTGTTTCTATCAAACCGAGTGTATCCCGATGCTAATAACCCAAAATTAGGTAGAATGAACATTCGTCCTCGTATACAACAAGTTATTTATGATGCTATCACAGAATAATAAATTTCGTAAGAGCAATTATTTCATGTTATTTTGCAAAACACGTTATTAAAAGTATCTTTGCACCGATAAAATTATCTCTATGAACGAACAAGAAAAAATATTCCAACAGCTCAAGAAATTATTTGATGAAAATCCGGAAAGCTTTAATATCATTGAAGAAGAGATTGATATTGACTTACAAATGGAATATCTCAAACGTTCAAAAAAACTACACAAGCAAAAACAAACCTTAGAATCTGTTCTGGCGAAAGTACCACAACTCTACGACCCGGAAATTAGAATAGAAGAAAAACGAGATATTTTAATTCATCTTGCAAATTTCGAAGAAGTAGAAGCTTTTCGAGCTATTGAAGCTTTCCGTGACAAAGCAACAGGAGACATTAAACCGTGGGTTTCTATGGCATATCGTGAAAGCAAAATGGTGCTCGAAAGTTCATTATTAGACGAAAAACAAATACTCATTTCAACCGGACTTGGTGGAAAAGGCTACAAACTGCGTTTTTTTATTGTACTGGTTAACAGCAACTCCGAAGAATACAGCGAAACCCAACAAAAACTCATACAAACCGAAATTGAGTATACACTCAAGCATGCAAACGGCGAATTTGAATCTGTTGTTTTCGAACATGATTTAGCTCAAATAACCGCTCTTGTTCCAATTAACATTTCGGTCAAAGATACCATAAAATCAGCAATTGACGAATGCAATCAGTATGGTAATTTTATTGCCGAAAATTTTCTCGTTACAAACATCAAAAAATTAAACTCCGAAGAAATATATCAAATTATCAGCGAAAAAAATACAGACAACGAAATTAAAAGTATTGATTTTGAAGATGATTTCGACGATTTTGATGATTATGACGAAGACGAGGAGGATGACGACGATGATGATATTTTTTAAATCATCCGCAGATGGCAGATAATTCTCACAAGTACCCGTGGAAACACAGTCGCCCCTTTAATTCATATGCAAGTTACATAAAAGAAACCTTTGGCGGACGGATTCAAAAAATAAGTGTTAACGGCAATTTCACCTGTCCAAACAGAGATGGCACAAAAGGATATGGCGGATGTGCATATTGCAACAACGACGCTTTTATAACTGCATATTGCACTCCGGAAAAAAGTATTCGTGAACAAATTATTGAAGGCAAACAATTTGTACTCAAACGCTATAAAAAAGCAACTCAATTTTTTGCATATTTACAAGCATATTCAAATACCTACACCAGCATTTCGAGATTAGAAGAAATACTATTGGAAATACGGCAATTTCCCGAAATCATCGGATGCATTATCGGAACCCGTCCCGATTGTATAGATGCAGAAAAACTCGATTTTTTTCAGCATGTACACAAAGAACTCTACATTGTATTAGAATACGGAATAGAGTCGGTTTACGACAAAACATTAGCTGCAATTAACCGCGGACATGATTTTGCTTGTGCACGAAATTCTATTACCGAAACGGCTCAACGGGGCATTCCCGTTGGTGCACATATTATTTTGGGACTACCCGGAGAATCTCATGAAGAAATAATAGAATCTGCTGCAATTATATCGACACTCCCACTTACCAGTATCAAATTACATCAACTCCAAATTGTGAAAAATACCCGATTTGCGATTGATTACACACATAATCCGGAAAAATTTTCTCTATTCACACCACAGACGTATATTCCTTTTGTTGCGGAATACTTAAGCCATTTATCTCCCGACATTATGATAGAACGACTTGCGAGCGACTCGCCGAGAAGAGTGAGAATAGCACCCGAATGGGAAGGCGTAAAATACGAATCGTTTGTCCAAATGCTTGAAGACTATATGCTTTCACATAATATATGGCAGGGAAAAAAGTATCTTATGTATAACTCATAGAAACCTCGCACTTGTTCCTTTTTTTCAGCTCTTTTGTACAATACAAACTGCCCCCCCCCCCTTGATATTACTGTTATCTTATGTGAATTTGATACTATCCCGATACTATCCCAAAAAGTGATACTATCCCAAAAAGTGTGTAAAGTTCAAAATTTATTAATTTAGATTTAGAACAAAAAAAACCAAAGCAAGCATACTTACTTTGGTTTTTTTTATAATGATAATCATAAGTGTCTTATCCCATACAATTCCCGTTTTTGTCGTACCATTCGCTGCGTGCAAAGTGGAATGACGCTTCGCGTTGTGCGTTTTCATCACTATCTGCACCGTGTACAGCATTTTCACCTATGGAAGATGCATATAATTTACGAATAGTTCCTTCTGCTGCTTCTTCAGGATTTGTTGCACCTATAAGATTCCGAAACTCATCTACGGCATTATCTTTTTCGAGCACTGCAGCAACAATAGGACCGGATGTCATGAATTCAATTAATTCACCATAAAAAGGTCGTTCTTTGTGAACATCATAAAACTTTCCTGCTTTGTCTGCACTCATTCGGGTAAATTTTAGTGCAACAATGCGAAAACCTGCGTCTGTTATCATTTTTAAAATAGAACCGATGTGTCCATTTTTCACACCATCGGGTTTAATCATTGTAAATGTGATTTTTCCAGCCATAATTTTAATTTAAATAGTTATCAATTTAGTTTATATAAAAAGAGTCCGAACTTTCGGACTCTTTTATTTTGCTGTATTATTTACCTTCTTGTTCCAACAACAATGTTTGGGTTGGTTGGTCACATACAGTAGATGGTCCGAAATATTGAATAGGACCGGGATAAATGTAGGATGTTTTTACTGCCCATTCTTCACGTTTCGATGCGAAGAATGTAAATGGTTTGCCGTCTAATTCAACCAATGCTTTTTGAATTACAGGCTTCATTTTTCCGTGTCGACGCTCCATGTTCATCAACATAGTTATTGGCACACCACCAGCAACCCAATTATTAGCAGAGGCTTTACAGTTTCGTACCGATGCCATGTAACCCGATTTTTCTGCACTAATAAGTACAGCTGCTGTGTTTCCGAGAGAGTAACAATAATCTGCGTCAAAGTTAGACGGGGAAGCACATCTCCCTTCATATCCGAAAAAGTGATTTTGAGCATTGAAAGAACCTGAATATGTACCTTCTGCTTTCCAAAAACGAAGCTTATCTGCTACCATATCAATCAACATTTTTTCTGTTTCAATTTTAGAAACCTGAACGTTTCCGTGAGGGTCACGGTCTGCGAGTAATTGATATTGAATGTTTTGAGGAAGTGTGTTGAAAATTTTTGACGATTCTGCACTTAATTTTTCATTTGTAAACTGAAATTTATCATCATCTGTTTGTAATGAATTAAAGTACGTTTCGTGTTCTGCCATTGTATCGTTCAATTCGGCAATAAGGGTTTTTAATGAAGGAATAAATTCAATAAGCCCTTCCGGGATTAATGCTGTACCAAAATTTTCACCGTTTGCCGCTCGTTTTGCAACAATTTCAGCAATATAGGTTACCACATCATCAAGAGTCATTTGTTTTTGCTCTACCTCTTCAGAAATAATGCAAATGTTTGGTTGAGTTTGCAATGCACATTCAAGACCGATGTGCGAAGCCGAACGTCCCATTAATTTAATAAAGTGCCAATATTTTTTTGCAGAATTCGCATCGCGTTGAATGTTACCAATTAGTTCGCTATACACTTTACAAGCCGTGTCGAAACCAAATGATGTTTCAATCATTTCGTTTTTGAGGTCGCCATCAATTGTTTTTGGACAACCAATAACTTGAATACCTGTATTTTTTTCGAGATAATATTCTGCAAGTACACATGCGTTTGTATTTGAGTCGTCGCCCCCAATAACCACAAGAGCAGAAATATTTAATTTTTTACAAATCTCTACACCCTTATCAAATTGTGCTGTTTCTTCCAATTTTGTACGTCCGCTTCCAATAATGTCGAAACCACCGGTGTTTCGGTACTGATCAATAATTTCATTGGTTAGTTCAATATATTCATGGTTAACTAATCCGCCCGGTCCGCCAAGGAATCCAAACAATTTATTGTTGGAATTTAATTTTTTTAATCCGTCAAAAAGTCCTGAAATCACGTTGTGTCCGCCAGGAGCTTGTCCGCCCGAAAGAATTACTCCTACGTTTTTCACAGGGTAATCTGAACCACTATCTGTTGCTTCAAACGAAATTATCGGCATGCCGTATGTGTGCGGAAATAAAGATTTAATATCATCCTGATCTGCAATTGATTCAGTTTTTTTTCCTTCAACTAATTTTACAAAAGATTGTAATGATTTTGGTACTTTGGGAACATATGTTCCTCGTTCTTTTTGTAATGCACTAATCGCCATATTTGCTTATTTTATAAGAGTTAATTACTAAATATTTAGTTTGTTTTTTGTAAGTCTTTTATTTGTTTTTCGAGTTCTGAAATACGTTTTGCTATTTTATCGAAATTCTTAAAATATAAATATGATTTTTTATACCGACGTGCGTCAAAACTGGGAACACCCATATGGAATTCGTTATCGTTTATGTCAACCATAACGCCTGATTTTGCAGCAATCATTACATTGTCTCCAATTTGCAAATGACCGGCAATACCAACTTGTCCGCCTATCATACAGTTTTTTCCGATTCGTGTCGAACCCGAAACTCCTGTTTGACCTGCAATAACAGTGTTTGACCCTATTTCACAATTATGACCTATTTGAATGAGGTTGTCAATTTTTGCTCCGCTATGAATTATTGTTGATCCCATTGTTGCCCGGTCAATTGTTGAATTTGCACCTATTTCTACGTTATCTTCGAGTATCACATTTCCGGTTTGTGGTATTTTTATATATTTACCATCTTTTACGGGAGCAAAACCAAAGCCGTCTGAACCGATAATAGCCCCGGCAAGTATAATGCATTTGTTTCCTATTTCGCAATTTTCCATTATTTGAACACCTGCATATATTAAGCTGTTGTTTTTTATTATTGCATTTTTGTATATTGTAACATTTGCATGAATAACTGTATTGTCGCCAATTGTTACACCTTCCGCAATAGATACAAAATCGCCAATAAATACATTTTTACCAATTTTTGCCGAACGGTGAATACGGGCTTTACGAGAAATGCCTTTGGGTGGTTTTTGTTCGGAAAATAAGGTGAGCATTTTTGCAAATGATGAATACGCATCGTCTACGCGAATAAGAGTCGCAGTAATTTTTTCTTCGGGTTTGAAGTCTTTGTTGACAATTATAGCAGAAGATTTGCAGGTGTAAATATATTGTGTGTATTTTGGATTAGCTAAAAATGAGAGCGTTCCAGCTTCGCCTTGCTCGATTTTTGCAAGATTGTAGATTTTTTTAGAGTCGTCACCTTCAATGTTTCCTTGTAAAAATTCTGCTATTTGTTTTATCGTAAACTCCATAATATGTAATTTGTCTACAAAAATACTTTTTTATGCGAAAAAACACGAAAAATGTGCTATAAAATATTGCTCTGTTTTTATTTAATTTAAGTGCAATATTTTTTAGGTGTTTTGAACGTAAAAAATTACCCGAATTTAGCTTATATTAATTTTGACATACTTATTGTGAACGGATTAATAATTTATGACATAATTGTATACATGGTTAGCCCGTAAATTGATTTGATTCTTGTTTTTTTTAACCCAAGTTGTTATTTAAAAAACATAAATATCACATTATGAGAGTAAAGTGGATTTTTTTTGTACACCGGATTTTTTCATAAAATATTGATTATATGTATATCCAAGTGCATCATAAATTTGCTTCAACAGAGGGGGGGACTCCATTTTTTATCATTATTGTTTTTCCGGATTTACACTTAATTATAGATAATACATCCTTTTTCGCCAGCATCATCACGAGTACTGCTATATAGTGCTTTCGAGAAAAGTCATAATTTGAGAAGTCTCTGCATGGAAAACTTCAAAGACAAGGCTTTCAAAGGCTTATTAATTGGGTGTTTACGTGTGTAAATGACCAATTATAAGTCGAGAATACGCAGAATTTGGAGTTTTCGGGCAGAGACTATATAGATAATCTTCGGGTTTAAAAACAACACCTTCATCAACAAAATTATTATGTATATAATGTAGTTTTTCAAAAACTACTTTATTAATCCATAACTCTATTGGTTTGTTGTCATGACGCCAAAATTGATATTTCGAGGTATTTGACTTTTTCTGTGCTGCTTTTTGGAATTGCTCAAGTAACACCACTCTTTGCGACTTTCTCTCTGATTTTCTTGTATTGCTTTGACTACGTTCCTTGACGTAAACCGTTTAAAATCTCCAAGTAAAATTTCCGATTTTGTTCCTTGAATACTTCTAAACATCAAATGAACATGATTTGTCATAATACACCATGCAAAAAGCTCCATTCCTTTTTTTTGCTGGCAAAAATGTAATGATTCAATAAGTAGTGCCTGCTGAGAAAACTCTTATTTTTTCAAATAACTCAAAAAAAATA
>CAZLCY010000123.1:0-7500 GCA_964558075.1 uncultured Bacteroidales bacterium
GTGACAATGAATCTGCATATTAAATTCCCGAAAAATTATCGATTGTTTCTAATACTTGGTACAAACTATTGTTGTCTTTTTCTTTTAAATGGATAATAATCGAAGAGTTCATCTCATCATTTGATTTTATTTCAACTGATTGTAATAAAGGCGACACGTCACTAATCATTTTTTCGACACCCATTTTTTCTGCCATGCTCGTCAAACCTTCCGGATAATTGGCGTAGTCTAAATTAACAAATATATATCCTCCGGGTGAAATGTTTTTTGCAATTGAGGTGGAAGAGAAATTATTGTTGAATCCATCATTTTTTACATTATCAACAGCTTCTTTGTCGGTACTAATAAGTAACATATCTTTTGTAAGTGAAACATATGTATTGATACCCATTGTTGCCGATTGTTTTAAAACATAGTATGAATCAACCTTTTGAAGGAAATTTCCGCCAAATATATCAATGATATTTTGAAGACTACTTGATTCTGAAAGAGAAAAAGCTGCCGAAATTTTTGGTGTGGTAATGGTACGCATTCTTACTGTATCAATAAATTGTGCTCGTCCGTCTTCGTCGATGCCAACAAATTGTCGATCGGGAACTTCCATTTCTTCTGTTGCTATATCATAAAAACTAAGAGCAAAGTCTCCGTTGAAATTTTCCAAAACAGGTTCTATTGAAATGCCGTTTTTTTCAATTGCAGAAAGAAAGTTTTCTTGGGCATCAATTTTTTTAATGTACGACATCAATTTTTCTGAATCATATGTGCTTGCTATGAAAAAGAGTGTTTTTTCGGGTAAAAATGATAAAATATCATCCGAAAAATTATCTTTTGCAAATGAATTTTCAGAAACTAACGCATCAAAATCTTCGTCGCCAAATATTTCAATGGACGTATTGATGTTATCCGAGTTAAATGCGATACTAAGAGTGATGTAGCTGTCGCGAATATCTTCGATACTGTAATCGCCTAATAATGAAATAGAAGAGGATACTTCTTTTTCAATGTTTTTGTTCAGTCCGAGCAGTTGATTTGTTGGCATAAACAATGAAATATCTTCGGCGTCGTCCATAAAAGCTGAAAATTCATCGTTTTCTGAAATGGCATCTTCTTCCTTAATGTTAAATAAATCAACAACAAATTCGGTTGAATAGTTATCTAAACTGACAAACAATGCAACATCCTCGTTAAATGCAATACATGATGTTTGTTCATCGGTGTAAATAATAATATTGTCTTTTTCTGCTTTTGTGAATGCATCACTCAAGAAGCCTTCTAAGTAATCGGAAAATGCAAGATTGTCCGAAAGAGAAACAGCTATACAATTGTATTCTGATTCTTGTTTCATGTATGCGTATAGTGGTGAATGTATGTTTATTCCCGATGTGTTATGGTCTTTTATAATTCCTCGTAAAAGGACTGAGTATGCTTCTTGTGATTCTTCGGTCATGTCAATCACATTATCTATAAAAGCAAAGGTCTCGTTTTTATATAGTTTACTTTTAATGCCTATTTGGGGTAAATCTACAACGCCAACAAAAAGCGATTGTGAGGGAATGTACTTAAGAGCATTGTCTCCCGGAGTACACGAACTGAACGAGATGGAAATAACAATTACTGTTATGAGAATTGGTAAAATCGATTTGTTTTTCATGATTATAAAAAGAGTTAGATACTTAAGTTTGTATTAATTAGTTATTCGTTTATTTTTGTACAAAAATAGGTTTTTATTTATTTTCTTCAAATTAGTTTTATAATTAATATGCAGAGTTGATAAAATATTTTTTTTATTTTAAAGTTAATTGATTACAAAAACAGTAAGTACGTGTATTTAAAAAAAAAGAAGTTTATATTTTTTGTGTTTCTAACTGTGGTAATTGTGTCGTGTTCGACTAAAAAAAACACGTTTGTAACACGAACATATCATAATCTCGTTTCCCATTATAATATTTATTTTAACGGGAAAGAGGCATATAAGCAAGGTTTACAAAAAATTGAAAATTCATTTGAAGAACCATACAATACAATTCTGCCTCTTTTTTATTATAAAGAAAAATCGGTATTATCTTCAGCATCTTCCGATATGGATAGGGCTATTCAAAAATGTTCTAAATTAATAAAACAACATTCACTTACGGCTCGCCCAAATCAAAAAGGAACACCTACAACACCCAAACAAAAGGCGTTTTATGCTAAAAAAGAATACAATGAATGGGTTAAGAAAGCCTATTTGCTTATGGGGAATGCGTTTTTTTATAAGGAAGAGTATCGTGAAGCCCAAAAAAATTACCAATTCTTATTGATTGAGTATCCGAACGATGACATTCGTTTTAATGCATACTTAGGAATCGCACGAGTGCGTATTGAACAAAAACAATACGAACAAGCTCGTGATATTTTACAAAAAATGATTGAAGAGGCTCAATTTCCGGAAAAATTATTTGGAGAATTGTATGCTCTATCTACCGATATAAATATCCAACAGAAAAAATATGATGAGGCTATTGTTTCGCTCGAAAAGACCTTAGAATATGGTGTTAAGAAAAAACAAAGAGTAAGATATACATACATTCTTGCTCAATTGTATCAGGAAATTGGGTATAGTGATAGAGCAATAGCGTTGTATTCTGAGGTCGAGAAAATGAATCCAACCTATGAAATGACCTTTCAGGCACGTATTAATAAAGCTACAGCATATGACGGTGGCGGTGGCAGTGCACCAATAATTACACAACTTAATAAATTATTGAAAGACGAAAAGAATAAGGAGTATCGAGATCAAATTTATTATGCATTAGCAAATATTTATTATCAGGAGAATAAGGATGATAAAGCTTTTGAAAATTATAAATTGTCATTGCAATTCAGTCGGTCCGAATCATACCAAAAGGCAATGTCTTATCTTGCCATAGGTGATATTTTGCTTTCGAAACGTCAATATATTAAGGCTGCACCATATTATGATTCGTGTAGCATGATTCTTCCTCAGGATTATCGAAATTATCGGGAAGTGATGACAACTAACGAAAATTTGCAGGCTTTGATGAAAGAGCATACTGTTGTTGTGACGCAGGATAGTTTGTTGCGAATAGCAAATATGACTACGCCGGAACGTAATGCTTTTGTTGATAAGATAATTGCAGATATTAATCAAAGTGAGCAGGTGGCTCGTGAACGAGAAGCAATTCAGCGTGAACAATCCCAAATGTATGTTCAGGAGTTTGGTAGTCAGAATCAAAAACTCGGCGGTGCTTGGTATTTTTATAATGATGCGGTTGTTCAACTCGGAAAAATAGAGTTTGTTGCGAAATGGGGTGATAGAAAATTACGCGATAATTGGCGGTTTTCTCAAATGAATCAGAATGATTGGGATGAACAAAGTGATACGGATTCTTTATCTGATTCTTTGATGGCGGAAACAGAAGAAGAATTTAATATTAAATCACGAGATTATTATTTGAAAGATCTTCCTCTTAACGATTCTGCTCAAAAAGCTGCCTTGCAGAATGTAGAAGTTAGTCTGTTCCAAAAAGGAATGATTTACTATAATAGTATTCAGGATAATGAAAAGGCTCTCTCTACTCTCGAATCTTTTGTTTCTCGCTTCCCCAACAGTGAATATGCTCCTATTGCATATTATTATTTGCATATTATTTCTTTGGAAATCAATGATTTTACTCTTGCAGAAAAGTATAAACAAAAACTGATATCTGAATTTCCGGAGAGTAATTATTCATATGCCTTAACAGACCCGGATTATTTAGACAATATTAGAACACAAACTAAGCAAGCTCATGCAGATTATTCGAAATTATATAAAGCATTTGTGGTGAATAATACCGATGAGGTTATTCGCATTTCTCAGTTAATTCAACATTCATATCCTCAATCTGACCTGTTGCCAAAAGCCGTATTTCTCGAAAACCTGTCTCGGGGAAAACGCGATGGTGCCGATGAGTTAAAACAGTATATGACTTCGTATGCAGAAAAGTATCCTGATTCCGAATTATATGACATGGCATTACGTATAGCTGATTATATTGATACGGTAAGTGTGCAAACCGAGACGGGTGATGAGGTGGGGGCAGAGCAAATTATCCAATCGGCCGATTCGGAATCGTATGCACAAGAAAAGGAAGAAGAGGAGCGAGAGGAGTTTGTTTTTAACGAAGATGCTAAGCATTTTTTGTGCATTATTGTTCGTTCCGAATTTGTTGATGCCAATCGTATTCGATTTAATTTATTGAATTATAATTTGGATTATTTTACTAATTTTAATTTTGATATTTCTGTTCGGGAACTCTCTTTGCGTCACGATATGGTTCTTTTGGAACAGTTTGATGAGGTGTCTCAGGCTTTAAATTACTACGAATTAATTACGTATTCCGATGAGGTTTTTGAAGGTGTTGAGAAAAGTTTTACCTATCAATGTATTATTAATCAACACAATCTGGATATTTTGATGCAGTATAAAAACCTTGATGAATATTTATCTTTTTTTCGAGAGAATTACATTCAATAAAATAAACATATGAAAAACGGAAATATCCTTTGGGCAGATGATGAAATTGAGTTGTTGAAACCGCATGTGCTTTTTTTAGAAGGAAAAGGATATTCGGTTGTTGCAGTTAATGATGGAATGACTGCAATAGAAAAAATGCGAGAATTTCGGTTTGATATCGTTTTCTTGGATGAGCAAATGCCGGGAATTAGTGGTATTGATGCTCTTGTTGAAATTAAAAAAATCGATCCGGTTGTGCCGGTTATTATGATTACTAAAAGTGAAGCGGAAGATATTATGGAAGCTGCGATTGGCTCTCAAATATCTGACTATCTTATTAAACCGGTCAATCCTAATCAGATTTTGTTGACACTCAAAAAAAATCTTGATAGTTCTCATATTATTACACAAGAAACAACAACTAAGTATCAGACAGAGTTTTCTCAATTGGGAATTGAAATTGGTAATGCTGAATGCTGGGATGATTGGGTGGCTGTATACAAAAAAATTACCTATTGGGATTTGCAACTCGAAATGTCTCAGGATAGAGCAATGGATGAAATTTTGCAGATGCAGAAACAAGAAGCAAATGCTTCGTATGCAAAATTTATTCAAAAAAATTATGTGTCGTGGTTTAGCTCCGATGATGATGAAAAGCCTATTATGTCACCAAGTCTTTTACAAGAAAAGATTTTTCCGACTTTGAAAAAAAATGAAACATCAACGGTCTTGCTTGTTCTCGATAATTTTCGATACGACCATTGGTTAACACTACGTTCCTTTTTTCATGAGTTTTTTACAATTGATGCCGAAGATTTGTATTGCAGTATCTTACCTACTACAACACAATATGCTCGGAACTCATTATTTGCCGGCTTAATGCCTTTGGAAATTTCACATAATTATCCGGAAATTTGGAAAAATGATGAAGATGACGAGGGAAAGAATATGTTCGAAGAACAGTTGTTGAGTGCTCACTTAAAGCGAATGGGAATGGATTCGAAATTCTTCTTTAAGAAAATTACGGCGATTAATCCGGGTAAAAATTTAATGGATATCGTACATCAAATAAAAGAACATCAATTTTCGGTGATTGTTTATAATTTTGTAGATACTCTTTCACACACCCGCACCGAAATGGAGATGATAAAAGAATTGGCGGGAGATGAGTCAGCATACCGTTCTTTAATTAAATCATGGTTTCGCCATTCCTTATTGTATGATGTGGTAAAGGAAATTGCTCATAATAAATGTAAATTATTTATCACGACCGATCATGGTTCTGTTCGTGTTCAACATCCAATTAAGGTGGTGGGCGATAAAACAATTACTACCAATTTGCGATACAAAAATGGTCGGGCATTAAAATATAATCCCAAAGAGGTGTTTGAAATACGGAAACCCGAAAGTGCACATTTGCCTACACCTCATTTAACAAGCTCATATATTTTTTCTCGACAACAAGATTTTTTTGCGTATCCAAATAACTTCAATCATTACGCACGCTATTATAAGAACTCCTTTCAGCACGGTGGTATTTCTTTGGAAGAGATGATAATTCCTTGCATTGAGTTGACTGCACGAGAGTGAAATAGATTTTTTTTCGAATAAAAACTAAAAGAATAATTTTGTCAATTAATAAAAAAAACTAATTTTGTAGTAACAAGAAAAATAGAATCAAAAATTTAGTTTTATGTCTCAAAATATTGGCAAAATAGTTCAGGTAATCGGTCCTGTAGTTGATGTGAGTTTTGAACAAGCAGGTGGTGACTTGCCGAACATACTCGATTCATTAAAAATAACACGTGAAGACGGGCATGTGATAGTCCTTGAGTGTCAACAACATGTTGGTGAAAAAACAATCCGAACGGTAGCTATGGATTCTACCGACGGTTTGTCGAGAGGTATGGAGGTTGTTCCTATGGGTACTCAAATAATTATGCCGGTAGGTGAGCAGGTTCGCGGTCGGTTGTTTAATGTGACAGGTGATGCCATAGATGGAATTGGGGAAGTGTCTAAAGAGGGCGGGTATCAGATTCATAATATGCCTCCTAAATATGACCAATTATCAACAGAGTCCGAAATTCTATATACCGGAATTAAGGTGATTGATTTGATTGAACCTTATGCAAAAGGTGGAAAAATCGGATTGTTTGGTGGTGCCGGTGTTGGTAAAACGGTTTTGATTCAGGAACTTATTAATAATATTGCCAAAGCATATGAAGGTCTTTCAGTATTTGCCGGTGTTGGTGAACGAACTCGTGAGGGTAATGACCTCTTACGTGAAATGATTGAATCCGGAATCGTTAAATATGGTGAGGAGTTTCAAAAAAGTGTTGAAGAAGGTGGCTGGGATTTATCTAAAATAGATCATGAGGCTTTAAAAGATTCTTCTCTTGCAATGGTTTTTGGTCAAATGAATGAACCTCCCGGTGCTCGTGCACGTGTTGCTCTTTCCGGGTTAACAATAGCAGAAAATTTTCGAGATGGTGATGAAAAATCCGGTGGTAAAGATATATTATTATTTGTCGATAATATTTTTCGTTTTACGCAAGCAGGTTCTGAGGTTTCTGCTCTTCTCGGGCGTATGCCGTCGGCGGTTGGGTATCAGCCTACACTTGCTACCGAAATGGGATTCTTGCAAGAACGTATCACGTCTACTAAACGTGGTTCTATTACATCGGTTCAAGCAATTTATGTGCCTGCCGATGACCTTACCGACCCTGCTCCGGCAACAACTTTTGCCCATTTGGATGCAACAACGGTATTGAGTCGTAAAATTGTAGAGTTAGGTATTTATCCGGCTGTTGACCCGCTTGAGTCAAGTTCACGTATTTTGTCTCCTGATATTGTGGGGAATGAACATTATGATACAGCACAACGGGTAATTCAAATACTTCAACGTAATAAAGAACTACAGGATATTATTGCCATCCTGGGTATGGATGAATTATCTGAGGAAGATAAAATTGTCGTAAATAGAGCCCGTCGAATTGAGCGTT
>CAZLCY010000124.1:0-7435 GCA_964558075.1 uncultured Bacteroidales bacterium
TTTGATTCGTCAAAAAAAGATATTGAATGGGCAGCTTTTTTACGTGAACAAACGTATAAATTAGGAGAGTCATTTAAAGAAAATAAAACAACATGAAAGAGATTATTGCTCCGATACAAAGAGAAAAAATTCTTGCCGAATTAACTGACGAAAGACTCATACGGAAGTCACATTTTGGTTCTAATCTTCTTTTTTCTATTACTGCAGAGAATGCTCCTAATACTATGTTAGAGATTGGAAGATTGAGAGAAATGGCTTTCCGGGCAGCAGGTGGAGGAACAGGAAAAGAGGCAGATGTTGATGAGTATGATACCAATGCTCCTTATAGTCAGCTTATTGTATGGGACCCTGAGCATAAGGAGATTATTGGAGGGTATCGATATGTGCTGTGCGAACAAGCTCGTGATGAATCCGGAATATATCATGTTGCAACAAAAGCTTTGTTTAATTTTACTGAAAAATTTGAGAAAGATTATTTGCCGTATGTGTTGGAACTGGGTCGTTCGTTTGTGCATTTAGACTATCAATCCGGAAATATGGGGCGAAAAGGAATTTTTGCTCTCGACAATTTATGGGAAGGGCTTGGTGCAGTGGTGAAAATGAATCCGCATATTACGTACTTGCTCGGAAAAGTTACAATGTATCTTCAGTATGATAAGTTGGCACGTGATTATATTTTGTTTTTTCTCAAGAAAAATTTTCCGGATCATGATAAATTGGTTCGTCCAATTGTACCACTCACATTTCATCACCCTGAATCGGAATTGGCGGAAGTGTTTACCGGTAAAAATGTACATGAAGATTATAAAATATTATTTGCGAAGGTGCGCGAGCGAAAAGTGAATATCCCGCCACTTATAAATTCGTATGTGAATTTGAGCGAAACTATTAAAATTTTTGGAACAGCTCTTAATACAGCCTTTGGTGATGTTGAGGAAACCGGAATGCTTGTGACTGTAAAAGAAATTGTGCCGGATAAATATGAACGATATATTAATTCATACAATCCGGAAACCTGTAAATAATTTTTGATGATAACCCGTGAGTATTCTCAAATTGGTACAGTTACGTATGTCCATAATTCAAGAGCAAAACGTATTATTCTCAAAATAAAACCGAATGCTTCGGTATGGGTAACTTTACCTCCTTTTGCAGAGGTCGAAAAGGCCGAAAAGTTTATGCTGTCTCGTGTGGATTGGATTAAAAAAGCACAACAAAAGCTTTCTAAAAAAATACATATACCTTCTCTTATTACTGACGATTGTAAACTTACCCATTTTCATACCCTTTCATTTAAGACACATTTATTACCTAAAATGTCTTTTGATATAGATATTGATTACAAACTTACCGTATTGTATCCTGAATCAATATCAAGAGAACATTCTATGGTGCAGGATTACGTTGCGTTGTTGCGAAAACAGGCTCTGCGTGTAGATGCGTATTTGTATATAGAAAAGCGTTTAGAACAGTTGTCACGGGAATATAATTTTTCATTTAAATCAGTTAGAATCACATCTGCACGAACCCGGTGGGGGAGTTGTTCGCACAATAACAATATTAATGTATCATACTTTATTATGCAGCTCCCGTTTCATTTAATCGATTTTGTGTTGATTCATGAACTTTGTCACACCATTCATAAAAATCACGGAAAAGAATTTCATGAGCTTCTTAATAAATGTGTCGACGGGAAAGAGCGTGACTATTCACGTGAGTTGCGACAGTATTCAATTGTGTAATCTTTCCAGATATTCAGAATCAGACACTCTTATGTGTTGTGATGAATAATACTGAAAAAATTCTTATTTCTCTCGTTCTTCTGTATATTTGTATTTATTAAATAAAAATTACTATTTGCAACCATTCGGCATGAAGATTTATAGATTTCTTCTTTTTTTTGTTTTTGTTTTAACTTTTCATGGAACACTCTATGCCCAATTCTACAATGGTACACAAATGACTTTTGGGCAAAATAGGGTTCAGTATGAAGACTATTTTTGGCGGTATCTTCGCTTTCTCGATTTCGATGTGTATTACGACAAAGAAGGGCGAGAACTGGCTGATTTTGTTGCAAAAAAGGTTCCTTTGATTATGCAACATATGTCTCAGAAATTTGAAATGAATTATTCAAAACGAATGATTTTTATTGCGTGTAATTCTTTAAATGACTTAAAACAGACAAATATTGGGCTCGGCTCTTCAATTCATGAAAATAATATTGGAGGGGTAACGCAAATAGTTGACAACAAAGTTGTCGTGTATTTTAACGGAGACCATAATAATCTCATTACTCAAATTAAGAAGGGCGTTGCGGAGCTGTATATAAATGATTATCTTTTTGGTATTGATAATTATCGTGAGGTAATATCTAATTCTGCTGTGTCAGGATTTCCTGATTGGTTTGTACAAGGCTTTGTTGAGTTTGCATCCGATACGTGGAATTCTGAGGTTGAGTCTCATATTCGGTATGGTCTTTCAAGTGGTTCGTACACTGAAATTTCTCACCTTCAAGGCGACGATGCTGCATACGCAGGGTTGGCCTTGTGGAATTATATTGCAGAAGCGTATGGTAATGAATATGTTTCAAATATCGTGTATCTTGCCGGAGTAATTAAAGAAGTTAATGAAAGTTTTGAATTGCTTCTCGGGAAGTCTGTTTCTGAATTAATTGCCGAGATGAATCGGTTTTATTCGGAAAAATTCAACACTTCGCAAATGCAAAGTTTTGGCGAAAAAATATCTCTGCCATTTCGATTACGAAATCATAGAATTGCCAATATTGCAGTAAGTCCGGATGGCACTAAACTTTGTTTTGCGACTCACATTAAAGGTCGTGTCGATATATGGTTATATTCTTTTGCAGAACAAAAAACAACCCATGTGCAAAGACTTTCATATAAATTGAATCAAATAACAGACGATACATATCCCTCTATAGCATGGCATCCGAGTGGAAAAATAGTGTCGTTTTTTTTTGAAGATAAAGGAAGTGTTTTTTTGAAAATGAATGTGCTTGAAACCGGGGAAGAAATTATTCATGAATTACGCAATTTCGATAAAATAGGTGCATTTGATTATTCTCAGGATGGAACCACTATCGTATTCTCGGGTGTTAGACGCGGGCAGTCCGATATTTATACCTATTCGATACCGCTGTATAAGTTTACTCAAATTACCGATTCGTCGGCAGATGATTTGAGTCCCTCGTTTGTTGATAATGATTCGAAAATTGTATATGTCTCTAATCAATCAGATAACTCTGAGGCTATTCAGCAACACTACGATGTTTATATACAATCACTTTCATCAGACACAAATATCCCACTTACGAAAAACAAACAATATACTGAAAAAAATCCGCAGGAAATTTCTTCTGATACATATATATATATGTCAAACAAAACGGGAATACAATCTTTATTTATCACCAAGCGAGATAGTGTTATACGTTCGGTCGATACAATTATCCATTATTCATATACCGAAGAAACAAATCAAATTTCACATCTTCCCGGTCATATTTTACAGTACGATGTGCATTCTAATCAAGACAAATTAAGCCTTCTCTTTTTTGAACAAGGACAATATGTTATTTATACTACCTCTTTGGATGAGCTTTCGCACATAAAAGATGATGGTATTCAGGAAACTTATTATTGGAAGCACATGCAGTTTCCCGATTTGCAAGGAGAGGATTCTGTTTCCTATGCCTTTTCTGATGATTCGCTTATGCAAATTAATTATTCCGATTATCATTTCGATTATGAATTGTATCCGTATAGTTTTTTTGTGGATAGTGTATTACAAACGGGTACTATCAATCAGGCATATAAGACCTCTTATGTATATGAAACCAATTTTTATGTCAATCAAGTGGTAAATCAAATTGATTTTGGATTTATGAATTCATCATATCAAAAGTTTAGCGGATATGAATTTCAGTATGTTCCAAGGCTTAATATAGCTCTTAAATTCGGTGTTGTTGATTTGTTTGAAGATTACCGTTTGACCGGAGGAGCCCGATTTTATGGTGATTTAAATAGTAATGAATTGTTGTTTTCATTAGAAAATCTAAAAAAAAGAATCGATAAACAATATATCTATCACCGACAGGCTTTATTGTCATTTTCCGAAAATTATTCCTATAATAAAACATTTGATAACCATTTTAAGGCTGTTTTTTCATATCCCTTTGATGAAGCTCAAAGTATACGTATAACTTCCGGTTTTCGGTTTGTTCAAGATATTGAATTATCTGTCGGCACTCTTTCGTCACTTCGTTCTGACCCTGTTCAGGAATATTGGACAGAGATAAAATGCGAATATGTTTTTGATAACACCCTTGTGAAAGGAATTAACTTATATAATGGTACTCGCATAAAAGTATTTGCTGAAATATTGGAGGAAATTAAGAAAAGCCCCGATTATTTATTTGTATTTGGGTTTGATGCACGGCATTATCAAAAAATATTTCGTGATATAATTTTTGCAACACGAACTGCATATAGTTTTTCCTTTGGCACATCGCCTTTGCTCTATTATTTGGGTGGTGTCGATAATTGGATTAATCTCTCATTAACACAGTCGAAATTTAACAGTTCTATCGAATATGACCGAAACGTTGATTGGACATATCAAGCTTTAGGTGTGAATATGAGAGGATTTCGTCAGAATATTCGAAACGGTCCGTCTTTTGCGGTAAACAATAATGAATTGCGAATACCTATTGTGAAAACCTTAACAAATAAACCAATTGCTTCAGATTTTTTACTTAATTTTCAAATTATTGGTTTTTTTGATGTTGGTGGTGCGTGGTATGGTGCGTATCCAGGGGCAAAAGATAATGCGTATAATTATTCGGTGTACCAGACTGGTCCTGTTGAGGTTGTTGTTGATGAAATGAGAAGTGCTTTTGTGTTCGGCTATGGCTATGGAATACGCTCACGTTTATATGGTTATTTTATTCGGATAGATTGGGCGTATGGAAAAGATTATGGGGAAACAAATAAGATGGTGTATCTTTCGCTGAGTCTCGATTTTTAATAAAAAAATGGTTTTTATTAAAAAAAAAGTAAATTATTTTAGTGATGTTCTTGGGATTCCAAAAAAAAACTCTATTTTTGTATTTCTATAATAACAAGTATACACAGTAAATTGTTTAAATATCAAAGAGTTATGAAAATGAAAAAGTTACATGTTTTTCAGTTAGTTTTAAGTACCGCACTTCTTTTTTTAGTAGGATGTGGCGCTAACAAAATGATTAATGATGCAGGTACAATTGCATACGAAGTTTCACCAAAACCACTCGTTATGGAGGGGGATAGTGTTGATGTTTCTATTACAATTAAGTATCCGCCAAAATTTTTTAACAAAAACGCAGTTGTCGTTGTTACTCCGGTAATTGAATGGCAAGGTGGTAATGCTGCTTTTGATAAAGTAACATTGCAAGGTGAAAAAGTGCAAGGTAACGGTTATGTTATTTCTAATGAATCAGGAGGTACATATACGTATACAGGTTCTGTTCCTTATGAAGAGGGAATGATTCAATCTGACCTTGTTTTGAAATCGACAGTGTCGGTAAAAGGGAAAGAGGCTGTAGCGTTACCTGAGGCAAAAATCGCAGAAGGCGTTATCGCAACTGCTGCTCTGTTAAAAAATGAGGCATTAGATATTTCTGCTGCAAGTCAATTTCATAGACGTCAAGTTGTTTCTAATGAAGCACAAATTAATTTCTTAATTAGCCAAGCGAAAATCAGAAATTCTGAATTGTCAGATGAGGATTTTAAAGAAATGAAAGAATTTATTAAAGAAGCATCTTCTAATGATGATATGGAGATGAAAAATGCACAAATTTTCGGGTATGCTTCTCCTGACGGACCTCAGGAGCAAAATGTTCAGTTGGCTGAAGATAGAAAAGATGCTGCAGAAAATGTTGTATCGAAAGATGTGAAAGCTGAAATTCTTGGAACAGCTGCCGGTGAGGATTGGGACGGTTTTAGGGAGTTGATGCAAGCGTCTGATATGGAAAATAAAGATGTTATTATTTCAGTTCTCTCTAAATATTCTGACCCTGCTGTTCGTGAAGCTGAAATTAAAAAAATGTCTTCTGTATATAAAAAATTAGCCGATGAGATTCTTCCTGAATTACGGCGTTCTAAAATTGTTGTTAATGCTGATAAATTAGGACGTTCTGATTCTCTTATCATAGCTCTTGGGTTAAAATCTGAATTAGCAGAAGATACGCTTTCGGTTGATGAATATCTTCATGGTGCTACTGTTGCCGAAAATGATGATGATGCTGTTGTAATATTGAAAAATGCTGCTGAAATTTATTCTGATTCTTGGAAGGTGTTTAATAACTTAGGTTGTTTATATCTTGATCAAGATAAATTAAATGATGCTCGTCAAGCTTTTGATAATGCAGATAATTTATCTGAAGGTGACAAAGCCGTTAAAAATAACTTAGGTGTTTTAGCTGTTAAAGAAGGCGATTTGGATAAAGCATTAGAGTATTTCGAAATTGCTCAAGGTGCAGGATCTGAAGTGAAATACAATATGGGCGTAATCAAAGTGAAAGAAGGTGATTATTCATCAGCAGTTTCTATGTTTGGTTCAAATGCAACGTTTAATGCTGCTTTAGCTAAATTGTTAAGTGGTGATGTTGATGGTGCTACGCAAACAATTACTAAATCAGGTGATGAGAGTGCCGAGGCATATTACTTGAAAGCCGTTATTGGTGCTCGTACAAGCAATATTGATATGATTGTTTCTAACTTACGTGAGGCGATTGAAAAAGATGCTTCTTTGCGTGAGAGAGCTCAAAAAGATTTAGAATTTAGAGATTTTGCTTCTAATGCAGATTTTAAAGCTGTGGTGAAATAAGAAGAAAATATTTCTTTTTTACAATATTTACAATATAAAAAAGGCAGTTCACATATGAACTGCCTTTTTTTGTGTCTTATTTTTATGTATCAACGTATAAATTATGTGTTGTATTTCTTGTTTTTCATCAGAGTAGTACAAATGTTTTATACTACTTGTTTACTCGAAATATGTTATAGCATAACATATTCTTAATTCTTTGTTTTTTTTGTATTTTGCTTCATACATTTTTTTTTATTTATTTAGTGTGTATTTCTATTTTTTGTTTATGTTGATTATAAAAAAATGTTGTCTTATTATTTTAGGGTTTTTTTATATCAAGTTGTTTTATATATGAATCAGGATGTTAGAAGTGATTATATGTATTGTGAACGTTTTTTTGTATGTTTTTGAACAAATTTTATACATTCTTTTAAAGTAAAGTGTCTATTTTTGATAAATGATATAAGTTTTTTTATTTAATATGAATTTTGTATATTTACATAATTTAATAAAAATGAAATTTATAAATACAAACTAAATAAATAAAAAAAGAAGGTAACGTGCCTAC
>CAZLCY010000125.1:0-7324 GCA_964558075.1 uncultured Bacteroidales bacterium
GATTCTCAAAAATGTTTACGCGTTTCCGGAAAACACAACGATTTAGAGGAAGTTGGTCATGATACTTACCATCATACCATGTTTGAAATGCTTGGAAACTGGTCGTTTGGTGACTATTTCAAAAAAGAAGCTATTGCCTGGGCATGGGAATATTTAACCGAGGTGCTTTCTATTTCACCTGACATGTTGTATGCTACCGTTTTTGAGGGCGATGCAGAAGACGGAACTGATTTTGACCACGACGCATTCGATGAATGGTGTACATATTTACCAAAAGATCGAATCCTGAAAGGCAGCAAAAAAGATAATTTTTGGGAAATGGGTGAATCCGGTCCCTGCGGTCCTTGCTCTGAAATTCACGTTGATATTCGCTCTGCTTCGGAACGTGCTCAGACCCCCGGACAAAAGCTGGTAAACCAAGACCACCCACACGTTATTGAGATTTGGAATTTAGTATTTATTCAATATAACCGAAAAGCCAACGGTTCTCTCGTGACTCTTCCAAGCAAACATATCGACACCGGCATGGGATTTGAGCGTTTAGCTATGATTACACAAGGAAAACAATCAAATTACGACACTGACGTATTCCAACCTCTTATTTCTCATATTGGCACATTGTCTGACGCAATATACGGAAAAGATGCTGAAAAGGACATTGCTATGCGTGTAATTGCCGACCATATTCGAACTATTTCGTTTGCAATAGCTGACGGGCAATTACCTTCGAACATTAAAGCCGGATATGTTATCAGACGAATTTTGCGTCGTGCTATTCGATACGGATATACTTTTTTAGGGCTCAATGAACCTTTTATGTATCAACTTCTTCCAACTTTAATTCATACTATGGGAGACGCATATCCCGAACTTATTTCACAACAACAACTCATTTCGAAAATAATTTTTGAAGAAGAGAAGTCTTTCTTACGAAGTTTAACGACCGGCATTCAGCTTTTACAAGGAATTATTGATAAAACTAAAAAAACGGGAGCATCTGAAATTTCAGGAATCGATGCGTTTACTTTATACGACACTTATGGTTTTCCATATGATTTAACAACCTTAATTGCTCGTGAGCAAAACTTACGGGTTGACGAAAAAGAATTTTTATCGGAATTGGAAAAACAAAAAAACAGAGCTCGTCAAGCCACCTCCGTTTCAACCGGCGATTGGGTTGATATATCAACTGGTGACGGAGCTACATTTATTGGCTATGAAGCTACCGAAACAATGGTTTCTGTTATTAAATATCGTGAGGTTCTTGCCAAAAAGAAAAAAGTTTTTCAACTGGTATTTGATAAAACACCTTTTTACGCTGAATCGGGCGGTCAAATTGGTGATACAGGGATAATTGAATCGAGCGAAGGAACGTTTCCTGTGATTGATACACAGAAAGAAAACAACTTAATAATTCACACCGTGCTTTCAATTCCCGATAATTTTGACACAGAATTTAAGGCGACGGTAGACAAAAGACGTCGCAAAAATATTGCTGCGAATCACTCGGCAACACACCTTTTACACGACGCTTTGTGTGACGTTCTCGGCTCTCATGTTGAACAAAAAGGATCTCTTGTTGAAGCTGAAAGACTTCGATTCGACTTTGCTCATTTCCAAAAAATGACTGCCGAAGAAATTCGTGCAGTTGAAAAAATGGTAAACAAAGCTATTCGAAACAATATTTCTCTCAATGAAAAACGAGAAACTCCAATTGATGAAGCACAAAAAATGGGTGCAAAAGCTTTATTTGGCGAAAAATACGGAAATGCGGTTCGCGTTATTCAATTCGGAAAATCAGTAGAATTATGTGGCGGAACACATGTTTCATCAACAGGGAACATTGGTTTTTTTAAAATTACTTCTGAAAGTGCTATTGCTGCCGGAATCAGAAGAATTGAAGCGGTAAGTGGTGAAGCTGCAGAATCACTCATTTATGACGCGACAGATACTATTTCTGAATTATCAAATGTGTTGAAAAATCAAAAAAACATTTCACAACAGGTTCAATCTCTCTTATCAGAAAATCAACAATTAAAAAAGCACATTGAACAGTTTGAAAAAAACAAAGCTCACATATTTGCACAACAACTTTTAAGCAAGAAATCAACTGTAGGAAAAATTAATGCAATTATTGAACATATTCCGGCAGAATATTCGAAACAATTAAAGGATATTGCAATGCACATTAAAAACAGTTCTCCTGAAACAATTTGTGCCCTCGCAACAAGTGACTCCGGCAAAGTACAACTTGCCATAAGTATTTCTCAAGACATAATTGACGCTCATGGTATTTCTGCACAAAATATAATTAAAGAAACTGCTCAAAAAATCAAAGGTGGCGGAGGCGGTCAGGTATTTTTAGCAACAGCAGGCGGAAAAAATCCCGAAGGAATTCCGGAAGCTTTTATTATTATTAGAGATTATATTAACCAAAATATATCGTAATTATGAACACAACTCGCACTTACGCATTCCTTTGTGTAATACTTATTTCTAGTTTTTCCTGTCGTTCGATAAAAGAAACCCAAACACTCAAAAACTGTAGTTATAGCTTTTTATCAATATCGAATGTTCGGGTCAACAATGTTTCTATTGACAATAAACAGAGTTTACGTGATTTGCAAACAACCGAAACATTAAAAATTTCGCAAGCAATAATGGCACGAAAAATTCCGGTAGATTTAACGGCACATATTTCTGTTCATAACCCGAACTTACGAACTGCTACATTACATAAAATAAATTGGAAATTATTATTAAAAGATAAAGAAGTTGCCGATGGTGTTGTTATAGAAAGTTATAGCATAAAACCAAATGAAACAATTGAAATACCTATTGCTATTTCTAGTGATATTGGTTCTGTTTTAAAAATATTTTCCGTGAAAGAACTCATGAATATGCTGTTTAATTTATCATCAGCATCAATACCGGAAGAAGCACAATTGAAAATCAAACCATCAATTGCTATAGGCAGAAAAACAATTCAGTCTCCGGCATATTTTACCGTAAACATATCAAAATAATGGTGATAACAAACCGGCAAGTTTATTAAACATTTTTATATAAACCGGACGTTGCAACCACACTTTATATTCAAGTTTACGGGCATGATGGAGATCTTCAACAAAAGATGCACCTAATTGCGAAGCAAAATCATGAGAATACACAACGGCATTTACTTCAAAATTCAAATCGAAACTTCGAATATCCATATTTGCGGTTCCAACAATAGAAATATGTTTATCAACAACCATCGTTTTTGCATGAATAAAACCTTTTTCATACAAATATATTTCAACACCACACCGTAACAATGGTCCATAGTTTGTCCATGCTGCAGCATTCACGAAACGAGAATCGGATATACCGGGAACCAAAATAGTAATAGACACCCCTCCCAAAGCAGCAACCTTTAATGCATCAATAATACTCGCAGGAGGAATAAAATAAGGAGTGGTAATAATAATTTCTTTTTTTGCCAACTGTATAGCTTTTAAAAATGTCAACATAATCGTTGCAGTTGGGGAATCGGGTCCACTCGCAGCGATTTGCATTGCATAATTACCATGTAAATCCGAAAATTCAGGAAAATATTCACCTGAGACACCGATTTTTTGCTGGGCACAAAAATTCCAATCACACAAAAAAATATGTTGTAAAAACAACACACACGAACCGTCAATACGAACATGAGTATCGCGCCAATATTCCCTTGCAACCACCTTTTTGTTTATATACTTGTCACAAATATTTATTCCTCCTACAAAACCAATACTCCCATCCACAATAATAATTTTTCGATGATTGCGATAATTAATTCTATTTGCCAATAAAGAAAAAGTAACACCATTAAATGGAAATGCTTCCACGCCAGCTTTTTTCAAGACCGGAATTATAGTTTTGCGTACCGAACGACTTCCCAAATCGTCGTATATAACACGAACCTCAACACCTTCTTGAGCTTTTTGAATAAGTATATCTTTAATATGATTTCCGACTTCATCATCTTCAAACATATAATATTCAAGATGAATGTGATGCTTCGCAGAATGCAACACATCAAAAACTTCGGGAAATTTCTCTTCACCATTTAATAAGAGTTTCACATCATTACCATGCGTAAGAGGGCTTAAACTATCATTCATCAACAAATTAACTAAAGGGGCTGCCTCTCGAATTTGTAATTTGCTTCGTTGAAGATTATCTGCAGAAAAGGACACAATTTTTTCATTTAAATTATGTGTTTCTTGCTCGTCTCCAACCAACTTTTTTGTATATATTAATCGTTTCCGATAATTTGTTCCAAATACAAAATATACAACCATACCCACTACAGGAATAAAAATTGCTAACAGCAAATATGCAGTAGTTTTAAAAGGATCGGTAGTATCGTAAATAATTTTAAAACAAACTAATATCAATAGTATAACATATGCTATTTCGAGAATAATAAACGACATCAATTATTTTTTTCAGTAAACGTATAACAAAATGCTAAGTGAAAATAATTATTTTTTGCAAAAATATGCTATTTATACTCATTTGCACGAAAAAAAACGTACAATTCACATATTCATATAATTAAACTACACATTATCACTACAAAAATCCTCATTTTTTACTATCTTTAAACATATTTTTTCGTATATTTTAATAAATAGTATGTTCAAATGAAAACAATTATTACCATATGGATATTTCTCATTTTTTCTTGTGTATCTCAAGCAGAAGGAAGTAAAGAATTAATGCCCGGAAATAGTGGTAATTGTTATGTGCAATTTAATGAATCTATTGGAGGTCAACGATATTTTGCAATGGATGGTGCTAATATGTACGAACGATTATATATTCACATAGCGAATGTGGGAGAAGTTATTAATCTTGGTTTCAACCCGCTCACCACAACCGGTGGTGCTCAATTTCGTATAAAAGCTCCCGACGGAACCGTTGTTTATGGTTATCAAATAGTGCCAAGCTCGGCAGGAACCGGTTACATCTCGACATTTACCGAAGCAGAAATTGGGCCAAACACCCTTACAGGTGGCACCGGTGGGTACACACCATTTACGTATACCCCAACAACAACCGGTGATTTTTATATAGAATTCGCTCGCACCTCATCTACATCCCGCTATCTTTTTGAATTATTCGACATTACCGTGAGCACATCTGCTGCCGGCGATGCGATTGATGGAAGAGTGTGGTCGTATGCATGGGACTTAAACACCAATAATTATACAAACAGAGCAAATGGAGCATTTTATGTTTACAGCGACGATAAATACATTACAAAAATTGACTTAAATGGTCTCCAGCCATATAGTTTTGTTATTGCTTGCAACAATACCGGTTCACAAAATACCGGAAATTTATCAATAGATCGGCAATCTGTTCCTGATGCAAACACCGTATATCCGAAATATAAAATATTCCTTAACACACCCGACCCGAACGTCTATGATGTTGCTGAAATACCAAATATGGTTGAAGATTTGCAAATTGTGGGAACTCCGGTAGCAAACGAACCCGTTGAATTTTATATAAATATGAGTAAATCGGGCACTCTTGAAATATTTTTGGATATTGATGATGTTGACGGCTATCAATCGGGGGGAAGAGATGTTGCCTTGGTAGAACATATAAATGCCGGAGGCGACAATATTTTTTGGGACGGTAAAGATGGCAATGGAGATCAAGTTACAACAACGATATCGGTCATTGTAAATTCAAAGTTCTCTACCGGGGTTACGCATCTGCCAATATATGATGCAGAAAAAAACACAAATGGATTTCTTGTTACCCGGGTTGAACCTGACGGACCGGAAGATTTAGTTTTATACTGGGACGATTCTCAAATTCCTTACGGAACACTCCCTACAGAACAAACAGTAACAATGCTTGCGGGCAACACGACCGCAAATGGGCATATTTGGAGTACTGATGATAATAATCCGGAAGGTTTTGGTGACTGGCATACGATAAACACCTGGTGGAACGGATACGAAATTGATAATCTCTCATCTTTTGATTTTATTATTTTACCAATTGAATTAGCAAAATGGGAAGTAACAAACAAAGGCGACTATATGCAATTACATTGGGTAACCGAAAGCGAAACAAACAATCATCTTTTTAAAATTGAACGTTCTCCTGACGGGGTCAATTGGGAAGAAATTTCAACAATAACCGGTGCCGGAAATTCAACTCAAACACTTCATTATTATGAGATTGATGAATCACCGCTCGCAAACAATATTTCATATTATCGATTAAAACAGGTCGATTTTAACGGCGATTTTTCCTATTCTAAAATTGCCTCAATTCGAAAACAGTCCTTTACCAACCAAAATATTCATATTTACACCGGACAAACCGGGTCTGAATATATTATTTCTGACTCGAGAGTCAATACTCAAAATATTTCAATTTACAGTGTTTCGGGACACAATGTAACAGAAAAAACAAAAATCTCTAAAATTTCTTCCCAAGAAACTTTAATTGACATATCAAATCTGGCAAACGGCACATATTATATTGTCACTCGATTTGGCGAAAAAATAATTCAAAAAAAATAAAAAACTCTCATCTTTTTGTCTCACATTATTTTTACATTTGACAAAAAAATGCAATATGATTCCCAATCATATACTTTCACATATTGAACGCTCATTTGGAACAATAACCAATACTCAACCTATTGGTGGCGGTTGTATAGCAGACACATACACAATAACTTGTCGCTCTCAAACACTCTTTCTCAAATGCGGAAAGCTTATTCCCGGAATGTTTCACAAAGAAGCTCACGGACTTAAGGAATTACAAAAAAGCAATAGTATATATATTCCCAATGTTCTCGATGTGCAAAATGATTTTTTACTTTTAGAACATATTGAACCGGGGATACGCAAACCAGATTTTTTTACCATTTTTGGAAAAGCATTTGCTCACATGCATCAATACACATCTAAAACATGTGGTTTTTTCGAAGATAATTATCTTGGTTTATCATATCAAAAAAACACTCCTTCAACAAACTGGGCTGACTTCTTTTTTTCTCATCGATTAGTTTTTCAACTCGAATTAATGAAAGAAAAAAAGCTGGAATGCAAAAATTTAGAACAACTGATTTTTTCGGCAGAATCCACAATAAAAAAAACTCTTTCCCATAAAACCACTCCATTTTCTTTATTGCATGGAGATTTATGGGGCGGTAATTATATGATAAACAAAAATGGGTTGCCTTGTTTAATTGACCCCGCAGTATATTACGGCGACAGAGAAGCCGATTTAGCAATGACAAAAATATTCGGGGGATTCTCTC
>CAZLCY010000126.1:0-7311 GCA_964558075.1 uncultured Bacteroidales bacterium
TCTGCATTTCATGTAAAGACGGTTATATTTATCCGACCGAAATTCAACTTGAAGGAAAAAAACGTATGAATATTTCTGATTGTCTTCGGGGATTTTCGTTTGAAGGTTTTTCTATTATCCCATAATTGTATGTAAGTGGCATATTTGTCTTTTTTTTACATACCATAAACTTAAAGACCGTTTTTACATATTCCCTCACCCTATAAGTATCTCAAGATTTTCCCGAAAATAAAATCGGACATTTCGAGGCAACACTAATTAAAGAAAAACCACGATAATGCAAACGAAAAAGAACCGGATTGCTGAGGATAGTGCGGAAACAAAAAGTTTTTCTCAACCAGCTCGCTATATAATCCATTATATTTCAAAGAAATTCGTATCGGTTTATATTTTAATGACACAAAAGCCTGTGTAATCGGGAAATTGCCAATATCCTGATTATTTTGAAAAGCAAATACCCCCAAAGATGGAACATACGTTGGAGCAAAATATTCTGAAAACCACATAACATCAAAGCCAATATGTGTTTCTATCAAATTTCTGAATACTTTTCCGGAATAATAAAAAGCATTATAACTAATCCATTCCGGTAAATCAAGAACATGCGACTCTACACGTTGATACACAACTCGGTTATCTAAAACAAACCGCCAAATATGCGTTTTTTTCTGAATCTCCAATTGCGTTATAAATGTACGAGATGATGCCTGCTTTAAATTAGCATCGCCGGTAAAATAAAGCATATCATTGACTTGTAATAATGATGTTGAAAGAGTAACATTACCAACATCTGATTGTACATTTCCGCCAATTTTTTGCATAAACATTGGGTTACGACTGCTATTCCACACTGCATGATTAGATTGAAATTGTTCCAAAATACCATCTGCAGAGCAACGAGAAATATCATAATAAATATCAACAGCATTCTCAAAAAACAAATTTGAAAAAGACAAAGCCGTGTGTGAATTATAATCTCCTGCAAAATCTCCTATTGCAATTATCTGATGTTCGTTTTCTAACTCAAACACATCAGTTTCATATACCATATTTCCTTCATACAAAAACGAAGTATGATTTTGTTCCGGAAATACATACAAATAATCTTTATAGACATCAGAACCGTAGGAATGTCCTAAACCAACATGTGCTATAAATGAATGCGATCCTCGATGAGAATACTCGTAAAAAAAAGTATTTGTGAGGTGAGAAATACTAACAGAATCATTTGTTTGTGTTGAATCGAACAATACAGCAGAATAGAATGATTTCGAAAGAGCTTTGTCTGTATATACAAATTCAGATTTTTCGAAGGATAAAGAATGTCCGAAAGCATGTTTATAATGAGGCAAATCAATTCTGTTAGTATCAGAAATAAGAGGTCTGCTCCCGAGATTCCATTTTTGAACCAATTCACCTTCTTGGAATTTTTTTTCTGATTGTGCTTCTGTAAGATTCATTATCATAGAAATCGGATAATCAATTAAACTGTCACGAACAAGACCGCCGTTTTCGAAATGCGACAAATAGTTATAAGCATACGTACCATGGATTGAATACATATCTCCGGTATAACTGAACCAAGGGGAAATATGACGCCCGGAAACTACCTGATTACTATACTCTCCGTTACTTTTATAATACCGCAAACGAATACCAACATTTAAATCTTTAGAATAATTTTGAGTATGAATAAACGAAATATGTTGTTGTTCAAAATTCCCTCCTGAATAGGTAAAAGATGTATATGGTTTACGAGCAATAAAGTATTGTAAATTATCTTTCGAAAAAATCCGTTCATGAAAGGGCTGAAGAAAAAAATGAGGTGTAACAGGTTGATATTCTGTTAATGAAAAAGATTGACTACCGTAATATCCGAGATTAACATTATATTCAGACAATGGAGGATGCGGTTCAAATTCATGAAATACATCTATACTCGTATCAATAGCCGAAAAAGTACGTTTCGAATAACTATCGTTATACTCAAAAGCTTCAATAGTATGAATAACAGAATCTACCTGTACGGAATCCTGATTTTGCGTAAATGCACCATTCAAAATAACCGAAAAACATACTATACAAAATAATTTATTCATACTATATTAACGAAAAACGTAAATTAATTCCACCACTCCAACTCGATGTTCGATATCCATTTGTGTATGGAGAATTCATATTAAAATCCAAATAAACACGAAGTGTAAAACGCTCATTCAGCATATAATCAGCATATGATTCGAGAGAATACATTTTAGTACCTGAAATTACCCTCGTAATATCTTCTACAATATTACGACGAACCGTTTGATTGTCTCGTACAGAAAAATCAAGACGAACAGTCAAATCGTTATCATACGTTTTATTATTCAGACTTAATTTAAATTTTTCAAACACATATCCTCCACCAATAACATATTCGAAACCTAAATTTTCTGATATTTCCGTATTGGTAAACGACAATGTTATAGAACGATTATTTCGAATTTCTATTTTTCCGGTAAAATTATTTTGTAAACGAGCATCTACTCCGATAATTGGATTAAATCGCTCAGAAATACTCACATTTTGCACATCATATTGTGGCATGCGGTAAATTTTACCATCAGAGGGATTTACATATGATTCGTTATCGAAAGAAGTCCCGGACGTAAATGTCTCAAAACCACCAAGATTATAGGAAGATGTATATGCATGATTAATATTAATTGACTTAAAATATTCCTTAAACAAATCCAATCTCGATAAGCCATTATAGGAAACACGCCAGTTAAGAGTTCGTAAAAAAGATTTTACATCAGAAAACATTGGAATAAAATAATCATCAATATAGATTTCTTGAGGATCTTGCCCGGAATAAGCAGACAAAAAAGCCGGTAATAAAACATCCTGTGATGTTTCATTGAAATACTCAGGAAAACCGGTTTCAGGATTAATTTCGTAGGTATTTCCGGGCTGCTTCTCAGCTAAACGTTGTGCAATCTCAAGTCTGTTTTTTCGAAACGAAGCATAGGCTCTGTCCGAATTAAAAGAAGTTAAAAATGTATTATACGTAATAGAAAAACCGCCGCTAACTTGCTCATTATTATAATTATCGCCTCCGTCACCAACCATATATCGCATAATATCTTCCGAAAACTGACGACTCGAATTTAATGTTACCCGCATATTATTAATTGGCTGCATTGATGCTTGCAAGCGTAATTGGTTTGAATATGTTTGTTTAAATTTTTCACTCAACAAATCATTATCTACAATCCAATCATCTGTAGTAAGATTATCATCAAGATTGTCGGGAATCATACCAAGCACATAAGCCAAACCCGGATTATAAATACTCGGAGCTGTTTGAGATAAACCTAAATACTGAGTATTATATTTATATCCCGGAATATAGGTTCCTTCTGTTACCGAATAATTAATAGAAACTGTTTTTGTCATCATCAATAAATTCATCACATTATCGGTAATTTTTGAGAGTGTCGGTTCAGTCACATCTCTCCTGCCAACAACAACAATACGAGTATTTTGAGCATCACGAACCGGAATAAATTCGGCTTCTTGATCCGATGTTATTTTCGTTTGTCCTTGTATAAGCTGATTATTCTCATCAACTACAGTTATACGAACATCCTTTGTTTTTAAATTATGTTTAATAAGATAAACTTCATTTTTATTCATTGAAACCCCTTTATTCTCGTACTTCACCGTTTCTTTACGTTGTACCGATGTTCCTTTTCGACGCATACGTCTTTCAACAGTTTTTAAATATTCCGATTTTTGATACACACGAGTAACATTAAGATTTGTATTTAACGATTTTGTATTTGAGTTTTTAATAGCATTTCCAAAATCAACTCCAGAGTTCAATTCTGCACCTCTATCCCAATTATAGGTACCGGAATATTTATAATTAGAATTAATCCAATCAAACCAAGAAATCTTATCAATAGGAATTTTATAATTCAAACCCACTTTTTGAGAAAATTGTTGATTATCACCAAACGCCTGTAAATTATTCCAAACTTCTTGCTTATACTCATTCCATAATTCCTCATCCGTT
This sequence comes from uncultured Bacteroidales bacterium, assembly GCA_964558075.1. Taxonomy (GTDB): domain Bacteria; phylum Bacteroidota; class Bacteroidia; order Bacteroidales; family UBA1715; genus JAQICB01. The sequence goes on from CAZLCY010000126.1 coordinate 4,064, forward strand.
TTATCAATAACCCCCTCCGGTTCATTTATTCGAGCATAATTTACCGCATCATATGAAAGTTTAATGTTTTTTGACAAGTTATAATTTACCGCATATGTTCTATTCCAATCAAACCACTTGCTTGCCAAAACAGGAAGTTGAATATCAGAAGACATATTTCTTCGTTGTTGTTCCTTATACACACGCTCCCAATCGTTTTTTATGGTTACAGATGTTGGTAAGAGATAAAAATTCACATCACGAATCAAGCGTATTTTATTACTTTTGAATGGGGTATGGTTTTTCGGACGCATAGTATAATTATAATTCAAGCCAAAAGCATACCTGTGGTTATAATTTTTTATATAATCCACATTTTGCATAAAACGTGTGCTATATGCATAATTAGTTGAAAAATTACTCATATTGAAAGGGGTCTGTTTTCCCGATTTATTAGAAATTTTAACATTCGTAAAATTATAACTCATACTTCTTGTATAATCACGAGTTATACTCAATAATGAATCGCGTTGCGATTGAGTATTCAAATTATTGAGCGATTGCTCCAAAAACACATCAGGATTTGTGGGGTCATATTGTGGCGTTATAAATATTTCAGATATATCTACATAGAATGGGATATTCAATCCCCAATCTTCCGGGAAAAATTTATGTAGCGATACATTAGAGGCAGCATCGTACTGATATAATGTTTCCATGCTTCGGTCAAACACTTTTTGGTCGATACTACCAAAACCCGGTTTGCTTGTTTTTCCGGCAAACGAAAGTGTTGCAAAATCTGCAACATTTACTCGAGCAGAGGCTATAGCAGCCCACCCGCCTTGTTCATTTATATCGGTCAAACGCAATTCATTAAACCACACAATACCTGATTTTGGCAAGCCGTCATCTGTATGATTGAGAGATGTTTTTTTCGGATTTCTAACACCTACCATGATAGTTCTCACATTACTAATACTCGGACTCCCTTTCACAATCACTCTATTATTTCCATGTGGAATCGAATAAGTATGGTACAATTCCAAATCAGAAATCTCACCATTATTCATCATTGCATCACGTTCTAATTTAACATCGGTAAATACCGATAAATCAATAGATAATTTATTATCTTCCGGCCACACCAACAATCTATCATTATAACTGTTATTATTATATCCGGCAGCACCTTCACTTTCATGCTTCGTAAATTCAAGTGGTATTTCATATTCATAATAATTATCGGTAAAATCAGACCCTACACGAATAAAGGCAACTAAATCACCGGAATTAACTAAGCCCGTTTCATCAATAAGTTTTTCAGCATGAATAAACATTTCCATTCGTCCGAACTGACGTAAATCTTTATTAAAATTCTTATATACCGCTTTTGAATTTCCATCTTCCAAATCTACAACTTTACATTCCAAAGAAGATTCATTCAATTCCTGTAAAGAGGTACTCATCGGGTCAATTACACGTTCTATACCGGGAGGTAATACATAATTTACAGGTGTTCTGTTACTATTTTCTTCGATACTTACCACCGAAACATCAAATTCTGAATCATTATAAATATCATACTCACCCGGTTCATATAGTGGTTCAGTATATCGTCGCCAACTACTATAAACCAGAGAAAATTTAGCAATACGAAGAACCACAGAGTCTTCAAAATCACGCATAAACATTCTCATAAAGCGAATATCACGAAAATCAGAAATATCACCAATACGCTGTTTTTCGTCGGTTGTTATTGGAATTTTAAATTGATACCATGTAGCAACTTTCTTATTATCAACAATTTCATCTAACTCATCAACAATATAATTCTGCCCCACTTTCATATCATCAGGACGTAAACTAATATGGTATTGATAATAAGCTTCTGTTTCTTGCAAAGTATTATCGTCATCAACATCCTCTTTATCCGGTTGGTATGAAGATGTTCCTTCGGAATTTCCTTCAGGAGAATTTCCATCTATATTGCTAAAATATTTATAGCGCCACACAATATCTTTTTCAACTCCCCGATTGTTTCGGTATGAATAAAAATTATCAGCAGAAGGATCCTGACTAATTTTTTCATATGCCTCAGGTGTAACAATCTGTTGCACATCATTTAAATAATCCGCAAAAAACATTTGTTCATCTTCATCAGACAACCCATCGAAACCAACATCCTGTATATCACGATCAATATTACTACTGAAACCAGTTTCCACAATCAAATAATTTGGCACACGCCCCCATGCTGTTTCATCATATCGTTCAGGATCGTCAACCAAACCATTTTCTGCAGATTTACGACCATCACGCAACACATCCTCCGACATTCGTCCCAAGTTTATATAAAAATCTCCTCCTTCATGTTGTTGCAACGAATCGTCTTCAAACGGGTTCATTAACCAAAACTCCACATACTCAACATTTGTTTCTTCAAAATCGGTAGTATTTAACGATATCATTAATCCTCCCCAACGAGATTTAGGATTAGCAAGATATCCATCAGAATTCAAACCGGATGAAATACCGGAAACACCTTTTGCATCATAGTTATATTGCCCCCGTTCATTCGGATAATACGCAATATTTAATAATGATAAGGGCAAATTATTATACACCTCAACATCCTTATTCGGAAATAGATTTGTTTCCTGAACTGCACGTGAAAATGTTTGTTGCTGCACACTTTTGCTCACATACGAACTATTTGTATAAAAGGAACGATTAATATCATACCAAGTAATATGAGCAGCATTATACCGAAATGCTCGATTATTGACAAACTCACCTTCAGGAAAAAGATTTTTTTGACCTTGGGGAGTACTTGCTATCTTCCACGAAGTTGGTTCGCTTAGATAGATGCGTCCTTCCGTATTTTCAAAATTATCAAGTTCTACCGCATCAGAAATATATTTTGACTGATCGGGTATCAATTGAGCATATTCTGCCGACAATTGCACGGACGACTCCTCTTTTGTTGAAACAAAGGGAACGTATTTATCAACAAATGTGGTTATTGCGTTAACATCATTTGAATATGTTGCATTCAATCCAAACATTGTATTATTTATCGGGTAATCATCAAAACTCACTTTTTGAACCATTGGCTGTTCATTGAGTCGTAATAATGTTGCACCAAAATTTATATTTTTAGAGTACCGATAATCTAAATGAGTTCCCATAAAGGTTTTGGTTTTCATTGAAAATAATGGATTACTTTCAAATTGAATATCAATATTCACATCAGATTGCAATAATCCTTC
>CAZLCY010000127.1:0-7296 GCA_964558075.1 uncultured Bacteroidales bacterium
CGAACTCACGCTTATATATCCTGAATCATGGAAAAAAATCAGGTTTGTAAACGAAACATTAGACCGGTTTCCACAGCTCAAAAAAATTGAAATTCCCTCAGATACGCACTTGTTTGTAAAAAATTTAGTAATGCCGGAGGTGAAACCATGGACACCTATGTTTATTCCTGAATTAATATTTAAAATAAGGGAGTTGTTGTTAGAACAAACAATTACTGATAAAACACGAAAAGTGTATCTTTCGCGTGAAGATGCAAAACGAAAGAAATTTTCAAATGAAAAAGAAATATGGAATATGCTCCAAAAATATGGCTATGAAAAACATGAAATGAGTACGCTTTCAATATTTGAACAAGCACAATTAATGCAACAAGCAAGTCACGTTGTTTCAATAACAGGGGCGGGAATGTCAAATTTCATGTTTTTGCAGGAAGGTGCACACGTATTTGATGTTACAAATATTCGATATATGCATCATAAAAAATACAAATTTCATTTTTGGAAGTTATGTAATGTTGTTGGGGCAAATTATATCACGCAATTTTGTGAACACGAGAATAATCCGGATGTACCACGATTTAGTTTACAAAATTTAATTCCAAATATGGAAGAATTTGAAAATAATATTATGATTATGGAAAAGAAGTAATATGACACAGAAAAATATAAAAAACATATACATTCAAGAGGTAATAGATTCTTTTTCTGAAACTATTATTTCAACTATTGGTACAAAAAATAATTATTTCAACTCATTTTCATCTATCGAAAAACCTCTTTCACATTCGCTTATATGGGTTAACTCGCAAAATAGTTTTCAAATAGAACATATTATTTCGTTGGCACAAACATGTGTTATTATTACTGAAAAAAAACCTCAATGTTCAATTCCCGATTCTGCAACAATACTGATTGTAAAAAAATCAAAATTATTTTTCATACAATTGCTTAATACTTATTTTGTAGAAGCTCATAAAACGGGCATCCATCCTACAGCGGTAATAGACACTGAAGCAGAAATTGGCAAAAATGTATATATCGGTCCGCATTGTATAATTGGCAAATGCACTATCGGTAATAATTGTGTGCTTGAAGGCAATAACTACGTATACGACAATGTGATAATGGGGAAGAATATTATTTTACAAGCGGGGGCAATAATTGGTGCAAAAGGAATGAGTTTATCAAGGAATGAACAAAATGAATTAATTGGGTTTCCTTCTTTAGGAAATATTATTATTGAAGACGATGTAGAAATTGGAAGTAATTCGTGTATTGATTGTGCAGTTCTAACATCAACTATTATAGGAAAAGGAACTAAAATTAATAGTCTCTCTTTTATCGGAAACTCCGTTATTATTGGAAATAATAATTACATAAGTGTAAGTGTAAACATTAATGGTAGTGTACATATAGGTAAAAATAATTTTATTGGCTCCGGATCAACAATTCGCAACAAAATTTCAATAGGCAATAATAATACCATAGGTGCGGGAGCAGTTGTTATTAAAAACATTGATAATGATAGCACCTGGATTGGAAATCCAGCTAAAAAAACAGAAAAAAGTAAAGGGATACAACTATGATAACAGAAAAACAAAAAATTCTTATTCTCAGTCCTCATACCGACGATGCTGAATTAGGTGCTGGAGGTTATATATCAAAATTACTAGAAGAAAAACATGAAATAATGTGGGTGGTTTTTTCCTCTGCACGTCTTTCTGTTCCCGAAGGTATGCCGAATAATACGCTTGCATTAGAATTTGAATCGGTAGTGCATAGTTTGTCTATTACAAATTATAAAATCTTTGACTATAAAGTTCGTCGATTGCATGAACATAGACAAGATGTTTTAGAAAGTTTAGTGCAAGCTCGAAATGAATTTAACCCGGATATTGTAATAGGCCCTTCAATCCATGATTACCACCAAGATCATCAGGTTGTTGCACATGAGATGATTAGAGCATTTAAGTCGCATTGCAGTATTATCTGCTATGAGTTACCTTGGAATAATGTGCAATTTGATAATCAAATGTTTGTTCGTTTGGAGAAACGGCATATTGACGCTAAAATAAATCTTCTACAGCACTATAAATCGCAAATAGTAAAACAACGTAATTATTTTGATTCTGATTTTATTATTGGGCAAGCTCGTGTAAAAGGCACCTGTGTTGCTTGTAAATATGCTGAATCTTTTGAAGTTATTCGTTGGATTGTATAATCTCTGCAAATGTATTTATAACTTCTTATTAAACCACCCCGTATCCGTTCACTAACGGAGATGGACTCAGATTTTCGCAGATTAATTCTGTGTTAATTTGCCAAAGAACATGCTTAAGTTTTTTTGTCATTAAAAAAATTCAACAGTCTTATTAAGTCCGCTTTCCCCAATTGCCACTCCGAGTAAACGCAGTGGAGTGCGGTTGCTGAGCGTGCCGAAGTATGGGAATCTCATTCATTTAGGGCAGTACAACTCGCATGAGATTCTTCGCTATCGCTCAGAATGACGTGCATTGTGCAAATGTAAATAGCTATTTTCTGTTACCTTCCTTTGCTCATAATGAAGGTTCAAAAAGCGGTGAACATCTGCATAATTTTATAAGCCGATCTCATTTCACCACGCTGTGTCCGAAATTCACCACAAAGCTCACAGAGAACCACAGAGAAAAAACTTTGTGTAACTCTGTGGTTCTCTGTGATAAACATATATTTTTGTATAAACAACAAAAAGGTATATACTCTTATAATGAGAAAATTTGCAAAAAAAATAATTTTAATACTGTAATCCAAAAGCCCATAATGGTATTACATTGAGATACCCAAATTCAATATCATCTTTCACAATAAAGGATTTGTTGTTTTTCTCTATTTGTTTCTGTTGCTTATTCTTTCCACCAATTTCAAACGTATAGTTATCAATAACAAAATCTGCTTTGTCTGATGAAATTACTTCATTTTTCACTCTCATTTGATTATAAAAAAACGTTTCTCGTATATTCCCTACGTTTGATTTATTTCCAACCAAGTTAAAAATGATATTTGTATTATCAAGATATACTTTATCAACCTTTCCTAATCCGCGAATACCACTTGTTTCAGTACGTAACTGTGCAATAAGTCCGGCCTTTTCCATATATGAAAAATAGTCATCTAAGGAGTTCCTGCTTACGCCTAATAGTTCTGCTATTTTAGAAAAATTAGGTTTAAAAGGTACACTTTCTGCAATAATTAACAGTAACCGTTTCAATTTACGACTTGTTCCTATATTTAGGTTTGCATAGTGCGGAATATCTGTTTCTAATGTTTGTACAATGATTTGCCCTAAACGTAAATCAATCTCATTTTCAAGTCCGAAAGGATAATATCCACGTTTTAAATAGTCGTTAAACAATGGTAGTGGATGTATTATATTGGGAAGCTTTGCATTATTCGTTACAATTTGTTGTACCGAAAAAACTTCGGTTTCGTAATTATGAAACAATTTCAAATATTCTCGAAATGAGAGTCCTTGTAATTTGTAAATTAATGCTCGGCGACTTAAATCTGAAGATCCTTTAATTATATCAAGTATTGAAGAACCGGTGAATACTATTTTTAAGGACGGAAAAGAATCGTACATATTTTTCAATTCACGCGACCAGTCAGTATATTTATGTATTTCATCAATAAACAAATATTCTCCTGCATTTTTGTAGAAATTATCAGCTAAATCAAAAAGTTTGTTATCAGAAAAATACATATCATCAGCTGATACATATAAGGCATTTTTACTGTTTAAATTTTTCTTGATGTATTGTAAAATCATCGTTGTTTTTCCAACACCACGAGCCCCAATTATTCCAACCATTCGACTCTCCCACGAGATTTCATCATATAAATAACGCGTAAAATCAGTTCTCGTATTTTGTAAAAGTGTTTCAAATTTCTGATAGAGTGTTTTCATTTCTTTCATATATTATATTGTACAAATATACAAAAATGCACAACAGAATCAACACTATTTAAAAAAAATGCACAAACAATAGTGCAATATCTCTGTTTTTAGTTTAGTTGTAACTGCGTATGTACATCTACAACTATTTTTGAATGCACCGTTTACTTCGCATTGCTCATTCTCTCTGACCTGTTACTGAACTTGTCAAAGTATGGGAGTCTCTTATTTAGTGCAGTATAACCCGCATGAGATTCTTCGCTATCGCTCAGAATGACGTGCATTGTGCAAATTTCTGTTACCTTTCCTTTGCTCATAATGAAGATTCAAAAAGCGGTGAACATCTGCATAATTTTATAAGCCGGTCTCATTTCACCAAGCCATGTCCGAACTTCACCACAAAGTTCACAGAGAACCACAGAGAAAAAACTTTGTGTAACTCTGTGTTCTCTGTGGTAAGTACTCTAAACAAGGTTAGTGCATAAAACCAAAAAGCCACAATGGTATTTTATTGGCAAAACCTTGTTCTATTTCGTCCATAGCTATATATGCTTGTTTTTGATTGGCTATTTGTTTATTTGTTTTATGTGCACCTCCTATTTCGATAAGATAGGTATTATCTATAAAAAAATCTCCTGAATCAGGAAGTGTTACCGTATTGTTTTGTTTTATTTGATTGAGGAAAAACGTTTCACGTACATTTCCAATATTTGGTGTATTACCTACGATACTATATGCTAAATTGGGATTATTCAGATATATTTTATCCGGTTTTTGTAATCGTGTAATTCCTGAACTATTTCTATGCAACAAAGTAATTAATTCTATTTCTTCAAGATAATGCAAATACGACAAAAATGTTTGTCTGTTTATTCCTATTCGTTCGCTTAATTTACTAATATTCGGTATAAAGGGAACAGATTCTCCAATTATTACGAGCATTTGTTTAAGTTTTCGAATATACGCTACATCTATTCCTCGCAACAATGGAAGTTCAATTTCTAAAATCAAATTAATTACTTCATTTACTTTTGTATGATACAATTCGGGCATTTCCTTAAAAAATGGATAATATCCGTACGCAAGATAGGTTTTAAAATGAGCAAGCGGTTTCGTGAGTTGAACTATTTCTTGTGACAATGATACATGATTCACGAGAATCTGCTCCAACGTAAATATTGGAAATGATTTGCCGGTAACAAACTCTAAATATTCGCGAAACGATAATCCGGGCAAATAATACATAACTGCCCTACGACTTAAATCTGCACGAGCATTCAATATCTCTAACAATGATGAGCCCGTAAAAACTACCGATAGTTCCGGATAATCGTCGTATATATTTTTAATTTCTTGCGACCAATTCGGATATTTGTGCACTTCATCAACACACAACAATGTGCCTCCATGTTTTACAAAATAATCAACCAGCGAAATTAACGAATGGTCGGTAAACCACAAATGATCTAAACTTACATACAGTGAATTTGGATGCACACTCAGATTTTGTTTAAGGTATTGCAATAATAATGTTGTTTTCCCAACCCCTCTCGATCCTTTTATTCCAATAAGTCGAGCATTCCATGCTATTTTTTGCAACAATCCTCTCGTAAATGAAGTACGTACCGATTGTATTTTTTTGTGTGATAATTCAAATAAAATTTCCACGTTTTATAATTTTTCTACACAAATATACATTTTTTGTTTACTAAAACAACCATTTTATTCTAATTTTTGTTTATTGCAGTAAACAAAACAACATTAAAACTGCATACATTATACAACACAAAAATAATAATATTTTGTAGCATATACGCTAAACTTTTATTATATTTGTCTTTATTTACTATATACACTACAAAAAATGAATTCAAAAATAATACTACGACAAAAATATATTGATTCTGTTGCACCATACTTTAACACCAAGCACATTAAGGTGTTGGTGGGGCAACGAAGAGTTAGCAAAAGTTATAGTTTACAACAAATTATGAGATACGTACAATCACACTTTTCTCATTCTCACATTATATATATTAACAAAGAAGATATACAATTCGAAACGATACAAACAGCACAAGATTTATACACATATATTACAAAACATGCTCATGCAAAACACACAAACTTTGTGTTTATTGATGAGATTCAAGAAATTACGAATTTTCAGAAAGCGTTACGGAGTATTTTGCTAAAAGATAATTATGATGTGTATTGTACCGGCAGCAATGCATATATGCTTTCGGGCGAAATTTCTACCATGCTGAGCGGGAGATACATAGAAATTCCGGTTTATAGTTTATCGTTTGTAGAATTTTGCCAATTTCACGTACTTGAATATTCAAACGAAAATTTTCAAAAATATATGCAATTTGGAGGAATGCCATATCTGATAAATATCGAACTTTCGCACGAAATTGTATATAACTATCTAAAAGGAGTATATTCTACAATAATGTATCGTGATATTTTATTGCGTAACGAGGTGCGAAACACCGCTTTTTTGGAAAATCTTGTGCGGTTTTTGGCAGATAATACCGGGCAACTTTTTTCGGCAAAAAAAATTAGTGACTATTTAAAATCACAGAATATATCAATTGCAACATCTCAAATTCTTAGCTATACTCAGCATTTGTGCAATGCTTTTTTAATACATAAAGTACCACGAATAGATGTAGTAGGGAAAAAAATATTTGAAATAGGAGAAAAATATTATTTTGCCGACATTGGATTACGTCATGCTATTTTTGAATATAAACAAGCTGATATTTCAAAAATATTAGAAAATGTAGTATACAATCATCTTTTGCACTGCAATTATGAGGTTTTTATAGGTCATCACCAGAATTTCGAAATTGATTTTGTTGCACGCAAAAAAGGTGAATACCTCTATGTACAAGTTTGTTATCTGTTACACGACCAATCAACAATTGAACGTGAATTTGGTAATTTAGAGAAAATCACAAATAACTATCCTAAAATGGTTGTTTCTATGGACAATTTTGCAGGAAACACACGTAACGGTATTCAACATATGCATATAGTAGATTTTTTAACTCGTAAGTTGTAAGACGATAGAGCATATTCAAAAGTTTTGTGATTTTGCATATGAAGGTTTTTACCACATAAAACACAGAGCCTGTTCCGCATTAGCGAAACCCCACAGAGAAAAAACTTTGTGTAACTCTGTGTTCTCTGTGAGAAAACATATATTTTTGACTGCACCGTTTACTTCGCATTGCTCCCTCTCTCTGAGTGGTTACTGAACTTGTCAAAGTATGGGAGTCTCTTATTTAGTGCAGTACAATCGGCATGAGATTCTTCGCTATCGCTCAGAATGACGTGCATTGTGCAAATGTAAATAG
>CAZLCY010000128.1:0-7255 GCA_964558075.1 uncultured Bacteroidales bacterium
AAACACACCGGCATCTCCCGTTACACCGAAACACTGCCACGATAGTCCTAGAAAAACCGACAAATCAAAATCAGCAACATTCCCCCATCCTTGCTGACTAAATTCTGCCCAGGTAAATGTATACTCCGTCCATTCAGCACTTGCAGGAACTTCAACACGATAAAAATCATAATCAGTTATATTAAGTGTCTCCGCACGTAAAAAAACTTGCGGCCCCTTATACCAAAAGCTTACCCCGGAAGAAGCTGATAAATCTTTATTATAAATAGGAGAATATATTTGCACATACGGATCAAAATCATACGCACCTCTATCGATGGTATAATCAACATGTACTGCATATTGAGAATTGTAACCTTCTGCTAAATAATAGGAAGCTGTTGAGTTACCTCCATTCTCCTGATCAGTACTAATAGTATAAACATCCTGATAAAAATTATTTACCGAATCACCATCTTCGAAATCATCTACTAAAAAATTTTGTTGAGCATAAACAGTTGACACTAATAAAAGACATACCATTATTAGTGCTCTTTGAAGAAAAGAAAAAGTTTTCATAATACGTGGTTATTTTGTTATCTATTTTATTCTACTCTCATATAAAAAATAAGAATACAAATGTAAATTGAAATTCCATATAATTCAAGTTTTCAACACTAAAATATCGTTAATAAAACACATAACCCCCTGAAAGTCTTGCTACATATAGAATACAAAACAAAAAAAAACGCTCACATTTTTTTAATAAAAAAAACAAATGGTATCGCCTGTTTCTTCGAATGATTTACATCTAAAAAGGTGATTTTTTACACCTGACATTATGCATTAAACATGGGAATAACTCTTTCCATTGTTTTAAGAAAACAATCTATATCATCGATTGAATTATACAAACCAAAAGATATCCGTGCCGTTCCCGGAACATTGTAAAATTGCATAATCGGTTCGGTACAATGTGTACCGGTACGTATTGCAATTCCTTGTTTGTCGAGAATCATACCAATATCGGCAGGGTGTGCATTATCTACCATAAAGGAAATTGCTCCTGCCTTAACAGGAGACGTTCCAATAATCTGAATATGTTGCATATCGGTAATTTTCTGTAAAGCATACTGCATCAATTCATGTTCGTGCTGTGCTATGTGATCCACACCAATTTCGGAAAGATACTCTAATGCAACAGATAATGCATATGCTCCTACATAATTGGTCGTTCCGGCTTCAAATTTAAATGGCAACACATTAAAAGTGGTTTTTTCTAAGGTAACCGTTTCTATCATATCGCCCCCGCTTTGATAGGGAGGCATACGTTCTAAAAATTCTTCTTTTGCCCACAACACTCCTATTCCATTAGGAGCATATACTTTATGACCTGAAAACACAAAAAAATCACAACCAATTTTTTGCACATCAATCGGGGTATGTTGAATAGATTGCGAACCGTCAATTAATACAGGCACATCGTACGTATGAGCAATATCAACAATTTTCTCAACCGGATTTATTGTTCCCAACGTATTAGAAACGTGAACAATAGAAACTAATTTTGTTTTTTCGGAAAATAAACTCCGATATACATCCATATCAAGAACGCCATCAGGGGTAAAAGGAATAATTCGCAATTGTGCCTGTTTTTTTTCACACAAAACTTGCCAAGGAACCAAATTTGAATGATGCTCCATAGCCGAAATAATTATTTCATCTCCTTCATGGATTGCTATTTCACCAAAAGACGATGCAACTAAATTAATTGACTCAGTTGCCCCTTTTGTGAAAATAATCTCTTCTTTTTTAGGTGCATTAATAAACTGCTGAACAACCATACGTGCATTTTCATACATCTCAGTAGACAACTGACTTAAAGTATGAATACCACGATGAATATTGCTGTTTGTTTGCGTATACGAATACACAATTGAATCTATCACACACTGCGGTTTTTGTGTTGTAGCAGCTGAATCAAAGTATATATAATTATGATTGTGTACTTTTCGGGAAAGTATCGGAAAATCATTCTTTATTTTATCTATCGGATACATATTCAAACGTTTTATGCAAATATAACAAAACAAGTAGTTTTATTATAATCAAAAAAAATAAAACTGAAATACACCAACATTTTTTATATTTGCAGAAAAAAGAACTATTTGGTATGAGCAGACATTCAAAGAAAAACAGAAAAACCCTCAAATATATTCTTATAATAATTACCCTTCTGATTATTATTCTTTCGTGGAAAACCTATTCTATAATTTTTCAACCGAATATTTCAGTATCGGAAACAAGTTATGATTTTGCGATACCTTCTCATTCTACACTCAATTCGCTCAGCACAAAACTTTCGGAGGAAGTATCTGTTCGTAACATACAAGACTTTATATTATTAGCTGAATTTCTCAACCTCGATAGTCACATTTACCCGGGGTTATACACTTTGAAAGACAATATGAGCAATAAAGACATCATATTATTATTCCGCTCAGGAAAACGAAAAAATGTACGAATACATATACCCTTTAATAGGTTTGCCCGCGACATTCTTCATGATATTGCACCTCTCATTGAAGCAAACTACAATGATATGATGACGCTCTTAACAACCGAATCATATATTGACTCTTTGGGTTTTAATAGATACACTATTATTAGTATGTTTGTGAGAGACACGTATTTTTTCCACTGGAATACATCTGCCCGCGATTTTTTTGAACGCATGCACAAAGAATATCATATTTTTTGGAATACCGAACGATTACAGAAGGCTCAAGAAATTGGGCTTACTCCCACAGAAGTAACAACACTGGCATCTATTGTTGAACAAGAAACAAATCAGAACATCGAGAAGCCGCGAATTGCAGGTGTATACCTCAACCGATTACGAATTAATATGCCACTTCAAGCAGACCCAACAGTAAAATATGCTATTGGTGATTTTGAACTTAAACGAGTACGTTCAAAACACACAGCCATAAATTCACGCTACAACACATACAAATACAACAACTTACCCCCCGGACCGATTTGCACCCCAAGTAAAACAAGTATTGATGCTGTATTAAACCATGAAAAACATGCATATCTCTATTTTTGTGCACAACCCAATTATTCGGGTCTACATGAATTTGCGAAAAACTATCCCGAGCATTTACTCAATGCACGAAAATACCAAAGATGGCTGAATCAGGAAGGGTATTAATTCAAATTTAATAATAAATAAATATATACCTAATTGCCACATGACCTTGTGCCAAACTTTACCGAAAAATCAACACGGCATATTGTATCTTTATTAAATAAAAAAAACCACACATTGTAAACTAATGTATGATTTTTTTAATTATTTATATACTGTCAAACAAATTATTTCTACCAGTCTCCGCCTTCATCATCATCATAATCATCTTCGTATTCATCATATCCTTCATTTGCATTTTCTTCGGCATTGGCATCACCATCCCCCTCAGTGGTTTCAGGCGTCCCCTCTTCCGTTTGCGGTGCATCCTCATCTTGTGTGTCAGGTGCCGGTGCTCCCGGAACTGGTATTTGCGGAGGAGCAGTATTGGTATACCCTTCTCCCGACTCGAATTTACCCACAAAGTTGTTTTTAACCGCTACCGAAGATAAATGATATTTATACTGAGCCTCACGACGAGAGACATTCATTACCCTATCTTTTTCTTTAACCGCTTCCAGTTCAAGGTTGAAATCATTTTCAGACGACACAAATTGCATTGCTTCTCTATCGTAATGGAAGAAGAACCATTTTTCGCCAAATTTAAAATAGACAGTCAACATATCCCCGGCATACAATTTCGCAATCTCAACATAGCCATCAACTTTCTTGTTGATTACATTACCGAGAATACTATAAATTTCTAACTGTCCCACGGAACGATATGCAGACGCTACTGTATCCCAGACAAAATCAACATCAGAAAATACAAGAGAGCGTTCTAATTCTTTCGGAGATTTTCGTATTTCACCATACAACTGCAATTCAGATTGAATTTCTTGTGCAGCCTCATCACCTAACATTTCGGTAATACCTTTTTTAAACGATTCGGAATTTACATCAGATTGATCTACCAGTGGGCTATTTGCAAGAGTATCGGCTACAGAACCTAAAATTTTCGAATCAAACATAAAATCAAGAGTTAAGAATGTTTCCATTGTTACACGATTTGATCGAATATTATGATTTATTGTACCATAAGCATCCACATTTACTTGACCAAGATCTGCTGCAAAATCCAATTTCCCTTCACCATATGTTGTACAGAACGATTTATGATACGTCAACAAATTACCTTGTAACGCATTATTTTGGATTTTCTCTTTTGAACCAATTTTATATCGACTATCATTTTTGTCAAAAAACAAATACCCCGACGCATCAACAACACGTGCATCATACTCCGATTTGAGAGGCGATAAAAATGCAGTATAAAAATGTGTTGGTCTGTTATTAATATAAATAGATATACCTAATGTATCATCATTACGAGATACCGGCTGTTGCGAAATTGGAATATAAATTTCATCCGGGTCTATTTCACTATCAAATCGGAACCAGTGCGGTTCAACCTCAGTACACTCATTTACAATAAGAGCTGTTCCGGTAAAGGTAAGATGTTCACGCCATGCATTCATTTGCACATCTCCATAATAGTTATAATTAGGAGAAAGCGTAAATTCATCACTTTCAGCAATTCGTCCCGTTCCATATGTTCTATAAGCACTATCAACACCAATGTACGAGAGCAATACTGTTTGTTTTTGTTTTGTTTCATCAATATAATCATAATATCCACTACCGGAATAATCAAGTTTACCGTTTACATTAAAAGTCGCATCGTATATTTTATGATATTGATTTTCTCTATTTGCGACAAAAGTTGCATTCCGAATTGTTCTCATATCAGCATTTTTTCGAATTGTAATAATACTATCCTGATGAGGAAAAATTCGAGAATCAGCAACATCAATATGAGGCACTTTGTATGCATCAATAATATGATTATTCAAATCGTATTTTGCATACGGAGCTTGAAAATTAATAGTATCCTGACTCATTAAGCGAGAATAAAAATGTAATCCTGCCGGCACATCTTGCGTTAAGGCTTTAGGGTCACCCAACTCAATTTGTTTAGTTACCATATCCCAGGTAAATTGATTCAAGTAACATATGTATTTATTTTGGGGGAATTTCACGATAGTTAAATCATCGTTCGCCTTAAAATTTGCCTTTTTTGTTTCAAAATTCACGTAAGACTTAACATTTTCTGTCTGAAACGCCATATCTTCGAGTTTTCCGCTCGATGATAAATCAAAACTAGAATGATCGGCAAGCACCTCTTTTTCTTTAAACTCAAATTCTTCCGAATTCAAAACAGCCTCACTAAAGGTATATCGTCCCCATCCTGATAATCCGGTAGGTGTATAAATCAACCCACCGGTAAGGAATGTGGTGTCGCCATACATTTTGAATGCCTTTCCGGTTTCTTCAGAAACCCAGCGGTCTTCATACGGCACCCAGATAATATTAACTTGTTCACCGTTTACTTCGGGATATTCGGCACCTTGAGATTTCGAACGACGTTCTATATGATATTTATCGGCCAAACCTTTAGCCGAATCGGGAAAAAAAGTAATTCCTTGTGATGATTCTGCAAAAGTGTTTAAGTAATCAATTCGCCCAAAACCGCGAAGCCCCTTAAAGCTCAAATTAATAGTATCGGTAAAGGTACCCTTTCCTTTGTAAACAGGATATCCTCCGGCACCGGTAACACGAGTAAAACCAAAAGAATAATCTTGTTGCACCACAATTTTCTCACGCATAGTTTCAAAAATATCTGCAGACTTAAATTCACCATCAAAAAACAGTCCCTCAGTAGAAAAACTGTTAATACTGTCAATCACATACGGATCAACTTTAAAATAGAAATCTTCTCGTTCATAGACACCTCTATATATAGCAGGATAATCGTAATACACATAAGAATGCTTTTTACTATCAAAAATTGGATATTCAGGAAAATCTTTCACCGAAGATTTATTATCCGGGTCGTCAATAAGAATTTCACCGGTTACATTCTGAATTGCATTTTTAATATTAACAAGGGGTTTAATTCCATATTCATTTGCATTAAACGAACGTACTTTTATTTTAAGAGAGTCTACATTTTTCAAACCAATTTTAAACTCCTCATAATTAAAGTCAAATCCACGTCCGTAATACGTAAACAGTCCCGATTCAATAATTCCATCAAAGGTAAAATCTCTGTTTTTGGTCATAGTTATTTGACTACCACGAGGATAAAAAATCACATTTTGCGAGTCACTTACCTGAATTTCAGACACCCCGTTCATTTCAAGATTAAAAGTTGTTAAATCTAATAATCCATTATGCAAATCTCGTACATCATGTTCCGAATTAAAGCGAATAACGTCATAGTCAATTTGCCCCATACGCGAACGAATAAATTTTTCAACTTTAGGGCTTATTTCAATTGTTTTATTATCCACATCATAATCGATAAACCCCTTATAAAATAAACTCAAACACATTTGTTCAACCGCAACCGGCTGAATGCGAAGGTAATTCGAAAAATCTGTTAAAGAAAATTGCTTCGACCCTATTTGTTTTTCCATTTTTACTAAGGCTATCAATGGATGTGTTCTGTCATACATCCCCAATTCATTAAAAAGAGCCGCTCTAAAATAATTTACAGACTCAAAACTGGCTTTATTAACCGAAGAACCTTCCACCCCCCCCATTTTCATGGTTAGCTCATTAATATTCCATGTAAGCTGAGGAAAATCCATACTAATTTGATGATAGGAATTCGTATACAAAGCCCGCGATAAATTCTCCGAATCTTCATTACGAATAAGTGCCAATTGAGATTTCGGCACATTATACCGAAACAACAAACCGGGGTGATAAATAGAATCTTGTGCAATATAAATACTAATTTCTGTATTTCTTCCAATAACATCCTTTGGGTTGAAAATTAAATCTTCCGAACGACAAAATACAATAGTAGAATCACCTCGTTCGAACCGAAGAGTCGCCGGATTTTCTTTTGTACCCGATCCAATTACACGAGCCCCGTACATAGATAAACCACCTTTATAATTAATACCGGGATAAATATCTTGAATCTGAAAAATTTGCTGATACGATTCAAACCGAGGATAAGAAACACTCTGAGGATCTCTCACGTGTACTGTTTTTTCGGAAAGTTTTCCCAAC
>CAZLCY010000129.1:0-7242 GCA_964558075.1 uncultured Bacteroidales bacterium
GAGGAAGTGAGAAAAATCCGCCATACATTACGTTCGTCTTTTGCGATAATCGGTGTGGAAGATTTATGTGAAGAGTTTTGCTTTATTGCCCTTGAATCAATATCATCGGAGACCTGTTCAAAAATTATTGAAAATAGTGAAAAAATTAATATACAATTTAATTGTATTTGTGATGAATTACGTACATTTACCAGTAATTTAAGGTAGAAAAAGAGAATATATGATTCAGGTTACTCAAGAAAAAAACACGCCGGTAGTGGCGTTTAACGGCGTTTTTAGGCTCAATTCACAGGTCTCGTTATCTATAAAAGATGAATTATTAGATTTATGTAAGCACAATTCGGTTATCATTTTAGATTTAACAGGAATTAAATTTATTGATAGTGCAGGATTTGGAATGCTTATTTCTATTTTGAAAAAAGCAAAAGAACATAAATCCCGACTAATTCTCTGTGAAATTTCAGTTGAAATTGCTGATTTGATTGAAATAATGCAACTGCAAAATGCTTTTGAAATTATACCGACAGTAGAAGATGCACTAAAATCACTTTAATTTGGCTTCTCAACAATCAGTTAGAATTTTAATTGTTGAAGATAATGTCTTTACGGCAAAGTTGCTTACTATTCAATTATCCGAATACGGGTATATTTCTCATACAGCCTCCTCTGCTGAAGCTGCACTCGAATTATTACAAAAAAACACATACACACTTATCCTTTGTGATTTATACTTACCCGAAATGAGTGGGCTTTCGTTCCTCGGTTATATTCGTGAAGATATATTGTATGCAGATATACCTTTTGTAATTATGTCTTCTGATGATACAGAAAGTACAATCGTTCGTTTATTGCAAGCAGGAGCAGACGATTATATTACAAAACCAATTCAAACTAAAGTATTTGTTTCGAAAATTCAGAATTTACTGGCAAAACAAACAGCAAAAAAACGAAGTATTTCTCAGAAATTAGAACGACAGTTAACAGAAAATGCAACTACGTTTCTTGTATGTAGTGAGAAAGAAACTGATATGTTTTTTACAAAGTTAGCTGAAAAAACTTCATATATATTTGAATATGTAAACAATGTTCACGATTTTTTGCATGTTATCGAAACAAAAAACGCAGTCTGTGTGTGTGTTACCGAAGAGGTGTCGTGGTTAATTGAAGAATTGGAAAAGAACAATGAAATAACTATCGGTAGATTTCCGCTCATTTATATTTCTCAAAATGACACTCTCACAAGTTCTGTATATGATTCTTATTGTAATGTTTTGAGGATCAATCGAAATGCTTCTCGTGAGGAAATAATGCGAAACATGACATTTGTTAGTACCATTATTGAATCGGAGAAGGCAAAGTCAATGGTATTTATTAAAGAATCTATTCAGCAATCCGGGTTTTTGTTTGATTCTGAATTTGAATATGCTACCGGACAATTTTCAATTTCGCTCTTTCATAAAAATTATAATGATATGCCCGGTGGTGATTTTTATGAAGTTGTTGATTTTAATGAACGATATACTTTCGTGTTTGTTGGCGACATTATGGGAAAATCATGGAGTGCATGGTTCTATTTGCCGGTTTATTTAGCATATATTCGAAGCACCATTAAATTCTTATCTGCTCGAAATATTACTGAGTTAGCTGCTGCTCCTCATAAAATTTTGAATATGCTTAATACGTACTTTGCAAAAGATTTGCAGTTGTCTGATGTCTTTACCACACTTACCTTAGCGGTAGTAGACAATAAAGACAATAAAATTATTCTTTCGAATGCCGGTGGTATTCACCCGCTTTTATATTCAAAGAAAAAAAATAATGTTCAAAATATACGTGTTTCGGGCATGCTTATGGGAATTGATAGTTTAGCGAGCTATTCGAAAATTGAAATAGTATGTGTTCCGGGTGATGTGCTTTGCGTGTATACTGATGGGTATATTGAAGTGAAACAGCCAACAAGTATGAAAATGATTGGAAATGTGGGGATGCAAAATATTCTTGATGTATATGTAAAACAGAACAAACATACTGCTCAAGAATTTGATTCCTTATTTCATCACTTTTTTGACATACAAAGTGTTGATGATGACCGCACGTGTGCTATTATTTCGTATAACAAAAATTAGTAACCTGAGTTCGATATAATTTTTTTAGTTCTGAACTCTAAACATTACGTCGAACTCAGGTTAGTAATTAGTCTCTGCCGAAAACTCCAAATGCTGGGTTACTTTCGACTTATCTTTGAAGTTTTACCAAGCAGAGATTTCTAAAATCAAGATTTTTCTTGCAAGCATTAATTATGATAAATAGTTACCTGAAAACTATTCATTTATTAATAGGTTTTTATATATTTGAATAATATTAACCAAATATAATGGAGATGAGAAATTTTTTTGCAATACTTTTTGTATGTCTGATTTCAAATTTGTTTGTGTTTGCACAAGATTCCGATACTCAAACACAAGAATATGATGATGCAGCTGATTCAATATACTTGAAATGTTTATATAAACATCGCCATTTTATTTCTACAAACACTCTGCAATTTGTTGTTGGTACCATGAATCTTAATTATGAATTTCGATTTGCGAACCAATATTCGTTGAAAGTAGGTGCAGGCTCTGTTTTAGGATACCGAATTTTAGTAGAAGAACACGTTATTGTTGCTCCGGGGTCTCGCTATTTTTTAGTTGAACCACGTTTTTATACCTTTTCTTCTACTAAAAATTGCTGGATGCAGGTAGGATTCGCTTTATCATACAAAAACTGGGATTATAATCAGAGAATTGCAGATGAATCAACTGATGTTGAAGATGATTATTTTGAGAAGCATATACAACAACATATGTTAGGTGCTTCGATTGTTGGTAAACACCCGGTTTCCGGTGGATTTACCTTTGAATATCAGTTGGGGGTTGATGTTGGTACCCTGGATGAAGACAGCTATGTTTCGCCGAATTTTGGTTTTTCAATGGGCTGGACATTATAGAGAATGTGATTACATTGTTTGTCAAGTTTATATTATTGTAAAAACACAATATTTTTAATTGAAGATTCTCAAATTTATTTTTGTACGGAGTGCTTGCGAGAAAAGTCTTGATTTTACGATTTAACATCAGGACATAGATTTCAAGCAGAAGTTATTGGTCTCGGTTAAATTATATATCGCTTTTGTTTCTAAAAAAATGCTTATACCTTTTTCAACACAATAGCTGTTTGAGTCGGAATATATAACTTTATATGATGTTCGCTTAATTCATTATCAGGATACAATGGATACGTTTTGTATTTCATTTTTTCATCAATTCTTTGCAATCCTCCATATTTAGCCGAATCAATAGTTAAAGCGGTTGAATATGTACCGGGAGATACCGGAAAGCTATAATCTGGAAACGATTGTGTAGGGTTAAACGAAAATATAAATAAAAATTCACCACGTTGAAAAACAAGAATTTGATCCTGTACATTTTCAAACACAAATTCAGCTTTGTTATCGAAAAAATGAGAGTCTTTATTTACAAGAGCAATCATGTCCTTATCGAAATCAGACAAAAATTTGTATCGAAGATTTTCATCGTTTTGCAAACTCCATTGTCTGCGAGCATAATGGTATGACCAGTTATTGCCCGAACGAGGAAAGTCAATCCATTCTGGGTGACCAAATTCATTGCCCATGAAATTGAGATATCCGTTTTGTGCAGTTGAGAGAGTAATAAGTCGAATAGCCTTATGCAAAGCCATACCTCTGTCAATTACCAAACTAGGATATGCAACATGCATACTGAAATACATTTCCTTATCCATCAATCGAAATGCAATTGTTTTATCACCAACCAATGCTTGGTCATGCGATTCTGCATATGAAATTACTTGTTCGTCAAAACGAGCTTGAGTTAATTCATGAAAAATAGCACCTACATGCCAATCTTCATCACGTTTTTCTTTGAGTAGTTTTATCCAAAAATCGGGGACACCCATAGACAAACGATAATCAAAACCATAACCGCCATAAGAGAGTGGGGCTGCAAGACCGGGCATTCCACTTACATCTTCGGCAATTGTTATTGCATATTTATTGCATTCATGTATTAATTTGTTTGCAAGCATTAAGTAGGTAATAGCATCACCATCTTGCCCACCATCATAATATCGTTCGTATGTATCAAAAGACCGTCCTAAACCATGATCCCAAAATAACATACTGGTAACGCCGTCAAAACGGTATCCGTCAAACTTAAATTCAGTTATCCAATATTTGCAATTCGATAAAAGAAAATGTACAACATTATTCTTTCCGTAATCATAACATTTCGAGTCCCATGCATCATGATTTCCTTTGGAACCTTTATGGAAAAACTGATAATCAGTTCCATCATATTTACTGAGACCTTCTATTTCATTTTTTACTGCATGAGAATGTACAATATCCATAATCACACGTATACCCATTCCATGAGCAGTATCAATCAATTCTTTCAATTCTTCCGGAGTTCCAAAACGAGACGAAGGTGCAAATAGACTAGATACATGATATCCAAAAGAACCATAATACGGATGTTCTTGAATAGCCATTAGCTGAATGGTATTGTATCCGTTTTTTTTAATTTTTGGTAATATTGTTTTTGTGAAATCTTTGTACGACCCTACATTATACTCTTCGGTAGCCATACCAACATGAGCTTCATAAATTAAAGGAGCAGCATGTGTTTGAGGAATTGGATGTTTCCATTTATATGGTTTTGTGTCCCATATTTGAGCATTAAAATTTTTTGTTTCATCGTCTTGAACAACACGGTTTGTCCACGCAGGAATACGGTCGCCGTGTCCGCCTTTCCAATATATTGACAATTTGTATAAATCTCCGTGTTTTATTTTGTCAAGAGGAACCAACAATTCCCAATATGTTTCTTTATTATCAAACATAAATTCTACCCGTTCTTTCCAATCGGAAAAATCGCCAATAAGACAAATGTTTGTTGCGTTTGGTGCCCATTCTCGAAAGACCCAATGTGTTTTCGTTTTGTGATACCCGAAAAATAAATGACCGTTTGCAAAATCTGATAATGAACCTTCTTCACCAGTTAATTCATTTTCACGGTTTTTTGTGTAATCTAACCTGCCGATTATTGCATCTTTGTATGGTTGAAGCCACGGGTCGTTATTTATAATTTCGGGAATATTCATAATAGTTTTTTTCTATAATTTCTCAAATATAAACATAATCTACCACAATCCAATTATCATATAAAAGAACCGATATATATCCTGTTATTTTTGTTTCTCATATTTTAGAGAAGCCTGAATAAATGCCTCAAATAAAGGATGGGGATTAACAACAGTACTTCGATATTCAGGATGAAATTGCACACCAATAAAAAATGGGTGCGTTGTTAATTCAATAATTTCCACAAGATTAGTTTCAGGATTTCGACCGGATGCAATCATGCCATTTTCTTGAAAATCTTCGAGATATGCATTATTAAATTCATAGCGGTGTCTATGGCGCTCTATAACCGAGTCTGATTTATAAATTTTGTGTGCAAGACTGCGTTTTTTAAGATTACACGGGAATCCCCCCAAACGCATTGTTCCTCCTTTATCCGCAATATCTTTTTGTTCTGCCATTATATCAATTACCGGATATTGTGTTTTTCTACTCATTTCCGTTGAGTTTGCAAGTTCAAAACCAAGCACATTTCGTGCAAATTCTATAACAGCACATTGCATACCGAGGCAGATACCGAAAAATGGAATTGTATTTTCACGAGCATATTGAATAGCAATTAACTTCCCTTCAATACCTCTATGTCCAAAACCGGGAGCGACAAGAATACCTGAACATCCCTGTAAAATTTCCTGCACATTTTCTTTCGATATACTTTCCGAATGAATCAATTTAAGATTTACCTTACAATCATGCGTTGCACCAGCATGCACAAATGATTCAATAATAGATTTATAAGCATCAGCCAATTCCACATATTTTCCCACTAGAGCAATTGAGACCGTTTGTTGCGGGTTTTTGTGTCGTTCCAAAAACAGACGCCATGGCTTAAGTTCAGGTTCGTTACCCGGTTTCATTTTAAATTTCTTAAGTATAGTTGCATCAAGTTGTTCGTTCAACATTGCTATAGGAACCTCATAAATTGTAGGTACATCACGCGATTCAATTACCGAAGATTTATCAACATTACAAAACAAGCCAACTTTTCGTTTTATATCAGACGTGAGAGGTTTTTCCGTTCGCAACACTAATATGTCAGGTTGAATTCCTGATTCAAGCAATTGCTTTACAGAGTGTTGCGTTGGTTTTGTTTTCAATTCGCCACTTGCAGCAAGAAAAGGAACAAGAGTAAGGTGTATGTACAAACACTGACCCTCCATATCCCATTTCATTTGACGTACAGCCTCAATATATGGAAGAGACTCTATATCACCCACAGTACCGCCAATTTCAGTTATAATAAAATCATATTGACCTTTTGTGCCGAGAAGTTTTATATTACGTTTTATTTCATCAGTAATGTGAGGAATTATCTGAACTGTTTTTCCGAGATAGTCGCCCCTTCGTTCTTTTTCAATTACATTTTTATAGATTCTTCCTGTTGTAACATTATTTCGTTGCGAAGTTTCCTCATTTAAAAAACGTTCGTAATGTCCTAAATCCAAATCAGTTTCCGCACCATCTATGGTCACATAACACTCACCGTGTTCGTATGGGTTGAGCGTTCCCGGATCGACGTTTAGATAGGGGTCAAGTTTCTGAATAGTAACGGAATATCCGCGAGCTTGCAATAGCTTTCCTAATGAAGCCGATATAATTCCTTTACCGAGAGATGATGCAACACCACCTGTTACAAATATATATTTTGTTTTTGCCACAATACAAAAATTTTAAAATGAATACTTTTAAATTTTATTTATTTTGCTTCTATTAATCGTGTACGTAAATTACTTATTTCTTCGCCTAAATCTTTAATATCTTCTTCGGTGAGTAATTTATTATCAAAGGTTTGATACACAGAATCGATTTTTGTGAGGTCTTTCATTAAATTATTAATATAGATATTATCTCCTTCTTGTAATTCAGATACGAGAGCTGTCATGTTATCTAAATATTCATTTTGTTGAATTATTTTTTGAACCAATTCTGTTTTTATTTCAGTTGATTCAAAATAGGGGAGTAATTGAGTTGCTAAATACATATTTTCAATCCAGCTGCCGGTAATAACAAGTGTAGAA
>CAZLCY010000130.1:0-7196 GCA_964558075.1 uncultured Bacteroidales bacterium
AGACTTCAAAATCTGGACAGAGTAAAGCGATTCAGATTGCGACTGGTTCAAAATATAGTCACATGGGTATTATTTATAAGCAAGGAAATGACTATTTTGTTTATGAAGCTGTTCAGCCTGTAAAACTGACACCATTAAATGATTGGATTACAAGAGGAGAAAATGAACATTATGTTGTTAAGCGGATTAAAAATTCACAGAAATTATTGACTCCTGAGACTTTGACAAAAATGAAACAGATAGGTGAAAAATATGCCGGAAAGGATTATGATTTGTATTTTGAGTGGTCTGATTCAAGAATTTATTGTTCCGAATTGGTATGGAAAATTTACAAAGAGTCGATTGGACTGGAAATTGGAAAACTCGAAAAGTTGGGCGATTTTAACCTGACTGAAAAGGCTGTAAGGCTGAAATTAATGGAAAGATACGGTGAACACATTCCGAAAGAGGAATTAGTTATTTCTCCTGCATCAATGTTTAATTCAGATCAATTAATTACTGTTTTTGAGAATTGAGTGAAAAATGAAAATAGTAGAAGCTACCCTCGCAGATTTAAAAGAAATAACACAATTGTTTTACGAGACGATTCAGGAAATTAATTCAAAGGATTATCCTAAAGACGAAATTGATGATTGGTCGTCTTGGCATGAAGATGTCGATAGATGGGCTGATGAGATTGAAAAATTTTATTTTATTGTTGCGAGATTAAATGATAAAATTGTTGGTATTGCTTCACTCGCATCTGATGGATATTTGGATTTATTGTTTGTTTATAAGCATTTTCAAAGACATGGAATTGCAAAGAAATTATTATGCGAGATTGAGAAGAAAGCTTTTGAACAACAAAATGAATTAATATATTCAGATGTTAGTATAACAGCAAAGGGATTTTTTGAAAAACATGGATTTATAGTTGAAAAGCAACAGATGAAGAAATCTAAAGAGAAAGAGCTTGTTAATTTTAAAATGACAAAATTTATGACGAATAATAAGGCATGAGGCAATGCTTATACTATACGTTAGACTGTCGCAGTCAAAAAAACATATTTCACTATATGTAAACAGAAATTATCACCAATAAAAAGTATACTCTTGCTCGGTTGTATTGCCAACAGCATCTTTTACATAAATTTTTAGATTGTGTTCCGCATTTTTTTCTATTGGAGCTTTGGTTAAATCTAATACAACATAAGAGTATTTTCCGTCGAAATTGAGCATACACCATTTACCATCGATAAATGCAATATATTCAGCTATTCCCGAGAAATTGTCGTACATGCGAAAAGATATGTGGTTTTTGTGTTGAATATTTTCTCCCGAGTTGAAATTTAATCGGTTAACGATTGGTGCAATTGTGTCAATAACTACAGAATAGGTGCCTATTCTGTTGGTGCTCAGATGTGCTGTGCCATCGGGAGAAATTGCAGCCTGTAACGAACGTCTCCGACCGCTTGGTGATTCGTAGCGAACAGTAGCATAGCGGCGAAGGCTGTCGGGAATGTTTGATTGTATTGAAATGTCTGCACTTTTTTTAATGCTGAGTTCACTGGAATTAATTGTATAGCGGGGCGAAAATTCTGTTTCTATATTCGTGCTGTCTGTTTTGACCGTGAAGGTGAAATTTTTGTAAAACGCAGCAGAATCTGTTGTGAAACTGAACGGTGCGCTGATGTATTCAAATGGTTTTGTGTATGAATAAACAGGAGTGGAAATGGAATTTTGTGTTTTGTTTGTGTCGGCTATAATGGTGAATTTTAGCCGTGATGTGTTTGCATGAAAATCCTGAACAATAACTTCGCAGTTGTACATTTTGTGTGGTTTAAGGTGTAGTCCGTTGTTTTTCTTGGTATATATGGTTAATTCATTGTTGGGTTCTACATATAGTTTTTCTATATATTGTCGCCCTTTCGAAAAGAGTTCATAATCGAGTAAACTGTTAATGTCGCGTGTTTCGTAAAATGAGATGGTGTCTACTGTACGAGAATATATTTTTTTGCCGTCTACTGAAAGTGAAACAGTGTAATATCCGAAAATGTGGTATACGTTGTGAATTTTATCGTTTCCTTGAATACCGAATCCTGTGTTTTCCGAAACGGAAACAGATCCGGAAATGTAATATTCTCCCGGTGATTTTTGATATACTCTGTGTTTTTTTGAATCTGTTTGTATGCCATGAACTGAATCGAAAGAGTAGACGTATAACGAGCGAATTTGTGGTGCTGCACGATCTGTTATTTGTGGGTAAAATAAAAGAGGGTTTAATGCATTGTTTGCTGAGTCTCTGATTTCAAAATGTAAATGCGGTCCTCCCGAACTACCGCTGTTTCCCGATTTTGCGATTTCTTCTCTGCGAGAAACCGGTAAAAGTCCTTGGGGAACGGTAATGTTTACTGAGTGCGTTTTTTGAGCGTATTGGTATTGTGTTACAAAGGAATCAATTGCCGGGGCAAATGATTCTAAATGACCATATACTGAGATATGTCCTGAGGGATGGGTTATATACAAGGCTTTACCGTAACCGTACGGGCCAACAACAATGCGAGACACGTATCCGCTGTCTATAGCAATAATTGATTTTCCGGTTATTTTTTCTGTTTTTATGTCTATTCCTGCATGAAAGTGGTTAGGGCGGAGTTCTCCGAAATTTGCAGACAAGAGAACCGGAATGGTTACCGGCAATTCGAAATTTTGTGTAGCTTGCTGTTGCGAAAAAACGTGCAAACTAATAATATGTATAATGATAAGTGAAAATATCTTCGGGTTCATAATTTCTGTTTTGTGCGAAAATGATAAAAAGCCCTTAGTCTACCAAAAATTACGAATAAAAAAGATATTTTTGTCCTGTAATTTATATATATATGTGCGAAAACAGAAAAGAAGAACAAACATTACCGATAGTGGAAATGTTTTATAGTATACAAGGGGAGGGATTTCATACCGGAAAACCGGCGTATTTTATACGTTTGGGTGGTTGTAATGTTTTATGTGGTTGGTGTGATGTGAAGGAATCGTGGAATCCGGATATTCATCCGCATAAAACAATTTCTGAAATTGTAAATCTTGTGCTGGAACATCCTGCCAAAAGTGTTGTGATAACCGGTGGCGAACCCTTAATGAATAATTTGGATTCTTTATGTAATGCTTTAAAGACACATTCTATCAAAACCTTTCTCGAAACAAATGGCACATATAAACTTTCGGGTTCGTGGGATTGGATATGTTTCTCTCCTAAACCACATCATGAACCTCACCAAGATTTTTATGCTCATGCTGATGAACTGAAAATAATAATTGACACCCCCGAACGGTTACAATGGGCTGAAAGTTGTAAAGAAAAAGTAAGGGAGAATTGTAAATTGTATTTACAGCCTGAGTGGAAATCTTCGGCAAAGATTTTGCCTGTAATAATTAATTATTGTAAATTGAATCCTGAATGGAATATTTCGATTCAAACACATAAATATTTGAATATACCTTAAATTAATTTATATGAGAAGTCTGTGGTTCATTATCTGTTTTTTTGCGAGTTTTTCTCTGTTAGCACAAAATTATTCCTCTGATAATAAAAAGGCTGTTTCTTTATACGAAGATGCAATTCAAAATTTTCAGTATCGGTATTTCGATAAGGCAGAAGATGCACTGAATGATGCATTGAAAAAAGATGAAACTTTTGTTGAGGTTTATTATTTATTAGCAGGTGTGTATATCGAAACGAATCGTCCCGAAAAAGCTGTTGAAATATTACAAACATGTGTGAATTTGTGTGGAGATGAACATATTTGGGCGTATTATAAATTGGCTTATGAGCAAGTGGAACAAGGTCTGTTTCGTGAAGCACAGACTAATTTAAAGCATCTTTTGTCGCATTCGTCTGCTCTCCAAAAATCACAAGTCGAAAAGGTACAAAAACTGAAAGATAAATGTTTTGTTGCTATAAAATTTATGGAACATCCGGTGCCGTTTGATCCTGAAAATCTTGGTGAGAATATTAATACAGAATATAATGATTATCACCCGACAATAACGGTTGACGATGAGGTTTTAATTTTTACGTCTCTTATACCGTCTCCTGATTCGCCTATTGAACAGGAGGATTTATTTTATAGTGTACGTACAGATACAGGATGGGCTCCGCGGAAAGCTTTTTCAGAACCTATAAACACACCGGCTAATCAAGGGGCTCAATCTATTTCGGCTGATGGTCAACGGATGATATTTACTGCCTGTAATATGCCGGGAGGTTTTGGGTCGTGCGATATTTATATTACTGAATTTGATGGGCGTTCATGGTCGAAACCAAAAAATATTGGTGAACCGGTTAATTCAAAATACTGGGAATCGCAACCGAGTTTGTCGGCTGACGGAAAAACTTTGTATTTTGTATCGAATCGTCCCGGCGGAGAAGGGAAAAAGGATATTTGGGTAAGTACACAAACTGAAATAGGTTGGACTCCTCCTGAAAATCTTGGAAAACCAATAAATACTTCAGAAAATGATGAATCGCCATTTATTCATGCTGATGGTGTGACACTTTATTTTGCCTCGGACGGACATGCAGGTGTCGGAAAATCTGATTTATATAAGTCTACTTTGAAGGATTCTAAACATTGGACGCTACCTCAAAATCTCGGATACCCTATTAATACTCATACGGCTGAATTACGAATTATTGTAAATGCTTCGGGTGAAAAAGCTTATTTTTCTTCTGACCGATATTCTTCGCTCGGCGGACAGGATATTTATATGTTTGATACTCCCGAACAAATTCGTCCGAATGCGGTGACGTATGTAAAAGGTGCTGTTTCTGATGTGGAAACGAAAAAACGACTCGGAGCTCATATAGAATTGTATAATTTACATTCAGGTGAGGAGTTTTATACAAGTCAGGCACGATATGCCGACGGAAATTTTATTGTTCCGTTTGTAGAAAAAGATGAATATATGTTACGTGTGTGGCATAAAGGGTATTTGTTTTATTCCGAAAATGTATCTTTGCAAACAATCGATTCCTCTTTGGATATTTCCTTACAACCATTAATTGTAGGAAGTAAAGTGGTGTTGAAAAATGTGTTTTTTGATGTGGATTCGGATAAGTTAAAACCGGAATCGAAAACCGAACTTGATATGATTGTTCGTTTTATGAATCAAAATCCGTCTATACATTTCGAAATTGGCGGACATACCGATAATACCGGTTCTGATGCTCGTAATAAGGAATTGTCTGCTCAACGTGCTGAGGCTGTTTATAATTATTTAACACAAAAGGGAATCGTTCAAACTCGTCTTACCTACAAAGGATATGCTGATACGAAACCGGTAGTTGATAATTCAACTGCAGAGAATCGAGCACAAAACAGACGTACGGAATTAGTTATTACGCAGAAATAGTAATATATGCATATGCTTCTTTTCCGTACTTCGTGAAGAAATCATCTCCAAATTACAAGAATCTTGGATGGATGCGTAGTATAGATTGATTTTTTTGACTTTCAACCAAAATTGTTGTAAAAAAAAGCTGCTTTGAATAAGCAGCTTTTTTTTTGTCAAACAATAAGTGTTTTTTTTAAATCCATCTTACATACGCAAAATCTTGTCTGTGTGGTAGAGCAGGATGTTTTGGATACATTCTGATTCCATAATTAAAGACCCCGGAATGTTTTGGTTTAATGGTTATAGAGTACACAGAAATATGTTCTTCATTTTTAATATACTCAAATTGACTAATTTCTTGAATTTCAGAATGTTCAGCGTCAACTTGTTCGGTAATAATTAATTCTACGCCAATTTCTTCAGGAGATAAACCTTTGAGGTCTAACTTTACTGTTCCATTGTATGATTCTCCTAAAGTTAGAGGTTCTTTACCGGTTTTATTATTAATATCAACCGAAATAACCGAAATATTGTCCCAAGTTTCAGAAATTTTTTGTTTCCAGTTTGTTATTTCATCTGTAAGAGCATAATTGTTTTCTGTTAAAGCACTGAATCGTTGTGCCAATTTTGAGTAAAATTGAGAATGGTAATCATCAATCATACGTTTGGTTGTAAACTTTGGAGCAATCTCGGCAATACATTTTTTCATGTATTGTATCCAATTGTGAGGAATTCCCGAATCATCTCTATCGTAATAAAGAGGAGCAATGTCATTCTCAAGAATGTTGTAGATAGTCTCAGCATCTAAATTGTTTTGTAATTCTTGATTATCATATGTTCGTTCTTCTGGCAATGCCCATCCTGCACCTTCAGTGTAACCTTCGCACCACCAACCATCGAGTACGCTAAAGTTCATCGCACCATTCATTACCGCTTTCATACCGCTGGTACCCGAAGCTTCAAGTGGACGAGTAGGGGTGTTTAACCAAATATCAACACCCTGAACTAATCGTTTTGCAAGATTCATATCGTAGTTTTCTATGAAAATAATTTTTCCGACAAATTCAGGCAGTTTTGAAATACGAACAATTTCTTTTATCATATTCTGTCCGGGCTTATCATTCGGGTGAGCTTTTCCTGCAAATATAAATTGTACCGGTCGTTCAGTATTGTTTACGATTTTGCTTAAACGCTCTAAGTTGCTAAATAGCAGGTATGCACGTTTATATGTTGCAAATCGGCGAGCAAAACCAATAGTAAGAGTGTTGTTATTTATTGATTGGGTAATTTTTAATAATTTCTTAGGATCTTCGAATCGCTGAGTCCAGTTTTTGTGAAGATTTTCTTTTATATAATCAAGAAGATATTTTCTATGCGATTTTTTTAATTCCCACATAACATTATCTTCAACATCGAAAATTTTCCCCCAATAATTTTTATCAGAAAGATTATTTAGATAATCGTCACCAAATGTTTTTTTATGAAGTTTTTGCCATTCTTTAGATGTCCATGTTCCGTAGTGTACCCCATTTGTTACATATCCAATATGAGATTCTTCAACAGAATACCCTTGCCATAAATCTTTGAACATGTCTTTTGAGACATCTCCATGCAATTCGCTTACACCATTTATTTCTTGAGAAGTTGAAATAGCTAGATTACTCATAGAGAAATTTTCTTCCTGATTATCAGGATGCATTTTTCCTAAGTTCATAAATTCATTCCAACTCAATTGTAATCGTTCGGGAAATTGTCCTAAATATGTCATCATGAGATCTTCAGGGAAAGAATCATGTCCTGCCGGAACAGGAGTATGTGTTGTGTAT
>CAZLCY010000131.1:0-7130 GCA_964558075.1 uncultured Bacteroidales bacterium
ACAGATGCCTCCTATCTTTTCCCTGACTCATTCGAACCTGAAATTATTTCATTTGAACGTAAAGAACTTAGAAAAAAAATCCCGACACAAAACACACAAGTTCAGAACAAGTACATGCAACTTGAAGTAAAAAAGCAAGAGGTAAAACTCGCACAAAGCAATCGGTATCCAACTATTCAAGCCCGAGCAGGAGGTGCATACAATATGAACAACACAGAATATTCCAACAATACCATAGAAAGCGACAACCAACAACTGTTTGCTAATATTTCATTGAATTATAATATTTACACAGCCGGAACGCGCAAGCGTGCAATTCAAATACGTGCTATTGAAAAACATATCACCCAACTGGAACTGCAAGAAATGATTTTTGAATTGCAAAATAAAATAGAACAAGAATATGAATTATTTGAAAGCAACAAAGTGGTTTATAATTTAGCACAAAGAAACCAGGAAACTGCAAAATTACAATTTCAATTAGCAGAAAAACGATTCGAAGCCGGATCAATTTCTTCGTTCGATTTTAGAACAATTCAAAACCAATACCTGAGAGCTTCAATACAATTACTCGAAGCAAAATATAATTGTATTATGTCTGAAACAGCTATTTATAGATTAACCGGGGAAATAATCAATTAGTTTTCTACTGTTCTATTCAGATTTTCACACAAATACGTTTTTTTCTATTATCTTTGTAAAAAATTAATAATATGAGTGGAATAGTAGCAATTGTAGGACGTCCAAATGTAGGAAAATCAACCCTTTTTAATCGATTAACAGAATCAAAAAAAGCAATTGTTGATGCAGTGAGTGGAGTAACACGAGACAGACAATATGGACAATCTGTATGGAATGGTAAAACATTTAACATAATTGACACAGGAGGTCTGACAATAAAATCTGATGATATTTTTGAAGACGAAATTCGAAAACAAGTCCGCTTAGCAATAGACGAAGCAGATATAATTATCTTTCTGGTTGATGTTGTAAACGGCATTACCGACCATGATGAGGCGATAGCTAACATGCTTCGCAAAAGTTCCAAAGAAATAATGATTGTTGTCAACAAAGTTGATGATAATAAAAGACAATACGATGCAGTAGAATTCTATAAATTAGGATTAGGTGATTATTTCTGCATCTCTTCAATCAATGGCAGTGGTACCGGCGACTTACTTGATGAAGTTGTAAAAAAATTACCCGAGACACAAGATGTTGAACAACCGGACATTCCCCACATTGCAATTATCGGTCGTCCAAATGTGGGTAAATCATCGTTACTCAATGTACTGACCGAAACAGATAGAAATATTGTTACCCCAATTGCCGGAACAACGAGAGACTCTGTCGGTACCCGATTTACAAAATATGGCTATGATTATTTTTTTGTAGACACTGCCGGTTTACGAAAAAAAGAAAAAGTACACGAAAACATTGAATTTTATTCTGTACTTCGATCAATACGTTCACTCGAAAAAGCAGATGTTTGTATACTCTTACTCGATGCCGCACAAGGTATAGAATCACAAGACATGAATATTGTACGTCTTGTAGTTAAAAACAATAAAGGCTTACTTATTTGTGTAAACAAATGGGATTTAATTCAGGATAAAGGCACATACACCGCTCGCGACTTTGAAGAAAAACTGAGAGAAAAATTAGCTCCCTTTAATGATGTACCCATTTTATTTACCTCTGTTCTCGAAAAACAACGATTGCAAAAAATACTTTCGGAAACACAGCAAGTATATGAAAACAGAAAAAGACGAATTCCTACCTCACAGCTAAACGAAGTAATGCTCGAAGCTATAGCCCAATATCATCCACCTGCTGTAAAGGGCAAATTTATTAAAATAAAATATGTTACTCAGCTGCCAACACCATGGCCGGCTTTTGCTTTCTTTTGCAGTAATTCAAAATATGTACGAGACCCGTATAAACGATATCTTGAAAATAAGATACGTGCAACATATAATTTTAAAGGTGTACCAATACGAATTTTCATGAGAGATAAATAAATGTATTCACGTTTTTTAGCATATTGCATAATTTGTTGTTCGCTCATTTCATGTGTTGATTATCCGGAATATCCAGCGGAACCTCAGATTGAATATAAAAGTGCTCATGCTTATTTTACGGAAGACGAACTAGGTAATCCTGAAAAAAATGTATTACTTACCTTTATGCTCTACGACGGTGATGGTGATATTGGACATGGTCAGGCACAATCTGATGAAAAAGACTTCTTTTGCACATTTTATGTAAAACACAAAGGTATATTTACTGAACTTTCCACTTTCACACCTGACACAAACAATTATATTTTACCACAAATACGAAGCAAAAACGACACAAAATTCATCCAAGCAGAAGTTTCGGTAAATATGGCTCATAGTAAATCAACATTACCATATGATACCATATATTGCACTTTTTATGTTCAAGACAGAGCTCTCAACAAAAGCAATACAGACACTTCTGATATACTGATTTTTAGATAATTTTTTTTTCAAAAATACAACAAAACAAGGTGCGTATAATATTCAGGGTAGTTACTCAGAAAAAACTTATGAATGACTAAATGCATGAACAACAAACTCCACATTTTTATTCTCCTCATATGTCCCTGAACTATCAAATCGCCAAGACCACTCGGCATGTTTTTCATGTTTAGGTGGTTCAACAACAACAAGATTTTTTTGACTCATATTATTAATATCAGCTTCATAGGTAGCTTGTATCCAATCAGAAATTAAACAATAAGAATACTTCTGTAAAAATAAAAGATGCTTTTTCTGAATATTTTTTTGAACATGCGAACAATCTGTATCTGTATACATACGAGAATCAGTTATAGCATCACAGAGTAAGATATTTAATTGATTCAAAATATTACATGAAACAACCGCCTGAACATCAAAAGGAATAGTAAATTCAGGGACAGAGATACAGGAAAAATCAATCCGTTCATGTTTCCGACTACCATATAAAATATCATAGACAGTATAAATAAGTCCGCCGGTAACATCAGCTTCCACAAAAACCAAATTGGAAATATTTTTATACTTATGCACTATCTGAGGAGGGTGAACAACATCGACAGCATATACCGTTTTACACTGTTGCAACAAATAATCTATGGGAATATCAAGAAACCAACCGGTACCTAATAAGGCAATTGATTTATTTTTGTAATCTTTCGAAAAATCCAGAATCCAGTTTTTTGTATGTTCCAAGTGACTTTTCCAAGCATCACCTTCACGTATAAATCTATTTAAAATCCCTTCCTGATCGAGCGAATAGCCAAGTTTATGCAAAATCGATGAATACGACGGTTTTGATGAAAACATACCAATACAAAAATATACAGAAGGTGTAATACAAAAATTACACGAGAAACAATTCCAAACGAAAGGCTTTTTTATTTATAAAATTTATCGTTGGGATGAGGAACAGCACCACGTCTATTTCCTCTACCGGGAAGAG
Organism: uncultured Bacteroidales bacterium; assembly: GCA_964558075.1. GTDB lineage: Bacteria > Bacteroidota > Bacteroidia > Bacteroidales > UBA1715 > JAQICB01. The sequence goes on from CAZLCY010000131.1 coordinate 3,490, forward strand.
CCAAGTCATGAATCTCAAAACTAAGCGTCACCTCATGAGAACCTCCGGTTGCCAAACCCGCCGATGAAATAGTCATATCATAATTATATAAGAACCTATATAATTGTTTTTTATCACGAGAATACTTAATATACCCAAGCGTAAAAATCATAGAGTCAAAACTTTTCTTTTGAATATCATTCACAAAATCTTGCAACATCTCTTCTTTCCAATATTGTTTACGTGTCCATACACCGAGGTATAAAGAAGACATAAAGGATATTTTCGAAGGAATAACTGCATTTAAACCAAAGGAAAGTGTTTTTGCACCGGCTTCTTCACCTTTAAACAAATATGAAGATTCTGCTTGATTTTCATAAATAAAACCCGGAGTTAAAAGAAAAAATCTATTATGGAATCCACTTCTGTTAATGCGAATATCAGAAATACCATGAATAACCATTTTCATAGGAATAGGAGCCTCATTACCATCGTCCAGCCAAGAAAAATCCGGCTCAGTCAAATGATGAAACGCAATACCAAACGTATTAGCAGCAATATATTTTACCGGTGTTTGTCGAATATTAAATCGTATTACAAGCCCGGCATTATAATCTAAAGTACCTCGGTCATACATAGACTTATCAGGTGGAACAAATTCTGTTTCATAAATTCTACCAAAACGAGGATCAAATTCATCAGAAAAGGTAAGATCAGTATAATCAATTGTTTTATAAACATACTGTGCTCCGGCACCAATTTGAAACATTAAATCAGGTAAAACCCTGATTTGTTTTGCGTACATTAAACCTCCCGAATATGTATTAAGAAAGTTTTGTCCCTGTGTATTTCTTGTAATATGAGCACCAAAACCACCTTGTGCAAATTTATCATCATAATAATCAAAAGCGATACTTTGCGTTCCATATTCTCCCGGCACATTTACCCATAAATGTCTGTCTGTAACCGTCCCGCGTAATCCGGGATTAATACCGGTAAAAGCAGGATTGTAGTACACTTCTTTAAAATAAAACTGAGAAAAGTTTGGATCCTGCGCACGCAATACACTCACGCATAAGAGCAAGGGTAAAAAAGCAATTACATAAAGGTATATCTTCTTCATTGTATATAGTGTATTATTTATAACAATTTGTTTCTCTCAACACCTGTCTTTTACTACATTATTAGAGCCATGTTATGCAAACATACAAAAAAATAATATAAAATTCACATACTCTTCAAATAAAAATAAGAAAATGAGAAAATATATATTTTACTATCCGCATAGATAAATCTGTAACTATTCAACATATAAATATATAAATAAATATATTCTCAATCAAATAATTTTACAATTATATATATTTTTTTGCGTGTTAACAAACAATCTTAATTATATTTTTTTTGATGCAACTTTTTTAAACAAAAAAAAGTCTTTTAATAGTAGGGAAAAATTTGTTATCTTTGTTTGTTAATTAAACTTCAATATTTTAACTATGTTGAAAAAAATATTCTATTCTTGCATTATTCTCATACTATATATTTCCACAGCTTTTGGGCAAGTTCCTATAGATGACTGCCCCCCTGTTGATATAAATTCAGGCGATCCGAATTTTCCATTCCCTCAATTTCTCGAATATAATCACGGGAAAACTTTAGCTGAAAATAATGCGGAAGGTGTAACTCATGCCGACATGGAAAAATCTATGCGCGAAGGCTATGAAATAATGATGCATCGATGTCGGTATTCAGGTGAAGAATTAAATGGGGTAAAATATATAGTTTTCAACCCTGATGAAGTACCTGCTAACTGGGGAACATTTGTTTCTGAAGGTGACGGGTATGCTTTACTTGCAGCTGCATATTTTGCAGACAAGCCTACTTTTGACGGTCTCTGGCTTTGGATTCATGACCACAGACTGAGTGGGGTAACTCGCTATGAGGATTGTACTGAATTGAGACCTGACTATCGATACGGAGATTATTTGCCCGGCTGGAAATGTGATGCAAGCGATCCTGCCGGCGGAACAGATGTAAATTCGGCAACAGACGGGGATTTTGATATTGCAATGGGCTTACTACTCGCATACAAACAATGGGGAGAATATATGGGGATTAACGATGCCTGTGGAAATCCAATATCTTATAAAGATGCTGCTGAAAGTATGATTACTGCCATTGTTGATACGCTTACTTTAAATAATGTAAATGGTGGTTTTTCGGGAATAATGTCGGGAGACATTGGAATTGACGGATATGTAAAAAACGGTAACACCTGGGCAGAAACCACAACATGGCGAACAACTCCGGCAAATACCGCATACCCTTGGGCTCAAAATAACCCTGAAGCATATAGTGTCTCGGGACTATATACCGATTATGTGGGTCCTGCTTATTTTAAACAATTTGCAATGTATATGGATTCTCAGGGTGCACGAGACTGGATTTCTCACCAATATATTCGCGGTGAAGCGTCTTCTGACTGGCTAATTGGGAAACTATACGAACAAGGTGGTATTGCATCTTCGGGTAGTTGTTCTATTACTAATGATGGCTCGGTTGTTTCGTTTGGTCAACACCCATCCGGCCCGGAAGGTGAAGATTTTCGCTTGGCGTGGCGTACTATTCTCAATTATGTATGGCATGGTAATCCTGAATACACATGGGATCCGGTAACACATGAGGTAATCAATGTTCCAAACACTTTTGAATACGATATGGGCATTCGACACGCCGAACGCATGAAAGCTCCCTGGAGTTCGACAGGTACACCTCATTGTGGAACATTTGGCTCTTCACCTGACCCCGCCTCTCCAAGCTTTACCGGACCTGCACATATTCCTCAATTCTGGAGTCTTGATGGTGTTATTGGAGGAACAAAAAACAGAGTCAACTATAATGTAGGGGCAGGTGCTCCTGCAGCCGTTGCATCGGAAGATCTTGAACTCATTGCTGATATTTGGCGACAATCTGATATTATGTGGGATGATGCTTCATATAAATCAAGCGGATTAACAGCTGAAGAACGATATATAAAAAGTACACCGGGATACTTTCACGGTTGGTTTCGTTTACTTGGAATGCTTACAACTTCAGGTAATCTTCATCCTCCGCTTAATATGGATCCTGCAGCAAATATGAAAGTATATATGTCGGTCGATAAAACATATGCCTATCAGGGAGATTTAATTACCTATACTGTTGATTACCGAAATTACGGAAAACTTGATGCAACGGGCGTGACAATTACAACTCCTTTAGACCCGAATTATGATTTTATTTCTGCTTCTCACAATGGAACATTTAATGGCACTTCTGTTACATGGGATATTGGTACGGTTAACGGCTTTACTTCCGCAGGTGGTGTGGATGCTTCTTCGGGAAAAGTAACATTTACGGTTCGGGCAAACGGAATCGCAAACCCTCGAATATGCCTGCAAACCACTATTTCAAGTAATAATGCTCCTGACTGGGTAAGTAACGAATACCCAAACAATGCAACTTACACAATGGAACGAAATTGTGTAGACATTCTTGCAAGCCGAACATCACATGTTACAAAAACTACCAATCGTCCTAAAATGAATCCGAATGATATTGTTGAGTTTTTTGTTGAATTTGAAAACGAATCAGTGGAAGGCTCATGGCTCGATGGTGGTAGA